>JBGPNQ010000455.1:0-3923 GCA_041487615.1 Anaerolineae bacterium
CAGGTTGCTGCAAGAGCAGCCACTTCATTAGTTCCTGACTCAACCTGTGCAGGCTCGGCGAGATTCGATACCACGGTTTCCACTGGGACAGGCGTTTCCATGGGCAGGGGTGTCTCAGTTGGTGGAGGTGTTTCGATGGGAGTAACTGGAGGATCCTGCAACGTGTAAATCGTCCCCGCGGCTGCATGAGTATGCCAGGCAGTATCGATCTGATTGAAATGGAAACTGAGTTTTCCGGTCTGGGCGTTGATGAGGACCAGTTCGCGGATGGGCTGGCTGTGATCGGCAGAAGTCACTTCCATGCGCCAGACGAGTTCGGGCGGACGCGCGCTCGGCTGAATCAGGCTCTCGTCGAAGATCCATAGCTCCGGTTGCGTGCTGACAAAGTCTGTATGGCTCGCGGAGTACCACTTTCGGGCGGCTTGCAGCGCGGTCTGACGCGCTTGTTCAGAGTCAATCCCCGGCTGGGTTTGAAGTGATAAGGCCGGTGACACCTCTCCACTCATGGAATACAGGTCGCCATTGTCGTTCGTATTGACGATCAGCTCGCCTGCCAGCACTGGGATGCCTTGATAGTTCTGCTGGTAGCGCGCGGTGACGCGTCCATTCTCGAGGCGATGCGACTTGATCTCGGCCAGGTCGCGCCCGGGATTTGCCAGCCCGAATTCAGGAGCAAAGCGCTTGACCAGTGCCAGGGCCGGATTCGCCGGACGCGGACCGCTGGATGGAATCCCCAGAGCCTCGGAGGCCGCTACAGCGCGTCCGCTCTCAGGACCGATGAAGCTGACCCTGCCGCTATCGGCATTGATCTCACGTTTGATTCCACCCTTGCCCTGAGCTTGGACGGATGAGGAATCGAAACCATTGAACATCATGGTCAGTATGACGATGAATGAAACAAATATTTGCGTGAATTTACGAATAGCGAACATGGTATCCTCCTTGGCTGGCGGACTCCCCCTGTATCCACAATGTTGTCTTCCTGTTTATCAGTATAGTGATTCTTCGAACAAAGTCAACCAAGAACGTCAAATTCATATAAGTAGGGGGATTTGCGGCATGTGCTATATAACTACTTCATCGTACTCTTCCATGAGGTATGCGTTTTATCCAACTGCGAATTTTCCAAATAGGGGATGGAAAATAGGTTAGATATTGCTCTTGTACCAGGTGAAAATATAAGTTTTCGTGTACATCCAGGGTGAACTGAATCTGGATGCCAGATTCGGGTGTACCAGCGGGAATGCCCCCTGTTAAAGTGTGAGGGAATGCGGACGGCAGAGATTGGGACGTGCCAGGCGCGCCTGATGAGACCCTATCCTGGCCTTTGTCCCTCGAAAAATGATTCTGTTCGGAGTTCTTCCTATCGCCATAAATATTCTTCAAGACGCTTTATGGCAGGAACATGGAAGTAACCAAGGACTGAAACGGAAGCCAGAGCAAGCCAGATTCCGGTCAGGATGAAAGCATGATCATGGGTGAAGGGCCACATCCCGAGCAGGAAACCCAGAGTGAAAGCCATGAGCGTCTTCAACTTCGATTCATCATAATATCGAAGTACCGGTCTCACAGAGGAGGAAGACTCCTTCATTTCCTTGACACGTTTAAGCGTGGTGATTGCAAATACAGCCAGCGCCCACGCGGCAATGATCGTCCAGTGGACCCAACTCCCAGCCAGCCACAAGCCTGAAATGAAACGCAACGGATGTGTGATCGTATTCATGGCAATTTCAACATACGGCACGGACTTAAGCCAGAATGTGTAAGCCAGATTGATTACAACGAAGAGCAGAGTCAGCACAAAAACCTTGAAGTCGAATAGGAAAGCAAGACCCACACCTATCGTGATGAGGCTGGCACCCAGAATAAAAGCCATGTGAGGATGGATGCGACCTGCCGCTACCGGACGCGTACGCTTGAGAGGATGCAATCGGTCCAGCGTGGCATCGTGAGCATCGTTTAGGGCATACAAGCCTCCATAGACGCAAGGCGCCAGGATGATCAGCGCAGCTATCAGGTATTGCCAATCCCGGCTGCCAGCCAGGATGAATCCTATTACCAGTTGAATAAACGTCCCATAATCTTCCACCCGAATAAGCCGCAATATATCCTGTACACGAATATGAAATCGAATTTGGTTAACCATGATAGTCCTCTATCTTTGAAAAGAAAAGTTGCTTGAATACAATGTTGTTGATCAGCGCAGGATGGGATTGAGAGAGGGAAACGACGCGTACTGTGCATCTCTTTCAGCCTCTGCCACGAGTGAATAGATGCAGCCCATGAGTTCTTCGGTTTGCGCATGGACGTCGGACTGTGCATCCGGTTTCCAGGCAGCGCCAAAACGCATATAACTTTTGCCGCTGAATTGCCATGCGCCTGTCCGTGCGCTTCCGTGCCAATTGAAGTTGAGGGAAGTGAGGGATTGTGGCGGAGCATATAGACCGAGCGGGATGATCGGCGCGCCCGTTTCGATGGACATTCGTACGGTGCCACTTTTGGCCGGGATGCGTTGACCTGGATGCACATCTTTTCCTTCCGGGAAGATGGCAATCGTTTTCCCTTCACGAAGCAAGGCACAGGCTTGTTCCTTTGCATCTTTGGCTCTCTCTGTGCCACGATAGACAGGGATTTGACCTGTTCCCTTCAATATGGAACCAATCACCGGGATGGTGAACAGACCATCCTGCAAGAGAAAGTGAGGCGTTTCATTCAATAGAAAGGGCAGATAAAACGGATCGCAGCCCGGGGTATGGTTCATCGCAATGATCCTGGGTCCTGCTGGAAGGGAGCTCATTCCCCTCACGTCGTATGTGCGATTGAGCAGTGTGAAATAAGATTTCAAAACAAATCGGGAAGCTTGTTCAGTGGTAAACATGGCGGACTCCTTTATGCGAGAAAAAGGTGGGAATTTCGGCTTCGGATGATCATCCAGGCAATGCCGATGGCGATGCAGACCGCAATCACAATCGCCCAGCCCTGCCAGGGGATATTTCCACCGAACGCGCCTGCCGCGCTCGTCAAGACACAGGCAAGTCCGCGTCCGAGCAGGTTGGCGATCGAAAAGCGGATGCGTGAGATTTTGCCGAGACCGGCTACGTAGCACATCGCATCGTTGGGCATGAGTGGCATGACAAGGGTGATGGCGAAGAATGCAATCCCCTGACCTTTTGCAGTCTTATCCCAGCGAGCCAGCACATTCGCTGAAATCCACTTTTCGGCGAAGGCTCGTCCAAAGCGGCGCGCCAGCACAAAGGCCATTTCTCCACCGAGGACGAGGCTGATCCATGAAAGGAGAAATCCACCCCAGAAGCCATATAAAAATCCACAAGCCACCATCAACGCCTGGCCGGGGATGAAGGCAAAAAACACTTGCAGGACAAACAAAATGAACAGGACGACAGGTCCCCAAATGCCGAGCTGATTCATGGATGCTTCCACCGCATCCCGATCACTGAACCATCTCCACATGACTGCAAGCGGTTCGCGTGCTATCCAGAGCAGGATGGGGGTGCCTGCCACTAACATCAATTTGAATAAAAAGTTGCTTTTCATAACGCTCTCCTTTGGTTATCCCCACTATCGCATTTTGAGAGCGCCAAAACCAGAGAGTGCGCTGCCAGAATATGCCGACCTTAACTGCCAAAAACTGCCATTAAAAAAACAGACCCCAAAGGTTCATTCCTTTAGGGTCGATGCCTGGAATACAAACGTATCAGCTTGCTTTTACAGCCGGAGTGCCTTTCTCGATCAATAACCGGGCCAGCGCGCGCAGGGCATTCCGACGTGTCCGATTGAATGTCCCCTCCGAGATGTAGAGCCGCGCCATGATCTCACGGTTGGGAACCCCTTCCACATACGCATCGTGGAGAACTACGTAGCTGTACCAAACACGCGGCAACGGCTCCGGGGGACGCGGGCCC
>JBGPNQ010000456.1:0-3914 GCA_041487615.1 Anaerolineae bacterium
GAAAAATCAACGCCCTATCTTGCATGGCGCTCGATCTTCACTCGATTCTTTGAACTGGAATGGTTGAGTGATAATGCCTCCGTACAGGATGTTGAAAAGGCCCGTGAACAGGTGCTCTCACATTTGAGGCAGGTGGACGAATCACATACTGCGATGGCGCCCTTGTTGAATGTTGTCCTACCGTTCCATTTTCCGGATAACGAAACAACCTCGCAACTGAGCGGTGAGGTGCGCGCCAATCAAACACACGATTTATGCATTGCATTATTCAAGTATGCGACCGCAAAAATGCCGCGCCTGCTTATCCTGGAAGATGCGCATTGGCTGGACTCCGCCTCATGGATTTTGTTACGGTTGATCAGCCGTGATGTATCTTCGCTTCTGATCGTGATCGCAATGCGGCCCGCGCATGATCCAATTCCACCGGACCTTGCGCGCATGTCGGAGCGTCCCGACGTTCAGACTTTATCCCTGGATTCATTGCCCGCTGCGGAAATCGAGACCTTGATCTGCCGCCGATTAAATGTGACGAGTCTTCCTGCCGAAGTTTCCGGTTTCATTCGCGACCGCGCGGAAGGACATCCCTTCTTCAGCGAGGAATTGGCCTACGCCCTGCGCGATACGGGATTGATCATCATCGAGAACAGCGAATGCCGCCTTGCAAGCGAAGCCGGCGATTTGCGCAATCTGAATTTTCCTGACACTATTGACGGAGTCATCATCAGCCGCATCGACTCTCTTCCGGCGCAGGAACAGTTGTTACTGAAGGTTGCGAGTGTGGTAGGCCGTATTTTTGCTCTTCGCATCCTGCGAGATATTCATCCGGTCGAATCAGACAAATCTCAATTGCCCGACTTTTTATTGCACCTGCAAAGCCTTGATATCACACCACTCGAAACGCCTGAACCCGACCTTGCTTACATCTTCAAGCATATCATCACGCAGGAGGTCACCTATAACCTGCTTTTATTCGCCCAGCGTCGCGAACTGCACCGCGTCGTGGCGCAATGGTTTGAGCGCACGCGTGGAGAAGACATCGCTTCCTATTTTCCATTACTCGTCCATCACTGGAGGTTGGCCGAAGATCTCCCCAAGACCATCGATTATTTAGGTAAGGCAGGTGAACAGGCATCGACCCTGGGTGCCAATCAAGAGGCGATCAACTTCCTTAGCGAGGCGCTCAAATTAAATGCAGAGGAAATTCATATCACCGACAAAATGGTGTTGGCAGACTGGGAACAAAGGATTGGCTACGCCTATCTGAGTATTGGAAAAATCGAGGAGAGCATCCAACATTTACGTGCTGCCCTTGGACATCTGAACCGGCACGTTCCCGAGAGCCAGGCCGGTTATGCACTTGGGTTATTGGGAGGGCTCATCCAACAGACGGGGCACCGTTTATGGAGCCGGCATTTTGTCGGTAGTTCGCGTGAACCGGAAGTATGCCTGAAAGCTGCTTATATCCTCCAGGATATGGGAGTCGCGGTTTATCATACAAGCAATCCGATCGCGGCGATGTACGTCACGATCTGCCAGCTCAACGAGGCAGAAAGGGCAACCCCTTCAGGTTTCCTTGCAACAGGATACGCTGCCACGGCAGTGCTGTCTGCGTTCTTCTCACCTTATAAGCTGGCCGTTCTTTATTCGAACCTGGCACAGAAAGCGATGACATTCGCATCGCGTATCGAAGCGGGTTATGCTGCAGAGTTATTGAGCATGTACAACCTGGGCATCGGTCACTGGAAGGAAGCCCAGAAGTTCTCGGAAGAGGCGCTTCCTGTTTATGCCAACAGTGGTAATTTCCGGCGTTGGGAGGAGAATATCACGATCATGAGCTCCACCCTCCTTCCGCAGGGATACGTGGAGCAGGCCCTGCAGCTCCGGCAGGAACTTGAACAATTGGCCCAACGAGCCGAAACCCCGCAAGCCCAGGTATGGGCGCTCGTTCAACAGGCAGAGATCGCCATGGGACAGGGCAGGCTCGCCGACGCAATTCCCATGCTTGAGAAAGCAGCGGTTCTGGCGGAGACCGTTGGTGAGGCGGATCAGGTTTGGGTACACGGTGTACTCGCCTCCGCCCGCCTGCAGATTGGACAACCTCTACTCGCGCAACAATCCGCGGCTGCCTCACAGGAATTAATTGAAAAGACCATGCCGAATGCCTTTTACGCGCTGGAAGGATATGCGGGTGTCGCCGAGGTGGGCATTACCTTGTGGGATATGGGCTCAGGAAACAGAAAAGTATCCGCCAAAAAGGCCCGTGCCAGTCTGAAGGGATTGAAACAATTCGCCACATTCTTTCCCATTGGTATCGCGCGCGCGCGCATGTGGGAAGGGATGTATAAGTGGCGGTCGGGGAATCAATCGAAGGCGCATCAGATCTGGCGTCAAGGCCTCGAGATCGCGCAAAAGAATACGTTTGTTTATGAGGAAGGGCTGTTGCGAAGCGTCATTGCGGACCATCTCGAAGGAGGAGACCCGGTCCGTTCGGATCACCTCCTTCGAGCGTTCGATTTGTTTTCATCCATTGGCGCGACATACGCGGCTGCGCAGGCGAAATCCGCGCTGGGGGCCTGATACTGGTGCCTATCTGCCCAGTCGTTTTCCAAACAATGCAGATAAACAACCAGGTGCGTCGTTAGCAGCCGGAGCCTGCCAGATGACTTTGCCATCTGCTACAGTGAAGTCCATCTTGATCCAAAAACTTAACGCGGACTCCTGACTCTTTAATCCCAGTTGTTCTCCGAGCGGATGACTTGCCACATCCTCCAGAGTAAAATTATATTTGTGTGGAAGCAAAAAGCCATTGAAGGACCTGACCACATTCGGCAGTTCCACAATCGCCTGATAGCAGGCATTTTGCGCGTCTGCCACATCACGATATTGCTTGAGGAAGACCTGGGGAAGTTGATGCTTCAACAAATCATCGAGCAGGTTTTCCGCCATTTGCAGACCGGGGAAGATGATATTCCCGGAATGATCGGTATCAAATATCAACTGCTTAATGTCGTTAAAGGCATCTTCCAGAGCGCTCCAGGGAGTATGCGTTTCTTCATTGGGCAGTGGATCGCCACAACTCACCTGCAGGATTGGAGTGCGCGCTACTATTGATTGCGGGCTATATTCCTTCAAGCCCCAAACATCCAGGGCGAAGTTCTCCAAAGGAGGAGGAGGCGTCGTATGGTTGGCTGCCTCGGGAAAATTGAACCAGCCCCAGCTCTTTGGGTATCCTTCCACTTCGCGCCCGCAGGCAGAGGAAAAGGCGTTGTGCACAAAAATATACGGGACAAAAACAGCGGGGCGTTCGGCAATCATGACTCCGCCAATGCGTTTGACGGCGGCCGTAAAGATCCAAAAGGCCACCTGCCCCTCTGAACTATAACCAATCTGATTAAAGGGAGCAGGTTGAGGCACGATGCTTTCGATATTTCCAACAGTCATCATCACAAAACGACTGAGCGGCACATATTCGGCTTTTCCGCTGGATGGTTCAGAGAATACCTGTTGGCAAAAGCTGCGCAGCTTTTCCAGGTCCGCCTCCAGAATGAAGCAGTACAACGTCGTTCCATTGCTTTGAAAGGGCGCTGGGACGGTGGTAAGTCCGCCATAATTCACATACTTTGGAAGAACAGTTCCTGACATGAGGTCTCCTCCTGACTAAATTGTTATATGATTCCTTTTATAACCAGGGATCATTTTCACCCACAACAGTTTTTGGATAGCCACAAATCGCGCGCGACGCCTGCATCCCGGACATGGTTGCGGACTCGATGCATCCCGCGTCGAAGCCGGTATGCACCCAATCTCCGGCCAAAAACAAATTGTTGTAACTCGATTCACTTGCCCGCAAACGGAACTTGGTGCTCTTCGCCACCGACAACACATAGCGTTCACCGGGCTGGAAGTTGCCGCGC
>JBGPNQ010000457.1:0-3891 GCA_041487615.1 Anaerolineae bacterium
AAATATACAGAAAACAACATAAAATCCAAAATAAGCAGCTGATTAATCAGACACTACGCCGAATATAATTGTCTAAATCGGTAATGTAAATATCTGTATTCAGAACATGGATGGCTGGACCAGCCAGCTTCTGCCCCTTGCTCTAAAGCTGAACGACACACCCTTCGGACCTGAGATGGAGCCCATCATTGCGGAAATGGCCGTTCTCGGAAAGAATCTATTGAGCGGGGTTGACACGAATAAGAATGGACGTTCGGATGAAATCCTACCCGGCGAATGCGGTGCCGACATCGCTTACAAACAAGCTTATTTCATGGCTGATATGTTTCTTTACCCCGGCGCCGACCGGATACCCCCGCCAGGCAAATAAAATCGCCCGCAAGATGCGGGCGATTTTATTTGGGGGATTATTTATGGCGTGAGGTTTTGAGTGGCATTTCTGATCAATGGCAGGAGCACTGCAATCGAAACACCAATCAGACAGGCACAGAGGAAAGCAATTACCAGGCCTGGAATTAATACGGAGCCAATTGCCGCACCCCAGCTGATTTGATTGACTCCCTTGACCGCCATTACCTCAAGGACCAGAACATAAATACCGGCAATTGACAGGATGGCGCTAAAACAAAGCCCTACATAAGGAATGGCCGCAAAAAGGGTTAATACTCCCGCAACAATCGAATAGGGGGCCGCAATGGCTGCGAAAGTATATGCCAACTGGTCGCTAGTTCCCCTACCGCCAAACATTTTCGCAATCCACTGAATTATGAAGACCCCTATTGCGAAAAAGAGCGTTGTCACTGCTGCCCCAATGGGAGCGCCGCAGATTGCGCCAACTAAAATCGAAACAAGGCCGCGATTGCCAAAACCACTATCGAGTCCAAGTTGATTCATGTACGTTCCAAACAATCGGCTTTGTACCAACGCTGTCAGAAAGATTTGAATCAGGCTGGCAACAAACATCCATATATACGCAGTCGTAGCCTTCGCATTTGGAGATGAAGCAAGTTCAACAAAGGTTTGTTCGCTGGGTTTGGTGAGGGCCTTCATCCAAATTTGCAGAACACCGCTCGGTGCACTCTCCGGGATGGGCGCATTCGACATATCATTCATAGATGCCTCCGTGGAATAATTTTGATTCTTTATAGCACTTTTCAGCGCTCAACACAATAGGCGAATTCAACTGCAATGCAAAAGTCACTCATGCAGTAAAATAATCGCATGGAAATTTCTGAAAAATTGCAAGGAATCCTTGCCACCCTGCCTTCCAAGCCCGGCTGTTACATCATGAAGAACGTCGCCGGCACCATTAGCTACGTGGGCAAGGCGATCAATTTGAAAAACCGCGTCCGCTCTTATTTTCACGCTGACGCCAGTCATGATGCAAAAACGCGGCGGCTCGTCCGCGAGATAGCCGATATCGAGTGGATCGTTGTCGGGTCGGAGCTTGAAGCGCTCATCCTCGAGATGAACCTGATCAAGAAGCATCGCCCAAAATACAACATTCGCCTCAAGGACGACAAGCGTTATCCATACATCAAAATCCATTGGGCTGAACCCTTCCCCAAAGTCACGGTGACGCGCCAGATGGTCGAAGATGGTTCACGTTATTTCGGCCCGTATACTTCAGCCTGGGCTGTCTATCAAACGCTGGATGTGCTGCGCCGCATCTTCCCCTATTTGACCTGCGACCGTGACATCACCGGGACAGATTTGCGTGCGTGTCTATACTACGACATCAAGCTTTGTATTGCCCCCTGCATCGGCGCGGCATCCCAGGCGCAATACCGCCAAATGATCTCTGACCTGATGGATTTCCTCAACGGACACAATGAACCCATCGTTACGCGACTGCAGACGGAAATGGCCAAGGCCTCGGACGAAATGCGCTTCGAAAAGGCAGCGGCTGTGCGCGACCAGCTCAAAGCGATCCAATCCATCATTGAACGGCAAAAGATCGTATTCGCTTCCGATTATTTGGATTCGGATGTGCTGGCGATGGCGCGCAGCGACGGCGAGGCCTGTGTCCAGATCTTCTTCATTCGTGGCGGAAAATTGATCGGGCGCGAATACTTCATCCTCGAAGGGACCGAGGACGAAGCAGACAGCGAAATCATGGAACAATTCGTCACGCAATTCTACACGGAAGCCGCCACCATTCCGGAACAGGTAATGCTGCCACAGGAGATCGAGGAACGAAAGATCATCGGCCAATGGCTGCGTTCGAAACGCGGTGGCGAGAAGGTCGAGATCTTTGTCCCTAAAGAGGGTCAGCCACGTGAATTGGTGCAAATGGCGGCTGAGAACGCCACAGAAACTCTACAGGCGTTGCGTGCCCAATGGCAGGCAGATACACACAAACAGGAGCAGGCATTGGCTGAGTTACAGCAGTCGCTCAATCTTCCTGAGCCGCCAAATCGTATCGAATGTTATGACATCTCCAACACACAAGGGACCGCCATTGTCGGCGCGATGGTTGTGTTCACACAAGGTGTGCCGGATAAAAAGCTGTATCGCAAGTTCAATATCGAAAGCGTCGTCGGCGCACCGGACGATTTCGCGTCGATGGAGGAGATGTTGACGCGCCGCTTCCGCAGGTGGAGAGGTGGACAGGAAACGGCGGGCGAGCCCGGATCCAAGCCGGATGCGTCGTTCGCCTTCCTGCCAGACCTGATCATCATTGACGGCGGCAAGGGTCAATTGGGACGCGCTGTGAATGTCCTTGAGAAGTTTGAACTATTCGACAAGGTGCCCGTGGTTGGATTGGCGAAACAGCAGGAGGAAATATTCTTCCCGCACAAGTCTGAGTCCTTGATGTTGCCTCGTCATTCACAGGCGTTATATCTGGTGCAACGTATCCGCGATGAAGCTCATAGATATGGTATAACTGCCCACCGCAAGAAGAGACAGAAACTGGGCATGGCATCACAATTGGATTCCATCCCTGGGATTGGACCGGCACGCCGCAAGGCACTGCTAAAATATTTTGGTTCCGTGGACAAGATTCGGCAGGCAACTGTTGAAGAATTAAAGGCAGTTGTTCCGGCAGATGCAGCAAACTCGATCAAGGAACACCTGGAATGAAAGAAATCTGGATCATCGATGATGACGAGGAAATGGCCCGGGCGGTGGAACTAATGTTGAAGTTGCTTGACTGTAAGTCCACTGCTTTTCTAAATGCACGTTCCGCCGTACAATTCCTGTTGACCGGCAGAGAGCCGAACCTGATGATCGTGGATATTAATATGCCTGAAGTGTCAGGACTGGATCTGGTGGAATTCATGAGGCGACGACCTGCGTGGAAGGATATGCCGATCATCATGCTGTCCTCTGAGACCACAGACACGATGGTGGACAAGGCCCTGGAATTGGGCGCAGATGCGTACGTAACAAAACCTGTGACACTGGAAGAACTCGAAAAAGCAATGACCGATGCTTTTTCCAAACATCCGATAAGTGAGTAAGAATGGCAAATAAAAAATCGAGGAACAGACCGCTCCAAAAAACTGAGAACCGGGAAACGGCCAGGCGCACAAGAGCACTACAAATCTTCTTTGTGGTGTTTTCGATTATCCTGATCCTTTCCATGATTCTTTCGATTGCAAGCAAATAACGAAGCCTTTCAGTGCACGTGAATCAACAGTCTCATCACTGGTATAATCCAGCCGCGCGGAGTAGGTTGCCGCGCATTTCTCATGCTCCGGAAGGTTGCAGCGTCCTGTCGCTTAAGGATTGATATGCTTGACAAATTAAAAGGCATCGAAGAACGATACGAACAACTGGGTAATGAAATGCTCGAAGTGGGCAACAACTATCAGCGCGCGGCCGAGATCAACAAGGAGCGTGTCGACCTGGAACCCATCGTCGGGAAGGCGCGGGAGTACCGTCAGG
>JBGPNQ010000458.1:0-3878 GCA_041487615.1 Anaerolineae bacterium
GCTTTTATCCGTAACCGCGCGTATCGCTTTGATCGCGTCATTGTCATATGTCCAAGTGGAATGGCGACGGCTCAACTCCTGGTAGCGCGCTTGCACGCCCGCTTCCCAAATCTCAGCAACCTGGAAGTTATCTCCCTGCGTGACCTTACTCCGGCACTTGTTTCATCGGCTGACATAATTCTTACAACGATTCCATTGCCGCGGCAGTATGCAAATCAGGAAAAGATCATTCAAGTTCATCCCTTGTTGATGCCGAAGGATATTGAAGCCATTACTCAGTTTTTGAGTTGATATCTTGTTGCCTGGGTTACCCGGTAACGTTCCGACCGTTACCTGTAATATGGATGGCTTGCCGAAAGCCTCCAAATGCTTCGCAATTGCCTGAGATTCAGGCGAACAAAATCTAAAAGGAGAAATCAAAATGCGAGAAAAAATGCAACAACTGGGAGGCTTTCTGGCCGGCATGGTCATCCCCAATATCGCCGCAATTCTGGCGTGGGGCTTGATCACAGCCTTGTTCATCCCGACCGGATGGATCCCGAACGAAACGTTTGCCAAACTGGTTGGTCCGATGATTCTCTATTTGCTGCCTTTGCTGATCGGTTATACAGGCGGCAAGATGGTGTACGGTCATCGTGGCGGTGTGGTCGGCGCAGCAGCAACGATGGGTGTCATTGTCGGAGCAGACATCCCGATGTTCCTGGGCGCCATGATCATGGGTCCACTTGGTGGTTGGCTGATCAAAAAAGGCGATGAACTCTGGGAAGATAAAATACCAGTCGGTTTTGAGATGCTGGTGAACAACTTCTCGGCTGGCTTTCTGGCTATCATCCTTATTTTGATTGCCAACGTGGTGATCGGCCCGGTCGTGGGCGCATTCAGTAGTGCTGCTGGTGCCCTGGTCGATTGGCTCATCAAGGCCCGCCTTCTGCCGTTGGCGGCCATCTTCATTGAACCTGCCAAGATCCTGTTCCTCAATAACGCCATCAACCATGGAGTTCTATCCCCTCTGGGCGTGGCTGCTTCACAGTCCACGGGTCGTGCGGTCCACTTCCTGCTTGAGACCAATCCGGGTCCTGGCTTGGGTCTCTTGATCGCCTTCTATGTGGCCGGCAAGGGAATGCTGAAAGAAACCGCTCCTGGTTCCATGATCATTCACTTCCTCGGCGGTATTCATGAAGTGTATTTCCCCTATGTGCTCGCTCACCCAATTATGATCCTGGCCATGATCGCTGGTGGTTTTTCGGCTGACCTGTGGTTTGTGATCTCAGGTGCTGGCCTTGTCGCTGCTCCTTCCCCCGGTTCCATTTTCGCTTACTTGCTGGTGATCCCACCCGGACAGCATTTCGCAGTTTTGACCGGCGTTTTGATCGGCGCAGTGGTATCCGCCCTGGTTGGTATCCTGATCCTTCGCGTCAACCCTGTCAAGGCAGTTGAAGGTGAAGAAGAGGCTACCTCGACTGTTAGCGCAGTCCCTGGTCTCAGCACAAACTAAAATAGTTCCACTTGAAACGGCAGGTGCGGTAGCCTCCACTTCGGAGCGAATTATACCGCTACCGCATCTGTCCAATTTTCTGCAAGGAGAGTACAAATGTCCCAGTCAATTTCTGCTGCACAAGTCAAAACGATCATATTTGCATGTGAAGCCGGGATGGGTTCCAGCCTGATGAGTGTGAATTCTCTCAAGAAAAAACTGAAAGCTGCTCAAATCTCAGATGTCGTGGTTGTACACAAGCCCGCGCGCGAAATTCCTGCGGATGCCCAGGTTGTGGTCGTCCATAAGGGACTTGCCAAGACCGCTCATGCAAAAGCGCCCAATGCCGTGGTCCTGGCATTCAATCATTTTTTGAATGATCCTGTATTCGATAAGCTCGTCAAGTCGCTTGTCGATAAATCAGATATTGTTTCCACCGAAGCCTAACGGATTTATCTTCGTATGTTATTGTATCTGTCTGTAAATTCAATCCGTTTTGCAGGATAATTAGTCCCTCACTGACCGGTGATGCGAATATACATCTCGATGTGTCCTTCCATCGCAAGAGGGTGTAAGCCAATAGGTGTACAAAATGGCTATTCTTTCCAAAGATCGAATTTCTCTTCAGGCAAGTGCCATAGATAAGCTGGATGCCATCCGTAAGGCTGGGGAACTGCTGGTGGAATCCGGCTGCGTGCTGCCTGAATATGTTGATGGAATGTTGAAGCGTGAAGAATCCATGTCCACGAGTTTGGGGAACGGCGTTGCCATTCCTCATGGAGTATACGAAAACCGCGAACATATTTTGCACACGGGCATCTCCGTGCTGCAATTGACGAATGGCGTGGATTGGGACGATGATGAAAAAGTGTATATGGTGATCGGCATTGCCGCTACATCAGATGAACATGTGGGCGTGCTGTCCAACCTGGCGGATGTGATCGATAATGAAGAAACGCTCACCGAACTACTGAACACGAATGACCCGGATATTATTGTGAAATATTTGGGTGAAAAACAAACCTCCTGAAATTTGCCGCCGTCGCATGATGATCAAGAATCCATGCAGAATTGACAGAGTTCTCAATGAAACAAATCGAGCTTGTCATCCAAAATCAAACCGGTCTACACGCGCGTCCTGCAAAGGTATTGGTCAATCTGGCCAAGCAATTCAAATCAACTATTAGCCTTCAGCATGCAGGGAAGAAAGCCAACGCCAAATCCATGGTCTCCGTGCTGACGCTGGGAGCAGGGCGGGGAAGTAATATCACTGTCCAGGTGGATGGCGTGGATGAAGACCAGGCAATCGCCGATATCGAAGCTGTGATCCGCGCCGGGCTTGGGGATGGGGATCACGAAGCACCTGTCGAAGTGGAACTGGCCACGGTCCAGAAGGCCGCGCCAATGCTCGTCCCGCAGGTAACAGAGAATCTTGAGCCTGGCGTGATTAGAGGAGTGGGTGCTGCGCCCGGGATTGCGGTGGGTCCCATTTTCCATTTTCAACAAGTTGAATTAAATCTTGACAACCCTGAAGCCGTTTCATCGAATGGGCAGATGGAATTGGCTGAAGCACTGACTCGTGCAAAAGAGCAACTTGCCCAACTCCATCAGCAGATGACCGATAAAAAACTTGGGGCCGAGGCTGCCATCTTTGAGGCGCATCGGGAATTGTTGGATGATCCGGAACTGATGGAGTTGATCGAAGCGCGCGTGAACGCCGGACAGAGTCAACTTAAGGCATGGAAAGCCACTATGGATGAACGCGCGGGTGCCATTGCCGCCCTCAAGGATCCTTTGCTCGCTGCGCGTGCCGATGATCTGCGGGATGTGGGAAAGCGCGTCCTGCGATTGATGCTGGGCCTCGGCGAAAAAAGCGCGTCCATGCCGACAACTCCGGTCGTGGTGTTGGCGCGTGAATTATCTCCGTCGGATACCGCTTCGTTCAACCCGAAACTTGTGCTCGGGTTTGGCATCGTGGAAGGTGGACCCACCTCACATATTGCCATTCTCGCGCGTGCACTTGGGCTTCCGGCAATCGTGGGTGTGGACGAATCGATGCTGGCACTGGAAGAGAAGACGCCTGTCATCCTGAATGGCAATGACGGAACGTTGACCGTCAACCCTGCTTCGGATGTTTTGGAGCGCGCCAAACAATCACAGAAACGCTGGCTGGAATATCGTCGCTTTGCGCAGGAACAAGCTTCGCTGCCCGCCATCTCACAAGACGGCCTGCGCGTGGATGTGACTGCAAACGCGGGTTCCGTTGCGGATGCAGCCGAAGCGTTGCATATGGGCGCGGATGGCATTGGACTCTTGCGGACAGAGTTCCTGTTCCTTGAGCGTACAACCGCCCCGAGTGAGGATGAACAATTCAGTGTGTATAACGCCATTGCCGAGACGATGA
>JBGPNQ010000459.1:0-3869 GCA_041487615.1 Anaerolineae bacterium
CTGTATTCTGCAACAGGGTCGGTGAAATTCGGCGATGCGCCGCCATTGTAATCATGCAGACCTTCACGTACATTCCAACCAAAGTTTGTCCCGCCTGCTGAACCTGCAGGGAGATAATCGATCTCCTCCCAGGTGTTCTGACCCACGTCGCCAATGTACAGGTCTCCTGTCAACTTGTCAAACGATAAGCGCCACGGATTGCGCAGACCATAAGCCCAAACCTCATTTCCGAATGGGTTATCAGGTGGTATGGCATAGGGCTCGCCAGAGTCAACATCCAGGCGAAGTATCTTGCCGAGCAGAACATTGATGTTTTGTGCATTGCCAAATGGATCGCCTTGCGAGCCGCCATCGCCGAAACCCGCATACAGAGTACCATCCGGTCCAAATGCGAGCACGCCGCCGTTATGGTTTGGGAATGGATCCTTCACACTTAATAAATTGACTTCACTATTTGGGTCCGCCAGATTCGCATCAGCTGAAACCTGAAAACGCGCGATGACATCATTTCCACGATTGTCCGTATAGTCAACGAAGAAGCGTCCGTTCTGCTCGTATTGTGGATGGAACGCCAGTCCAAGTAATCCCTGTTCGTTTCCGCTACTTCGGACGCGATCTGTGATATCGAGGAACGGTTGGTCGAGAAGTTGTCCGTCTTGAAGGATACGGATGCGCCCGACTTTTTCGATGATAAACAAGCGTCCTGATCCGTCTGGTTGCAAGTCAACCGGACGCGCCAGGCCGGAGACGATCATCTGCCACTGATATGCGTTGGGGTCAGGGAAGGTGGTTATGCTCGCAGGCGTATTGGCGGCAGAAATATCGGTTGGCGCGGGGGAATTGGGTATCGTCGTCGGGGAGACGAATGTTGGCGAAGCGGGGCTCGGAGTCGGTGTGGAGGGAAGCGGAGTATTCAGTCCACTACAGGCAAGGATGGGTAATACCAATAACAACACGAATCGTTTCATTTGCTTTCGTTCACATCCTTTGCTTCAGCATCGACAATATCGCTGTCATCAGAGGCGATCATATTGAGATCGTCCTCATGTTCCTTCACAACTTCATCAGGGCACAGCTGCACAAAAAGTGTAGAACCAATCCACAAGATGGCAGCGTCATCCAGAGCGCCGATCACCGGAAATACAGCGCCTGGCACAAGATCCACGGGAGAGATCAAATAGACGAGCGATGCGATTGGCAGTATTTTTAGAAACGGACTCACACGCTTATCGCCCATCAGGCGCGCGATCAGTTTCAGTTGTTTTACCAGACTAGCCACCATGCCGCTCGGCGGAGGAGCGAGCAGTTTTCTTCTATTATTTGTCATTTGTATCTCCTAAGCTATCTATTAGACACGGATGAGAATTGAATACACGACCCAACCTTGAGGTCGTCACGCAGCCCATTATAAGACACGCGTCAGGGTTTACAGCGAGAAGCACCATAGTTCATATACGAAATATATCCTTTCAGGTGGCAAATCGCAGGTTGGTCAGGGATTTTGGTACGGTACAATTTATCCATGCCTTATTTGATCGACGGACATAACCTGATTCCGAAGCTGGGGTTACGGCTCGATTCCATGGATGATGAGATGGCACTGGTCGCGATCCTTCAGGAATTTTGCAGGCAGGAACGCAAACAGGTGGATGTCTATTTTGATGGAGCACCGACGCCGCAGGCAGGGATCCGCAAGCTGGGCGCCATTACCGCGCATTTTGTGCGGCTGGGGACGACTGCCGATGATGCCATCCGTGCCCGGTTGAAGACTCTCGGCAAAAGCGCGAAGAATTGGATCGTTGTCTCTTCAGACCGACAGGTACAGGCAGAAGCAAAGGCTGTGCGGGCAGAGGTCGTCTCGTCGGATTCGTTCGCGAGTCAGTTGAAACAGACTCGCTCTTCTGCCCCGAAGGTAAGCAAGGATCGCAAGCTTTCAGACGCTGAAGTGGATGAATGGATGAGATTGTTTCAAAAGGGGAAACCAAAATAGCGCTCCGTGTAATTTCATTATTTGTTTCGATCCCCAGAGATTGCTCTTTCGCTACGTCCGGCAATGACAGAGGCTTATAGTACGAACGTCTTACCGCTTGTCTCACGCATGTGGAACATGCGTAAGTAAACTTTTTAGATGGTTTTGCAGACTGAAACTCAAATCGCAAGTTTACCTAATTATGCGGCACTCTGTAGGCATTGACATGTTTCTCTTTGGCAATTCTTATAATTTTTATATGGACATTTCTGATAAAGTATTGTATATTAAATTTTGACACCTGCCCTCCCCTTTATAGGTATTTAGGTGTCTGACCGCCGTCTGCGTTTAGCATGCCCCCCCCATGCTGAAGAGGCGGCGGTTTCTTTTGGTCTCGATACATTCTGCAACAATCCCGCAGAATTACTCGACCGGCGCCCACCCTGCCATCCCCCAAATTCAAAATTCGAATTTGGGGGATGTATTCGATAACGATATAATCAGTTTATGAACACCGTTTATACATACGTGCCTTCGACCAATCACGGGTACCCCGATCATCCCGAGCGGCCCGAACGGTTTGACATTTTGCAGCCGAGGTTAAAGTCATTCGATGCGGAAGTGATGCAAACAAAACCCGCTACGCGCGAAGAGATCGCGTATGTTCATGATCCAAAATTGGTTTCAGCCCTTGAAAAAGTCTGCCGGGAGGATGCCCCCGCGATCATTGATTACGCTCCAACCTATGTGACACGCTCCTCCTTTGAAGATGCCTTGCTTGCAGCAGGTGGAGCCATCACGTGTGCACACGCTGTCATAAATGGTGATGCGAAGAATGCCTTCGCCATTGTTCGCCCGCCGGGACATCACGCCGAACCGGATCGAGCGATGGGATTTTGCATATTCAATAATGTTGCCATCGCAGCAAGATGTGCAATTGAACGAGGCATGGAACGAGTGATGGTCATTGACTATGATGCCCATCACGGCAACGGAACGCAAGCCGCGTTTCTCGATGACGAGCGCCTGGCGTTCGTATCCACACACCAGTGGGGAATCTATCCTGGCACAGGTTGGATCGAGGACGCGCCTCATGCCAAGAAGAGAATTGTGAATGTGCCATTACCGGCCTATGCGGGCGATCACGTCTACAAGCAGGTCGCGGACAATATCTTTCGTCCTTTTGTCCAGTCGTTTCGGCCCCAGATGCTCTTTGTCTCGGTTGGCTTCGATGCGCATTGGAGCGACCCCATTACCACGCTTGGACTCTCCACGGCTGGGTATTTGATGCTGGCGAAAAAAGTCCTGTCGCTGGCGGAGGAATATTGTGATGACAAGATCGTCTTTGTTCTTGAAGGCGGCTATGACCCGGTCAACGTTGCGAACGGCGCAGAAGCGGTCTTTATCGCGGCCACAGGCAAAGGGGAGTCGGCAGCGAGGGACCCAAATCCAAATCAAGAACCCGATTGCGAATCCCGAATCGAACAGGTACGCAAGTGGCATGGATTTTCATGACTCATCTTATATAATTTAGCCACAAAGAACTCTCTGCTCTGTGCGGCAAAGTGGAGCGCATCCAAAGGAGAAATCATGGGACGCAGACGAACGATTGGCTATGTTCAAAACGAATGGATATGTCCGAACTGCAGCACGCGCAATAAGGGTGGGACCAAGACATGTCAAAATTGCGGCGCGCCCCAGCCAGAGAATGTGCAATTCGAACTTCCCTCTGAACAAAAACTTGTAACCGATGAAGACCAGATCAAAGCTGCACAGGGCGGCGCGGATATTCATTGTCCGTTTTGCGGCACGCGCAATCCGGCTACAGCGACGACTTGTAACCGAGGTTGACGAGGAGGTTGTGCCACAGGTTCGTTCGCGAAACGGCCAGCCGCTTGCC
>JBGPNQ010000460.1:0-3858 GCA_041487615.1 Anaerolineae bacterium
CGACAGGTGGGCAGCGTGCCCGCCACCTCTGATGAGGATCATGTACGCATGCTCTGTGATGAAGGCAATCCGCTCTGCACAGAAGCCGCGGATGCCATTGGCTACGAGGGCAGATACACCGGGCACGATGAGCCTTCGTTGCTGTTCTACTCCGATACGCCCGGCTCCGGCAATTCCAATGTGTACCAGCTCACCCTGCCGAAGGATCCGCCCACCCTGCCGAAACAGGATGGCACCGGCGGGACGTTCAACTTCCAGCTTCACCCCGCTTTCTGGCTCGGCATGGCGCTGTGTGACAACCAGTCGGGGCCTGAATACACACATGACCCCTGCACGCCGGATAGCGATACCAATATCTTCGACGGCTCTGACCCGGCGGCTGCGGATTACATCGGCAAGCACCCCGGTGCTGCGTTCCTTGAGCTGCAGTTCTACCCGCCCGGCTGGACGGCCTGGCCTCCCGGCGTTAGCTGCGACGCGTTCAAATGGTGCGCGGCAATGGCGATCTTCAGCCTTAACCTGGATCAGAACGCTGGCGTAGCCAACAACGCAGATTGTCTGAACACAGTGGGGATTGAACCGGCCAACTTCGCATTCATCACCAAGAACGGAGTCCCCCACGACTCGCCCAGTCCACTGGGACTCACGTTTGGCAGCTTCACGCCAAGTGAGACAACGGACCTGTTCATGAATTCAGGCGATAAACTGACAGTTGATATCCACGATACAGCACATGGACTGCAGATCAGCATCCGTGACCTTACAACGCATAAGAACGGATCGATGACCGCCAGCGCTGCCAACGGGTTTGCACAGATCGTTTTCGATCCGAATGCTGCAACGTGCTCGCAGAACCCGTACGATTTCCATCCCATGTATGCCACTTCCAGCGAGCATACCCGCGTGCCATGGGCGGCGCATTCCTACAACGTTGCCTTCTCAGACGAGATCGGGCACTTCGAGTACTGCAATGCCATTGACCCGAACACGGGTCAGTGTACTTCGAGTGTGAACGATCCGGGCGGACCGGACGACGACGACTTCGGCTGCTTCGACGCATCTGAATCCCTGCGCGTCCCAATCGGCGGTTGTATTGCCACCGACAACGACTTCGACGGTGTATCCTATCAGTTCACCTGGCCTGGGTCGTTGAGCAATCGACGGCAGGATCAATCACTAAATCCGAGTTCGATCCTCTTCACCAGCCCGCTATTCAGGAAATCCGGCAGGAACGAGAAGCTGCGGAATTACAATCGGATTGCGTTTGAGGCCGACCTGCCGCGCATCGAGGCGGCTGATTTCGGTGGACTCTGCAACCGAACCACCGGCGCAAACTGCGTGAACCCTCCCCCGGGAGCAAATTTCTACCCGATCTTCAGCACACGCGGTGAGAAGGGCGAGTGCCAATGGCAACTCGGTGGTGTCAATATTCCGGGGACCACGAACACCTTCGGCGGGAACTCGGCCGCGGAGTTCGGGCCCCTACTCTTCAGCTTCTACCCGAGCCCCAACCCGGCGGCTCGGCTCCGGACGAACAACTTCCGACAGGTCCTGTCGAATAACCCGTGCGTCACGGAGGAGTGAAGCCGGCTTGCGACTCAACCCGCAACGAAAAATATCCAATAGTTGAGTGGACATCGCACAATGAAGGACACACCCTGAATCAGAGATAGGATGTGGAAAAGATAGACCTCTGGGATACGCTGCCTTTGTGAAAACCGGCTGAACCAGAGGTCTATCACGTTTACGGCCCTCTCATAAATAATTGACATGACGATGAAGCAGGCATGGTTGAGGGTAGATAAGATAAGTTGTACAATGGCATAATCGCTTAATCATTACAGGTATGGAAGTGGCTCCTATGAACCTATCTTTTTCCAGGCGCGGCGTGATTGCCCTGATACTAGTGCTGCTCGCCAGCATATTTTTGGCCTTTCATGTTGCATCACGACCTCAGCTTGCACTAGGACAGGAACCCTTGAAAGATATTCGAAGCATCGAAACCTTACGCGCACAATTCAATCAGGATGTGGGAAAGATGCGCCTCATCATTCTGGTGTCGCCCACCTGAGGCGAGTGTCTCGTTGGCGCCCGTTGGGTGCAGACACAACTGCTCGCTGGATATCCTGCCGCGCAATTGCGTGTTTATGCGGTCTGGCTGCCTATGTTGTGGAATGACAGCCGTGAAAAGTGGAACGGTGCGAACATGCCTGATGCCCGAGTCCTGCACTTCTGGGATGGTGAGCTGATCGCGGGGCGATGGTTTGCAGGCCAAGTGGATGGCTCAGAGGGAACGGCATGGGATACCTATTATCTGTACGGTCCAGACGCGGTCTGGGAAACAATCCCTGCACCGCTAGCCGGTTCCGGGCGGACCATTTATGCTCAACGTCAAACGCTTAAGATGCAAACACGCTCAATCCTGGAAAAGTCTGGCAACTGATGGAGGGTCAGCTTGATGATCGAACTGAATGCCATCATTACCTGTCCGCACTGTGGATTTGTGAAACAGGAACAAATGCCACCCGATACCTGAGTTGTTTGGTATCAGTGCACCCGTTGTGGTGCGATACTTCGTCCGGTATCCGGAATATGTTGTGTGTATTGCTCATTCGCAGACAGGCATTGTCCGTCAAAGCAGCGCGACGAGCAGGAAAATAAGAACACATCCCCTTGAGACAGCGCCGTCGATGATATGATCCAGGCCACAGCCAGGGTGATCGATAGGCGGGTCCATGGGTTGTCCGCAGGGGAAAATGTCATCGAAGTCAGGCACTCCCGAAGGCTGGCAATGATTTTGTAACATTTCGTGATTCCCACCGTCTTGAGATTGGAAAGGAAATCTGGAGTCCAATAGGTTACAGTTTGTATTGCTTTTTCCCTCAGAGTTAATATAATATTAAGAGCAAGTTACGCAATTTTATAGTATGTCGAAAAGGCAAACCCATCGTGAGATGGGGACGCAAAGTCATGGGTCTGCTGGCCAGATGCGTACCAGCCAGCAGATTGCCAGGCCGCCGAATTTTTTTTCTCGGCGGTCTTCGCTTTAAAGGAGGTGTTGCCAACGTATAAATACCGCAGCCTTGTGTCCACGTTCGCAATTTTCAAACTATCAGAGGAGATGTAGTTTATGAAAGCAAAGTGGTTTAGTACGTTATTGATTGTTATGATGCTGGTCATTGCAGTCGTACCGGTTGCGGGTGCAGCACCCCGCGCCAGCGGACTCCCGCCTGAGGAGTCGATCGGTACAAATAGCGACAATGGGCATCATCCTTTGGGGGATAAGCATGCCATGCTTATGTCAAAAGCACTCGATGCCAAGTTCCACGGTAAAGCAGTAGATAAAGTTCAGCTGGTCGCCAAAGGCCAATATGTGGAACTTGCTCGCGAAGGGGAAGATAAGATCTGGAGCGTGTTGGGCGAGTTCGGTACTCAGATCAATCCTGTTACCGGTGGTACACCGGGTCCGCTGCACAATCAGATCCCTGCCCCAGATCGGACCGTAGATAACACTTCCATCTGGTCGCCTGATTTCACCAAGGCTTATTACGAGAACATGCTATTTTCAAGTGTTCCTGGTGCTGTCTCCATGCGCAATTTTTACATCGAGCAGTCATCGAACCGCTACACAGTAAACGGTCAGGTGACCGACTGGGCGCAGGTGCCGTTCAACAAAGCGCGCTATGGAACGGATCTGTGCGGTAGCATCGTCTGCTCCACAGTATGGCGCTTCGTCAACGATTCGACAGACGCCTGGTACAACGCCCAAATCGCCGCTGGGAAAACAGCTGCAGACCTGAATACCTATTTAACCCAGTATGATGTTTGGGATCGCTACGACTATGACGGCGATGGCAA
>JBGPNQ010000461.1:0-3847 GCA_041487615.1 Anaerolineae bacterium
CGAGATTGTATGAGCAATCAGCGGATTTCCCAGACCGCGAAATCCTGGTAAGACGTTGAGTATCCGTCGCCCTGGTCGCCCTGGAGAAATCTTCCAACCCGTACATCACCTGAATTCTGACGCGCAGACAAGTCCAGATCGGCAACGTACTCCCCATTCAGGTAGAATATTCCTTTATCACGCTGGCAATACAGCCATATCGTGTTGGAATCATCCGGGCCCAGCCTTAGATTAGGCACGTCACCCATTTGAATAATTCCATTGACGTTCCCCGAATCGGATAGTGCCCATTGCTGATTCTCAGAAATGATTAGTCGATACTGTTCAGTACCATATTGATCGCGGAAAAAAATGGCGTGGGTCCAAAAACCTTGGGACGCTGAAAATGGGTTTTGGAATGTTGCCGTTGCCACGAAATCCTTCAATTCGACGGATGCAGCCTCCGTTGCCCAGAGGTTATCGCTTTTAACAAGATCCAACGCCCCTTTATGAGGACCGAACACTAGTGTTGTTGGAATATCAGCAAAGGGAGATGGTGCACGCAGAGCTTCAGACGGCGATTGTATTGAAATATCGGCAGTCGGAAATTCGGTTGAGGTATCTATCGGTGACTGAGGTACGCTGGGATACTGAGGAAATAGTTCTTTCCACCACCAGGGAGCACTGCCTCCAACTAGCAAGGCAATGACTAGCGCCACTAAGATCTGACGGACAACACTGCCCGTGCCCTTGTTGTCTGACATCATTTGCCTCCTCTCATGGCACGCGCCATACCCTTTCGTCTTTGTCACCTAATTAGGTTAAGTCTGACAGTTGGCAAAGCGGACATCTCGAGCATTTCGATGTCGTCTTTGCAACCCTTCATTGAACTGACAAAAGCCTCTTGCCAGTTTGCGTGGAAATTATACACTTTTCTGGACTTATTCGCTCTAATTTATGACGAATAAGGCAAAGGACGAAGACCTGTTTGGGACCAAGGAAGAAGCCTGGAGGAAGTGAACGTCAAGAAACCGCGAAAAGCCAACTATGAAAGAGTCTAGGGCCACGCCGACTAGGAATGCATCTACGAAGAAGCCGGATCTTAAGAAAATTCCGTCCGGAAAACAAGGACTAAATAGTGTTATCTATCGATAACAATTCGAAAATCTGGAGACAAAAATAACACAGACCTCGGTAGAGGTCTGTGTGGAAAAATTCGAATCAGCAAAACTCCTGTCGGGTTCATCTTTCAATCTCAGATCTTCATTGGATTGTCATGGTTGGAGGACATCTATTGTAAAGTAATCGAATACCGCCGGTATTTCTGTGCCGGCTTGCGTAGCGACCAGTCCTACTCTCACTTGCGATAACTCACGAGTGTGTTCTCCTGTCATGTTCCAGTTTTCTCCGTCTTCGCTGTAGTAACCGGTGTAGGTATTTCCTGTCCGTCGCAGGCGAAGATAGATCAGATTCCCGTGAAAGGGAGTCGCGTAGTTGCTGCCGGATGCGGACCCGTTTTCAAAATTGTCAAAATAGATACCATTGCCAACGCACGCATCTGCCAAGTCACAGAAGGCACGTCCAAATTGCAGGACATTTCCGTTATCCTGAAATACGACCAGACCCGCAAACTGAAAATTACTCGTGGGGGTAAATCGCAGCGATGTGGTGATCTCGAAGTTTCCCACCGGCGCATCGCGCAGCAAAATGTTTGCAGGAAGATCGGGTCCATCAAAGCTTGCATCCGATGTGATGATCTGTAGCGATCCGGGTACTGCTGACAGACTCCACTTTGCCGGATCCTCCGCCAGCCATGTCCAGCCTTCCGCTAGCTGTCCAGTGAAGTCATCCTGAAAATTCCCTCCCGACGATAATTCAGTCTGTGAAGCAGAAGTTGGAAGTGGAGTGAACGTCGTCAATGCGGTTGGTGAGCTGACCGACGCGGAGGTGTTTGTGATGGGAATAGTGGTGTTCGCGGGAGTAGTGCCAGGTGTGTTTAACATGCTCATCAGGACAAATAGAGTGACTACCGCGAGTCCGATGACTCCAATCCCCGCCAATGCCCAGATAGGGAAGCCGCGCGACTTTTGACCCTCGCTTGTTAATTTCTTTTCGAGAGGCTCAACAGCCTGGGGTGGAATGGCTTGAAATTCAAAGATAGGTTGCCCGTCTGCAAGCTTTGTCCCCTCGGAAGAGCCTGGTTGTTCATCAGTTGTCGAGAGGATTGGGATAGTTTTTTGCGAGCGCATGCTCTCGGCCGAAGCACCCTCCGGGATAACCTTCTGAATGGCGTGCGCAAATTCATCAGCGGTTTGATAGCGGTCATCTGGGTTCTTGGCCAAACTCTTAAGCAGTACGAGTTCCAAAGCCTCAGGCAGGTCCGGATTGAATTTGCGGGCTGAAGGCAGAGGATCTTGAACGTGCTTAAAGACGACGGCAACCGGGGTTTCTGCCGTATATGGGACGCGGCCGGTGATCATTTCGTAAAGAATGATGCCAAGAGAGTAGAGGTCACTGCGCTGGTCGGTACTTGATCCTGTTCCCTGCTCTGGAGACATATAAGCGGGGGTACCCATGATCGCCCCTGATGTTGTAAGCTTTTCGGCTGCCTCCGCCATGCGCGCCAAGCCAAAATCAGTCAGCAGGCAATTGCCGCGCTCATCAATCAACACGTTGCTGGGTTTGATATCACGGTGGATCATGCCGCGCGCATGGGCATAACTTAGTGCGTCGCCAATCTGGATGATAGTTCGACGCACCTCTGAAAGTGACAATCGCTGATCACGCAGGATGTCTGCCAGTGTTCCACTAACGATAAATGGCATGACGATGTATGGATAGCCATCTGATTCCCCATAATCAAACACAGGCAGGATGTGGGGATGCTGAAGCTGTGCCAGCAGCCTTGCTTCGCGTCTGAAACGCGCCAGGAACTCGTCGGAGGCGGCCATATGCCGCGGCAGAACCTTTACGGCCACGAAGCGTTCCATGGCTGGCTGGTATGCTTTATAGACTGCTGCCATACCCCCTTCGCCGAGTGGGGCAACAATTTGATAAGCGCCGAACGTCCTTCCGGTCAGGTCTTCCATGTCACCACCTATTTCGCCTCCAGGGCTTTCTCTATCCAGCTGACTCACGGGTTGCTGACATTATGATTATAAGCCTCTCAAATTGTCAGGCTGCGTTAAATTCTCATTGCTTTTTAGAGGGCAAAACTTACCCAAATGGGTACCTCTTTTTATGGTACAAATGACGAAATTTCCGTTTACTGCTCTTCTTTGTCGTTTTGAGCGAGCTTTTTATTATGGTCGCCTCCATTTTATCCACCACATACGACTCCGCCCCGTTCTATGATGAAATGTTTGCGTCCACTGGAGAGCCGCGCCCGCACTATGGGGTATTGCGCGATCACCTGCAAACGATGACGTCAGAGATGTTTGCCGAGCGCCGCCGTGTGGCTGAGGCGGCGTTTTTGTATCAGGGCATCACGTTTACGGTCTATGGACAGGAGCAGGGGATCGAGCGGATTTTCCCCTTTGACCTGGTGCCGCGTATCATCCCGCATGACGAGTGGGACCAGATCGAGCCTGGTGTCACACAGCGGGTGATGGCGCTCAATCTCTTTCTGCACGACATCTATCACGATCAGCGGATTCTGCGCGAGAAGCTTATTCCGCCCGAACTTGTCTTCAGTTCGCGTGATTTCCGCCGCGAGATGATGGGACTTAGCGTGCCGAAGAATCGCTATGTGCATGTGGTTGGCACCGACATCGTGCGCGGCAAGGATGGGGAATACCATGTGCTCGGAGATAACCTCCGTTCGCCGTCGGGCGTGAGTTATATGCTGGAGAATCGACAGGTCATGAAG
>JBGPNQ010000462.1:0-3844 GCA_041487615.1 Anaerolineae bacterium
CGGGTCAAATGCACGGGCTTGTCCTGCTTGATGAAGCGGGAAATGTTTTACGGCCGGCGATCCTCTGGAATGATCAACGGACACAAAGTCAATGCGATGAGATTCATCAAATCATCGGCAAAGACAAGTTTATTCAAATCACGGGCAATGTCGCGCTGACCGGATTCACGGCGCCCAAGATTTTGTGGGTAAAGGAAAATGAGCCGGACATTTACGTAAAAGCAAGGCATGTTTTACTGCCGAAGGATTACATACGATTGAAATTGACAGGCGAATACGCGCTGGATAAAGCCGACGGTGCCGGCACGGTGCTGTTTGATTTGAAATCGCGCGATTGGTCCGATGAAGTTTTATCGGCACTCGATATTCCGCGCACATGGATGCCGAAGACGTTTGAAGGTCCCGAATGTACCGGGTATGTGACCGAAGAAGCTGCCGCAATTACGGGATTGAAGGCCGGCACGCCAGTCGTCGCGGGTGGAGGCGATCAGGCCGCGCAGGCTGTTGGTGTTGGCGCTGTTGAGCCTGGTATCGTTGGGCTGACTGTTGGAACAAGCGGTGTTGTGTTCGCCACGACTCCTTCTGCGTTGATCGAGCCCAATGGACGGCTGCATGCATTTTGCCATGCCGTGCCAAACATGTGGCATTTTATGGGCGTGATGCTTTCAGCCGCGGGGAGTCTACAATGGTATCGTGATACGCTCGCACCGAATATGAGTTTTGATGAATTGTTGAAGGAAGCGGAATTGATTTCAGCAGGAAGTGAAGGATTACAATTCCTTCCCTATCTGAGTGGGGAGCGCACGCCGCATCCCGACCCGTTGGCGCGCGGCGCGTTCATTGGCCTAACGCTCCGTCACAGCCGCGCACACATGACGCGTGCTGTACTTGAGGGTGTCTCGTTTGGATTGAAAGATAGCTTCACCTTGATCCAAAATGCGGGCCTGAGTGCCATTACACAAGTGCGCGCCTCTGGCGGTGGTACAAAAGGTGCGTTATGGCGGCAGATCCTGGCATCCGTGTTGGAGGCGGAACTGGTCACGGTCAACACAACGGAAGGCGCGGCGTTTGGCGCGGCCTTGCTGGCCGGTGTTAGTGTGGGCGCGTGGACGGATGTCCCTTCGGCTTGTCAAGCAGTTGTCAGGATCACCGGAAATACAATACCTGATGTCGCGCAAGCAGAAACTTATCGAATGACATATTCCCTCTATCAAGAGTTATATCCTGCACTGAAAAGAAGTTTTGAGAAGTTGAGTGGAATCGCGTGAGGTAAGCGCAGGCAATTGATTTCAATTGAAACTTCCAACGTCATGGCAGGAAAAACAGCGCCTACAAGTGCTGTTTTTCTTTCTGATTGCCAGGCCGTGCGCCGTGTCACACCGAATGAGTGATGTTTGCAACGGGGCAATTCTTATCAATCAAGATATAATTTTCCTGTTATCTCGGATCAAATCCTCAAAAATGCTGGGGCGGCCCACATGGATCCAAATGTGGTCGTTTTTCCGAAAACACAACGGAAATCCGCGTCCCTAAACATCAAAAAGGAGTCTGCATGAACCATTTTCTCGCAATATCTGATCTATCTTCGGGGGAAGTACAGGACCTGCTCGACCTCGCAATTAAATTAAAACAAGAGTATTTCAAAAAAGGTAATCCGCCGCTATTCAAAGGCAAGGTACTGGGCATGATCTTCCAGAAACCTAGTCTGCGGACGCGCGTTTCGTTCGATATGGCGATGCGTCATTGCGATGGCGACGCGCTTTATCTCTCGCCGAACGAGATCGGCCTCGGCAAACGCGAGTCGATTGCAGATATTTCGCGCGTCCTTTCGGGATACGTGCACGCGCTGATGGCGCGCGTCTTCGAGCACGGACATGTTCTCGAACTGGCGAAGTGGTCCGAAATTCCGGTGGTCAATGGCTTGAGCGATTACAACCATCCCTGTCAGGGTATGGCGGATGCGCTCACCATCCAGGAGAAATTCGGCAAGGCACAAGGTTTGAATGTGACATTTCTCGGCGATGGCAACAACGTGGCTGTCTCCCTGATGCACGTTGCCGCAAAACTCGGCTGGAACTTCACGCTTGCAAGCCCTGAAGGATATGATCTCAACGCCAAAGCTGTTGGGATCGCAAAGGATATTTCGGAAGAAACCGGCAGTAAACTGACCTTCATCCGTGACCCGCATGAAGCGGTCAAGGGCGCGCACGTGATCTACACCGACACCTGGACCAGCATGGGACAGGAAGAGGAAACGGCGAAGCGCGAGAAGGTTTTCCCGCCGTATCAGGTCAATGCCGGATTGGTCAACGAAGCAGATAAAGATGTGATCGTCATGCACTGTTTGCCTGCCCATCGCAATCACGAACTGACCGACGATGTGGCAGATGGTCCGCATTCAGTAATTTTCCCGCAGGCGCATAATCGTCTCCACGCGCAGAAGGCGATTCTGGCGCGGTTGTTTGGTGTGGCGTAGTTGTCATTGCGAGGAGCGAAGCGACGAAGCAATCTCAAGTCAAGCGAGTAAAACCGCCAACAGAGATTTCTCCGCCTATCGGAGATTGCCACGTCTGGCTGACGCCCTCCTCGCAATGACAGAAAGTTAATTTATGAATACAAAAGATTTCATAGCAATAGAAGAGCAATACGGTGCACACAATTATCATCCCCTGGATGTTGTCATCGAGCGCGCGGAAGGCGTCTGGGTTTATGACGTGGATGGAAAGAAATATCTCGATTGCCTCTCCGCCTATTCTGCGGTCAATCAAGGCCATGTCCACCCTCAAATTTTGAATGCGCTGCTCGAACAGGCCAAGAAGGTCACGCTGACCTCGCGTGCGTTCCGTAATGACCAGTTGCCGATGTTGTATAAAGAACTCTCGGAGATGACCGGCTACGAAATGTCCCTGCCGATGAACAGCGGTGCGGAAGCCGTCGAGACTGCGTTGAAACTTGCGCGCAAGTGGGCCTATCAAGTCAAGGGTGTGCCGCGCCATCAGGCAGAGATCATCACTGCCGCGGGGAATTTCCACGGGCGCACGATCTCCATCATCAGCTTCTCAACAGAACCCTCCTACCGCGATGACTTCGGTCCGTTCACGCCGGGCTTCGTCAACGTACGGTATGGCGATGCGGATGCCATCGAAAAGGCGATCACGCCCAAAACGGCAGCCGTGATGCTCGAACCGATTCAAGGCGAAGCCGGGGTCATCATTCCACCTGCTGGATACTTGAAGAAGGTGGCCGAAATCTGCAAGAAGAACAATGTCCTCTTGATGGCAGATGAAATTCAGACAGGTCTGGCGCGGACGGGGAAGCTGTTTGCCGCTCAGCACGAGAATGTCCGCCCGGATGTGACGATCATCGGCAAGGCCCTCGCTGGAGGCTTTTACCCCGTCTCGGCGGTGCTGGCAGACCGGGCCCTGCTCGGGCTCTTCAAGCCGGGCGAGCACGGATCCACGTTCGGGGGGAATCCGCTCGCAGCAGCGGTGGCACGCGCGGCCTTGAAGGTGATCCGTGACGAAAACCTGGCGGAGCGTTCATGCACGTTGGGCGAATACTTCATGGAACAGTTGGCCGAAATCCCCAGCCCACATGTAAAGGAAGTGCGCGGCAAAGGACTCCTGATCGGCGTCGAGTTAAAACCGGAGGCAAAAGGGGCTCGTCGTTTCTGTGAAGCGATGCAGCAGAGAGGCATCCTCGCCAAAGAGACACATGAGCATGTCATCCGTTTTGCGCCGCCGCTCGTCATCGATAAGGACGCGATTGATTGGGCCTTGCCATCCATTCGCGATGTGTTGAATATGAAGTAGTCAAAAACCTGTCAGGTCTTTAAGACCTGACA
>JBGPNQ010000463.1:0-3831 GCA_041487615.1 Anaerolineae bacterium
ACAGCCCCAGCGGCGGGAACTCGCGCGTCGCGAAGCGCTTACTTGCCTCTTCTGATTCTGAATTGAGCAGGAGGCTCCCCGCAACTGGATCCGCCTCGGCTTTTTCAAAGAGTGCGACCCGTACATGCCGTATCCCCACCGAAGGTAACTGCGCTTCCAAAACCTGCACAGCCTGTCTTTCATCCAGACTTACGCTGAGACGAGCTGTAAGTTCGCTGATCGCCTGCGCAGCAATTTCCCACTGATATTGATGCCGGTAGTCCTGGCGCTGCGCACTTTCACTGATGGCAGCCCGGGCTTGATGAAGCAAATCCTCCGCCAGATGCTGTGTGCGCGTCTGAGTCCACAGGGCTGGCAACTGCGTCATCTCGCGTCGTAAGACTGTGATCATATTCTGCAAGGAGTCAATATTTTCTGCGGCGGACTCCATCTCCTGCAAAATGCTCATGAGGGTGGATTGAAACGGAGCAGCACTGCTTTCCTTCAGGCTGGTATGAAAGGCTTGCACCATCTTCGTGCACAGGCGGCTGGTCCTTTCTCCCAATGGGAAAAGCGACGCAGCCGGAAGTGTGGCAAGCATTTCAGATACCATGTCTTTTTGGATCGTTTGAAGATCATGAACCTCCGTGTCGGCGTGGCTGGCAAACAACTCAGATGTATTCCTGCGTCCACCCGCGAACGATACGAACCTGGGCATGCACCCGCAGGATTGACGCGGTACGAGCCGGGTAGGTATCTGCATCGATTGAAGATCGTGTCCGCCGGTCAGATGGTCGAACATCAGCGCCAGTGCCTGCTCACCGATCATGGTCAGGGGGACATGGATGCTTGCCAGTGGTGGGATCTGGGCGATCGCGTCCGGTTGATCGTCGAACCCGATCACGGCGACATCGTCAGGGATACGCAGGCCCCTATCGCGGCAGGCTTGCATGGCGCCCACGGCAGAATTATCGTCGCTTGAGATCAAGGCGGAGAACTTGACGTCCGAGTTGATGAACTTTTCTGCGGCTTCGTACCCACCGGAGTACGTATGCCAGCCGTGAACGATTAACTCGGGGTGGGCCTCCAGGTTATGCTCCGCGAGTGCAGCATGATACGCCTGCAGGCGGGATTGACTGTCGCCTTTGTCAGTGGGGTCGCCGGCAACAAAAGCAATATGGCGATGCCCATGATTCACCAGGTGTGCAACTGCCTGGTGAATACCGCTTTCATTGTTGGCAGAGATGCTGGGACCTTCCTCCCCTGTGGCAATGTACAGGACCGGGAATCCCTGGTCGCTCAGTTCGTGCAGGTAGCGCGAGCGAGCCTCATGGCGTAAGGGAGCGAAAACGATGATGCCATCCGTATTCCAGGGGCCCACCGGTACAAAATCAGAATCAGGAGAAACCTCAGGCCAGGCTGGGAATGTGTCGCCACTGTGTAGATACACCCGCCCCAGGCCCCACGCCAACAGGAGATGACACTGCTTGACACGCGCCGCATACTGAATGCCCTTCAGTATGGATGCCAGATAACGATCTGGAATAATGCCTGCCAGACCCGACCACCCGGGTAGAATGCCAATCGTCGGCCGCTCGCGCTTGAAGTTCGGCATACTCCTGTCAATTCTCCTTTATATGGTTATGTTACCACCCTCTACTTGTTATCGTGTGTATGCCATTTCCTTCTGTAAGGTGACTGTCATTTGAGCTTGCGCATTTGCAACGGTGTCTTTGTTATCGTTACCCTTCTACGTGTGCATCGACGCTATTTCCAGATTTGGGCTATTCAGATTGATAACAACTTTCGAAGCATGGAGTTTAGCCTGCCCTGGCCACACACTGGATACAGCAACCAATCTCATCACCGGATCCTGGAGACGATGCTTATACCTCTACTCCATTTTCCAACACAAAGTCCACCCGCATCCACGCGCCGAGCGTGGATTTTTGGTCCGTTTCTTTCAACCCCAGGTTTTGCGCGAGCGGATGGCTGGCTAAGGATGCGAACCTCAACGTGTACGGTTCAGGGAACAGGCCTCCTTCGTAAAACATTTCAAGCTTCAACGGTGCTTCGATGACTCTTTGGTAGCAAGCCTTAAGTGTATTTTGCGCGTCACGAAATTGCTTGAGAAAGACCAGCGGAATCTGATCGTTGATGAAACGCGCAGCGAATTCGACCAGGCCTCCTCCCAGGCCGGTATGCATATTCTTGAACAACTCTTCCGTCAATGTATTTTTTATGGATTCAAGATCACTGGATCGAGCTGCATCAGTCGATGACGAAGCACTCAATTCAAGCAGGCGCCCTCTTTGCGCAATGGAGTCTGCGCCAAACTCTTTGAACCCAAGTACATCGGCTGCAAATTCAGGTTTCTGAATCTTCTCAGGTTTTTGAAATTGCGCCGACAGTTTATTGAAGCCAAATACCTCGCGTCCGGTGGCAATGGCATTGCCTTCGTCAACAAGCAGATAAGGGAGAAACCATGCAAGGTGATGCGGGACGTAGCCGCCTTGAGTCTTTTGCATCGCAACTGTCAACACCCAAAAACTTACTTCGGTTTCAGGAATGAGTCCCACCTGCGCGTCACGCTCATCCCGCGATGAGACAAGCATATCAGCGAAGACCAGTATCAAGCGCGAGGTCATTGGTACATATTCATATTCAGACACCCCGGAGACATTCAATGTTCGATTACAGAGAGTCGTCAGGCGTTCCGCATCCGAGTCAAAGACGAAGGCCGCGAGACGCGCATCCTTTTGCAAATAGGGTCCGCGGAAAACCGGAAAACCAGCTCCGTTATCTGAATAATCGGGAAGCGCACGCGTTTGGTCAGGCGTGGGCACAATGCGATTCCTGACTCCAAAATAATACGAGAGCACAGAAGCACCGAATGCTCCGCCGGTCAATTTTAGAAAAGTCCTGCGCCCCAAATTTTTATTCATAATTTTCTCCATGCAGACCCTATTGACGTTCTCGCCTAACGTGGCGATGGTAAATGGAAGAAACCATTACGGCAGCAACGTCCGCCTTCGGCGCAAAATCAACCCCCTCCTGCCTTCGCGAAGCACACTCGTAGGGTGCCACCCCACAGGGGGATGTGTCTCGGCAGAATCTTGGGTAGTTACACGATCTGCGCTTACAGATTCAAATTTATTCTCTCTCATTCCAGCCAAACTCTCGGTTCTCCTTCCCCGCTTTAGGGGGAACCCGCTTCGCCTAGCTCTGTGGGGGCTTCGCACGGACGGGATGGGGGTCCCAATTCCTCCCCGCTCGCGGACTGTAACCGCCCTGAAAAGCGTAGGGCAGGCAGCGCGTTGACCTCTGTGAAATTAGTACTCATACCGCATTTAGTATATCTTTGAAGTTTGCCAATGTACTTGATTCGGCAAAATCCTCCTCCCTGTCTGCTTTGACAATTGCCTCAGCGAATTGAATAAAAAGGATCTTAGCCTTGCCAGCATATTCAGTGCCGTGACCCTGATCATAAGTTTGTAAGAATCGAATGCTTGATGGGATATGATCAAGAGTTAGCCGCTTATTAGGATAAAGTTGCAGAAATTCTCGAAATAGCTCCATATAATTGTTTGAAGTCAATTCCGGGATTTCGGACCCAAATACAACATGCCGCATATCGTTAATAAGTTCCAATTCTTTGGAAGCGATGTCTGAATCTATATTTGTAAGCATCACCACCACCATGGTGAGGTCGCCCATTATCAGGTCCAGGCTGGCTATTATTCTTTCTTCGTCTTCTCCATAGATTTCTTTCTGCGCGGCTTCCAGCGGTGGAATAAGCGGTACGGCCACAACTACGGTAACCTCTGATACAACTTTACCAACGATCGCCAT
>JBGPNQ010000464.1:0-3824 GCA_041487615.1 Anaerolineae bacterium
AGAGATGCTTCGCGGAGTTTATCCTGACGGGCGAAACCGTATCGAAGGGCTCAGCATGACATTTCGCGAGTAACATGGCAATTTAGGCTAATCAGAAAATAACGTCCCGAAGGTTTCCACCAAGCGTCTAATTTCCCGAAATCAACCTTCGGGACGGTGCCTGTATGTTATTTTCGATCTAATGGTGGGTTGTATAATCTCAACTTCAGTATTTCATTGTGTTTATGGATCGGATGCAAAGTGCTTTATTCAACGTGAACGGAGCGTCGAGATGGCAATTCGCGGTTTTATTTTTGATCTGGATGGTGTTCTCACCGACACCGCAGAATATCATTATCGCGGCTGGAAGCGTCTGGCGGACGAAGAAGGAATCCCCTTTACGCGTGAGGATAACGAATCGTTACGCGGCATCCCGCGCCGCGAGTCCCTGATGTTGATCCTGAAAGGGCGGACATATCCTGAGGAAAAAATTCTGGAAATGATGGATCGCAAGAACAATTACTATTTGGAATTCATCAGGGAGATAACTCCAAGGGATCTATTGCCCGGCGCTCGTGAACTGCTCGAAGAGATTCGTGGCGCCGGGTTGAAATCTGGGCTGGGCTCCGCCAGCAAAAATGCTCCGGATGTGATTCAGCGTCTCGGTATCGCGAGTCTGCTGGACGCAATCTCGGATGGAAGCAGCGTGGAGCGACAGAAGCCGGCTCCCGATCTGTTCCTGTACGCCGCGCGCCAGTTGAATCTAAGTCCTGATGAATGTGTCGTCGTTGAAGACGCGGCAGCGGGAATCGAAGCAGCCCGGGTAGGTGGATTCCATACAGTGGGATTGGGTCCTCGCGAACGCGTAGGTGAGGCAGATATCATCTTCGAGTCTTTGGAAGGTGTGACGCTGGATATGATATTGAATTTGTTGGGGCAATAAGGGAAAGAATTCTGTTGTTCAAATGGGGAGAAAAAGCATGAGAATTAGCACAAAAAAGCGGACAATCTTCACTTCTTGAACTCGGATGCTTTTATCATAATTGTGTTGACTTCAACATGCAAAGGAATGACTCTCCATGAGACAAAAAATCATATCCACTTGGTTCGGACTCTTTCTTATTCTTTCGGCTTGTACCCCGGCTCCCGCGGCTGGGACAACAAATCTGAAAATCGCCGTCCTGCCGATCATTGATACTCTTCCCATGTACGTCGCGCAGCAGGAAGGTCTTTTCGCAAAGCATGGCGTCGCCGTCGAATTTATCCCGGTTGCCTCGGCGCCGGAGCGCGACCAGATCCTGGCCGCGAAACAGGCCGATGGGGCCATCAATGAAACGCTGGCAGTGATGGCGTTCAATAGAGAGTCCATTCAAATGCAGGTGGTGCGTTATGCATTGCGCCCCACCGCTGGGCGTGGACATTTCTTTATCATTGCTTCCGGTCAAAGCGGGATCAATTCCGTGGATGGACTCAAAGGTGTTGAGATCGGTGTCTCACAGGGCACGGTCATCGAATATGTCACCGATCGAGTCCTGCAAGCCAATGGGTTTGGCGCGGACGAGATCAAAACGATTGCCGTGCCAAAGATCCCAGATCGTATGGCACTGCTTGCCTCCGGCGAATTGAAAGCCGGTGTATTGCCAGATCCGCTTGCCGCGCTCGTTGTAGGTCAGGGTGGAGTGATCGTCGCGGATGATTCGAGTCATCCCGAGTATGGTTTCAGCGTGATCTCCTTCCGCAAGGATGTGATCGACTCCAACCCTCAGGCGGTCAAAGGTTTTCTGGCTGCCATCGAAGAAGCCACGGCTTTAATTAACGCAGATGCAGGAAAATACAAGAACGTCTTGAGCGAACAGAAACTTGTCCCCGCGCCGCTGCTGGAAACCTATCGGGCCCCGATCTTTCCTGCCGCGGGTGTGCCTACTGAGGCGGAGTGGAACGACGCCCTAAACTGGCTCAAAGAAAAAGGCATGCTAACCGTTGACGTTTCCTATGCGGATTCGGTCAACGCCTCGCTTCTTCCCTAGTACATGTCACCCTCCCGAAAAACATTGGGACGGTGTGAGCGACAGCGAAGGGTCTCCCCGATGATCAACATTCGCTCTATCGACTTTGCATACTCCAACACCTCGCCTATCTTCAGGAATTTTTCGCTTGAGATTCCCCACGCTGAGAACTGGGCGATCCTGGGTCCATCGGGTTGCGGGAAGACAACGCTGCTTTATCTTCTTGCTGGTCTGCGTTTCCCAACCCATGGAAGTATCGAAATAGATGGAGAAACACTCACGCGTCCACGCCCGCGCAGTGGCTTGATCCTGCAGGATTACGGATTGCTGCCCTGGTCCACGGTGCGCGAAAACGTGGAGTTGGGTCTGCAGGTGCGGACCTTTTATCGAGAGGATGGCAAACATGCGCCGGTGGACTTTCAGCCGGAAAGCAATGTATCCCATTGGCTGGAACGTTTGGGTATCGCGGAAGTCGCGGAAAAATATCCATCCCAAATCTCCGGCGGACAACGTCAGCGCACTGCCATCGCCCGTACCCTTGCGCTCGAACCCGATCTCCTACTAATGGATGAGCCATTCTCTTCACTGGACGCGATCACGCGCGAAGACCTGCAAAACCTGACGCTCTCCCTGTGCGCGGAAAAACAATTAACGCTTGTAGTTGTTACACACGCCATCGAAGAAGCTGCGGTGCTGGGAAAAAGGATTCTTCTGCTAGATGCTGCACCTACGCGTGCGGCGCGTGTTTTTGAAAACTCAAATGCAGGGATAGAAGGTTATCGCGAAACAAAACAATATCAGGCTCTATGCAATCTATTGCGAAGGGAATTGCAGCATGAAACGGCGTGACCTCCTGCTGGCGACACTGGTCCTTTTGGCTGCGTGGCAGATCCTGGCGATGATCGTGAACCTGTCCATTTTGCCTCAGCCGCTGGAAGTATTACGCGTCTTCGTCCGCGAACTGCGCGGCGACATGCTGATCCATTTCGCGGTCAGCCTGTGGCGGGTGGTGGCGGGGATGACCCTGTCGGTGTTGGTCGCGGCGCCTCTGGGGCTGGCAATCGGCGGGTCCAAAAAATTGAACCGCATCTTTTCACCATTCATCTATTTGTTGTATCCGATTCCGAAAGTTGTGCTTGTGCCTGTTGTCATCCTGTTTTTGGGGATCGGTGATGTGGCGAAGATCGCCATCCTGTTCCTGATCCTGTTCTTTCAAATCCTTGTGCTCGTCCGCGATCAGGCATCTGGAATTGCCCCACAATTGATCCAGAGTCTGCGCAGCCTCGGCGCGGGACGGCGGGCCCTGTTCCGATTTGTCTATCTTCCTGCGAGCCTGCCCGCGATTTTGACCGCGCTCCGTCAATCGATTGGGACGGCTGTCGCAGTCCTGTACATCACGGAACTCTCCGCTACAAAATACGGACTGGGTTATTTCATTTACTACAAGGGAAGCACGCTGCTGGACTATCCCGCCATGTATGCCGGTGTGATTGCGATGAGCCTGCTGGGCCTTGGCATGTACTTCAGCGTGGACTGGCTGGAACGAAAATGGTGTAAGTGGAAGTTTGTGAATTGAGTCGGTGGTCGAGTAGCCCCGTGTTCGTCGGGGCGTATCGAGACCACACATTTCATGAAAACGCGAGTCCCAACCAGAACAACAAACTGAATGCCAACGCAGTTTGTCCCGTCCCTGCGAGCGCCGCATTCAACGGGCGACCTTTTTGAGTGAGTACAACGCTTGCAGCATGAAAGGCAATCGGTATCGATAACCATGCCACCAACGAAGACCAGGGAATGATGCCAAACCATGCGGCTGGAATCAAAATCAAATAGGCGATG
>JBGPNQ010000465.1:0-3817 GCA_041487615.1 Anaerolineae bacterium
CAACCCCCTCCTGCCTTCGCGAAGCACACCTTTCGGTGCCCGCCACGGGGAGAGGTGTGCTGTCCAGCTTTCATGGTTAGCTTTGATTGCCTCGTGTTTCATTCCAACTCTCAATTCTCCTTCTCCACTCTGGGGGAACCCACGTCGCTTAGCTCCGTGGGGGCTTCGCACGGACGGGATGGGGGTCTTCCCTCGACCCGCGCCAACACGCCCGCAAACCGATCACTTCCCATTCTTTGTCGTCCTCGTCGTTTTTATTGTCTTTACTCGATCCTCCAAATCCAGACGATACGCCAGGATCGCTTCAAAAACGCCATCATAAAACCAGCCACGTAACACTCTTGCCTGAATAGCAATTTGAATGGAAAGAAAAACAAGGATAGCAACCAGCAGGAGAAGTAACCAATTCGTCGTTTTGAAAGTTTGTACCACTTCTGTCACTGCCAGAAGAAATAAGCCTAGGCTCAGATTTCGCAACATGATACATAGCGCATTGTTTCGATCAATCTCAAGAGCGATTTCCGGATTGCGCATCCGAATATAAGTACTGAGAATGGGCCAGTCTTTATCCTCAAAGTCGAAAACCCATCTATCCGCGTGTTTATCTTTGAATTTAATGAGGGCACGGGTGCTCATTCCGCGCTTTTTAAAGATTCGATGCCATGTAGATCCTGCACGATCCATTGCGGAGCCTACGATATATCCTATAATTAGTATGGCGATAGAAGGTAATATGCCCACATCCCGCAGCGCGGCCCAATCCACCTTAATCCAACCCATGACAACTGCAAATTGGACGGCCACTAAAAGATAAAATCCTCCCGGCACGATGCGTGAAAATATGTCATACACTCCGAGTCCAATATTCATATGTTATCCTCCAGAACTTACATGCGGCCCCTCGGCAAAGCTCACGGCCAACCGACTCTCAAACAACCCCTCGACCTGCCTCCCCGCCTCGCGAGGCTCAAACGCCGAGTTCCTTTCCCCGCAGCGATATTACCCCCTTGTGGGGCGCCGTTTGCATGTCACACCTGCGCTTGAGCCAGGTGCAAGTGTTGCGAGCGCACGTTGCGAAGCAATCCCCAAAGGGGACGATGTCTCCTCGTCGGTTGGGGGATTGCTTCATCGCAGCGAACGCTTATTGCAATGACATAATAATCACAACTCCCCCGAATCACATTTACTCCTCGCTTGTATCAAGGTAGCCATTTAACATCTCTTAGTGGGAGGGGCGCCTGGGATTGAGTAATTGCATGAAAATCAGGAGGCTGCTCACCAGCAACGCTGGCACATAAATGGTCACGATCACCCAATTCAAGCCAAGAGCATAACCGAACACATTATCGCGCATGGATTGAATAATCGCATTAATCGTGTCCAGCATCCCAACCGTGACGCAGAGCCAGACCAATGCAATCGCACCACGAAAGCGGGTGCGGAGAGCGACCAGTGCCAACAGCGCCAAGAAGGCTGTTGCTAGATCGCCATATCCGATCATCACGCGGAAGGCCATGGGCACACCAGCCTCAACGGAGCCGGGAGCCAGGATCGTCCCGCCGACCGTGCGAAAGGCATGGACCCACAATAATGGTACCAAGGCTGTCTCGAGTGGCAGCTTCGACAGGCGAGGCGCGACGTACCAGAACGCGATGAGAACATAGGCCACCAGGCTCAAAGTGAATTGAAATCCGAAAAGTATTATCGGTTCCATGAATTATTCCTCCTCGATCTCGATAGGGCGGTTGATGGCTGTGCTTACTTCTACGTTTATCATTGTCATCGGAACGTCTCCTTTTGCCAGATGGCGCGACGTAAACTACTCAACTGGTGCGAAAGTGATGGTGTCCTACGCCCGCAAACTGTACCACGGATTGGTAGTCTGTCATTCGCCTTGAACATTCCCTGACCAACGTAATACAAGCCAATGAAACACTTCCCGCCAAATAACCTGTCCATCCACGGAGGGCAGGGGCAGGAACCCAGCAGCACCCATAAAACGACTTGTGGAGGCAATAGCCGCCAGCAAATCGCTGCTAAATCCGACTCCGCGATAAAGCAGCAGTTGCATCATCACGCCATAGACAAGCAAGTTTAGGGTCGGCCCACCCATAGCTCGTCCTATGTGTACAAAGCCCGGGATGGCAGCCTGATCGCCATGATAGATATTGACCCCGCGCGTCGCGGTCAGGAGCAATTCATTCATCGGACTGCGCACGAGCTTTCCACCCAGAATATGACCGAGCGCATGTATCAGCGTGCTGATTTCAACGCCAATCACAAAGACCCCTGTATGATAAAGGGTCTGTGTCAGGGTCATTCGGGGTTCAAATGTACCAAGTACCGCACCGAACGCGAAGAACACGATCGGGCTAAGCCAGGTAATGGGTGTGATCGAGAGTTCAATGCCCCAGAATTTTCCAACGGCAATATGCCGGACCGTATCCAGGTTTTCAATGAAACCGTAGCGGAGGTATTTGTTCAATGCCTTGCGATCAGCCAAACGCCTTGCGCCAGTCGCCACCGGAAAGGTAAACCCCAAACACAAAAGCGACCAGCATGAATCCATAGATCAGGAAGAGTGCGAAGTTGGCAAAATTCACTTGATCGGGAAAGCGTGCGATTTGAAGCGTTACGGCCGGAAACATCAGGATCAACATGGGAACGCCGAACAACACCTGCGATCGGTCATTCTCGCGCGCCATCGAAAGCATCAGCGTTCCTGCGGCAAGCAGCCAGGCATCAAACGCGCGCGCCGTCAAGGGAGTCATCGTCCAGGGCGAGTTCGCAATCAGGGCTTGAGGCACGATGAAGATAAAGATGGTCAAAGCGGTCAACAAACCACCCCAATGCAGCAGCGTGCTCCGCACTTCAGGCGGCAAAGGCTCCGTCGGTACGGGGCTGGCAAACAGCCGGGCGCGGCGCTCGTGCCACAAATAGAACCCAAAGAAAATAGGCGGCGGTAGCAAGTAACTCAATAACCAGGCCGTGAAGGGAAGTGTCCCTACCGAGAAATCCGCCCAGTGCAGAAAGGTCGCAAGCAGTTCGGCCGTGCTAAACAGCGCAGTCGGGAGGATCATCACTCGAATCATTTCCCAACGCCGAGCAAACAGAGGCAGTAAAAAGAGCAAAGCGGAAGAGATATAGTAAGCGCCCAAGACTGCCGCCATCACCACAGGCTGCACGGGCCACGCGAAATTGGTGCGGGTGTCTGCAGGACGGAGCGCGATAGATAAGACCGCGCCGACGCCGAAGAATACCTCAACCGCAAACCACAGGCGCAACGGCCAGGCAATGGGTGTCCCTGGATTTTTCATTTTGAAAGCTCTCTATTCAAAGGGCTTGGAAAATAAGCAAGGGCAGCGGTCAACAGTCCCGGCACTCCCGCCACGAGATGAAATGGGTGATCAAAGGGCTGCAACCCGAGTCCGAGTACATCCCCGATCATCAAACCGCTGAGCCCCAACAGTGTGTAAAATGTTCCAAATCCGAGGGCAAACCACCACGCCCCGCGCGCGCCGCCCCAACGGATGACTGCCAGAGCTAAAACCCCGGTCGTGATGTGCAACAGCGAATGAATTGGGATCATATGGGTCGTGCCAAGCAACATCGGAAACGCTGCATCCAGGGCCGGGACTAGTCGAAATAGCAGTGTGCTAGTGCCCTGGAGTAAAAGGAATCCGCCGACGATTAGTGTATACCAAAAGGGCGATCGCATGGCTGGGGAACGTGTCTTCATAAGGTTCCCGTTATTTTCATTTCACGTTGTGTTGGCAGGTTAGTGACCGCCCCAGGCACAGTTCGGGTAAAGGCCATC
>JBGPNQ010000466.1:0-3811 GCA_041487615.1 Anaerolineae bacterium
ACCGACGTCGTCGAGCTGGTGACCGCCGCCGCCGCGCACATCGACCAGAAGTCCCTGATCCGGCGCCTCGTCGGTGAGCTGATCGAGCTCCGACGCAAGGACGCCGACTGGCGCTCCGCCTGGCGCCTCGTCTCCACGACCTACGGCTACGACCGGTACGGCGGCGGGGTGCACATCGTTCCCAATCACGCCATCGACATCGTCGGGCTTCTCTGGAGCGACAACAGCTTCCAGAAAGGGCTGATGATCACGAACACCTGCGGGTGGGACACCGACTGTAACGCGGGCAACGTTGGCTGTATTCTGGGTGTGCGCAACGGATTAGCTGCTTTTGAGGGTGGTCCCGATTGGCGCGGTCCGGTGGCTGATCAACTCTATCTTGCCACGGCGGATGGCGGTCGCGCGATCAGTGATGCTCTTCGTGAGACGGATTTCATTCTTGAGACTGCCCACGCGATTGCTGGGGAGAAATGGTTTCGTCCAAAGGGTGGGGCACGTTTCCATTTTTCCTTGCCCGGTTCGGTGCAGGGATTTCGTTCGAAGGGTAATCTGAAACTAGAAAACACACATCATCCTACTGAACCGGGTCAACGGGTTTTGACACTTCACTATCGCCTCGAATCTAACGGGACATCTGCTCTATTGACCCCAACCTTTATCCCCACAGAAGCGATTGATATGCCAGGCTACAACCTCCTAGCCTCACCAACTTTATACTCAGGTCAGACCGTGCGCGCCTCGCTGTTCTCTGACGAGAAAAACTTTGGATCCGTAGCAGTAGGGATTCAATTGCAAATCTATGGCGAAGATGATAGACTGGTAGCTATTCGGGGGCCTCTGCAAGACTTCCTTCCCGGGAAGATCGTCAATTTGGCATGGCAGGTACCAGATTTAGGTGGTGCGCCCATTGCTCAAGTTGGAATTTCAATCGCGTCCCGTGAGCCTGCTGAGGGTGTCGTATATCTCGATCATCTTTCATGGGATGGTTCACCAAACCTCTCTTTCCACAGACCCGTTGCCTCAAGTAGGATGTGGAAACGACAGTGGGTCAACGCGGCCGATTTTTTCGAAGATGGGTTTGGGGAGACTTTTCGGGTGATCCAGAATCGAGGGCGGGGATTGGTCATTACGGGTACGCGCGAATGGACAGATTACAGTGTGCAAGCCAGCATCACTCCACATCTGGTCAAAGCCTTTGGTCTTGCGGCTCGTGTTCAAGGCCTGGAACGGTACTATGCCTTGTTACTTTGCAACCAAAATACGCTCAAACTCATTAAGCGCCTGGATGGAGAGACCATTCTGGCCGAGGAAGTGTTTGTCTGGGAATTCGGTCGACCTTATGATTTGCAGATCGCCATTAAGGGTAATCAAATTTCTGTTTCAGTAGATGGGGCATTGTTGTTCACAGTTGAAGATTTGGACCGCCCACTCTCTCGTGGTGGCATCGGCCTGGTCTGTGAAGAAGGGCGTATCGGCACCGATGAAGTTTCGGTCAGGTCAGAGTTTGATAGGAGAGGTAATGGGTAATGTGTCGACGCATACATATCATCACACGAGAAGCGTGAAACTCTCGCACCTGACCGTACATATAACGGGGAGCGATGAAATTCAATCTGCTCTGGCTAGCTTTTGCCGCAATGTGCAATTCCAAGGTTTGATGTGATTGATCCATCCATTTCTAAATTAATCGAACCACGCATTCTTCCCCAACCCTGGCGATCACCTCAGGCGAACGCTCTACTTCTCGATCGTTTGGAAAAAGTACCGAAAGATGATTGACAACCAATTCCCCTGCTTTCATGTCGATTGAAAGCCGCTCTTGCTGGAGCGTCAGTAGACCCCAGCCGCTGGCAGTTACGAAAAAAGTCCTGTAGCGGTCCCCTTGGAGCTGCGGTTTCAGCCATAATTTCCCTTCGACCGCCGAATAGCGAAAACCCGAGAACGCCAGCAGAAGAGCATAACTGGACATCGCCCGTGCGTAATAGCTCCCGCATTCGTACTCATTCCACGGATTGCGTGTCTGCCCATCATAACGGCTGCGCAGAGCTTTGACGATTGTTAACCCTTCATCGACCATGCCGAAGCTGATGAGATGCGCCGCTACCTGATACTCAATCCCGGTCCAGACTTCATCCGAGTACACGAACGGCAGTGTTGGTTTGCCGCCACGAGGCCAGGTGCATAGCAGCAAGCCAGGTTCTTCACCGAGAGCGTAGCCGGGGCGCTGCGGGTTCGCGTGATCCCATAAGGAGGTGCGAAAATTATAGGCGAAGATCGAGCGCAGGCTGCTCAACACATTCTGTTGATCGAGAGGAGTCTCGATCCCGCACAAGGCGGCTAGATGGATTCCCCATAAGCCATCCGATAGACAGCCGCGTCCGTATTGATATTTTGGCCCTTCCACTGAATAGAGATTTGCCGCTTCCGGATTTTCGAGCCACATCTTTTGAAGCTGTTCTCTGCTCAACGAGGCTTGCAGCCCCTCCCAGGTGACCTTTTGTTCGTAGTATTCACCATTGAATAGCATATCGTCCATAGTTCGCGCGCTCTTCTCCGCCAGTTCTCGATAAGCCGTTGACCGTTCCGATTCTCCCATCACCGCGGCCAATTGGGATATCGCCATCAAGGCCCCGATATAAAAGCCGGTGCACATGCCGTCCGGTCCCCAAAACTCGATATCATAGGTATTATGATGGGGTTCTTCCAACACTCCCTTACGCTGCGGGTCCCACACCTGGATGCAATAATCCATGCTTTTTGTGGCAGCCGGGTAAAGCCTTTCGAGCCAGGTCCGGTCCGCGCTGATTTGCCAATCACGATAAAGCTTCATCAACCCGCCCAACTGGCCATCCGAGGCGGCGTGGAAGGTGTGTTCGACCGGTCCATCAGGCAGCGCGGCGCGAAAATTAATATGACCCTGGTCATCCATCGAGCGCAGCAACTCCTGCTCGCGAAGGGTGCGTTCCAGGGCCGGGAAGAGATGCGCGAGCGATTGGGCGTAGTTCCAGACATGTGTACACGAGCCGGGACAGCAGCCCCGGTCAGGATGACAGCCCTCCCAACCCCACAAATTTCCGTTGTATTGGCGCAGAAGAGTCGGTGATTTGAGTATCGCCATATTCGCCGAGACCGCCTCGAGCACGTACGCTGGCAGTGTGGTATCGAACAATGCGTCATGAAATGCCTGTGTGCGTTTTTTTAATTCTGGGTAATTTTGCGATACGTAATTGAATACCTCTTGTGCATCGGTCCATTGAGATGCGTAATATGGTTGCCAGATTCTGCCGCTAGCGGCTGTGCCGAATGAATAATCAACATTTGGGAAATACCAGGTGATCACAACCGGGTAGGTGATTCTTTCCCCCGCCTCCAGCCTTCCATTAATTAAAATGGAGCCGCCATTGCGACCGCGCGCCGCGCTGGCGTGACTGCCATCGTTCGGGGTGAACTTGCCCGATTCAAGCTCGCGCCACAAAACGCTGAGGCTGTCAAACCAGCCTCCACGGAACCACATAGCCTTTATGGCGGGTTCATTCCAGACAATACCTAATGCCGCGCTGCCGGATTGCACGCTGGCAGGTTCCTCCAGGTTGTATAAATATACTCCCGCTCCTGGTATTAGCGCGTTCCGTGATCCATCGGGTCCCGATGATTTCGCTCCCTGGGCCAAATGGGAGAGATGGAATGAAAATTGAAAGTTTACTGATTCCGAAGTTCGATTTTTGAGCGTGTATTCCAGTATGGCGCAGGGGATCGACGAATTTTTATCATCCAATGGAATGAAGGGATTGAAACCTGATATTTCTACATC
>JBGPNQ010000467.1:0-3796 GCA_041487615.1 Anaerolineae bacterium
ATAATTCATCTTGTTCTCGAGCCACCATTTTAATAAGGTTAGAAAACTCCCTGTAACATAGTTCGCCAAAATTGGCAGGGGAATTTCAAATTCTCTGCCGCTTTTCTGAAGACCGTATTCCACTCTTTGGCTTAATGATTTCTGCATGTGCTTAATGAGCAAATCTATGCCGGGAGTCCAAAGCAGGGCCTTATAAAGTTCGTATTCTTCCCCGACATGCTGGAAGAGTCCCAGACTGGGAAAATATGGCATTTCATCCTGACCAGGAATGCGCTCGCTCAGTACCTCGATCACGCGATCCAACTCCCCGACAAACAATGCATCCTTATCACGGTAATGAGCATAAAACGTGGATCGTCCCACGTTGGCGCGTCCGATGATGTCGCTGACCGTGATCGTGTTGTATTCTTTTTCCCTGATTAACTCAACCAGTGCCTGGCCCAATAAATGACGAGTACGTTGACTGCGGCGATCGTTTTTATCAACCATTGGATACCTCGTACCGCATGTCTCATTCAGAAACGGACTTTTCACGCGGATTAGCAGACTTAAAATCAAAGATCAAGGCAACCAAATCATGCGGCACCTCGTAGTTTCCGCACACTTTGCCAAATCTATCCATTAACGGACATTCTACCCGGTCTGATGATTGATTCTAAAAAGTCATGAATATAGAATCATGCCATCAAGGAGATTAAGCATGGCACACCATTCTCATTCAGTTGAACAGCCTGCACAAACGGAAGGAACGTTGATCCGCTGGGCACCGTATTATGATCTTGCGGTAAATCTTACTACGCTTGGACATGCACGCCTCTTGCGCAAAATGACCGTTGACAACGCATTGATCAAACCCGGAGATAGCGTATTGGATGTCGGTTGTGGGACCGGCGAAGTAGCTTTACTGGCAAAAACACGTGCGAAGGATGGCAGGGTCTATGGCATTGACCCTGCACCCGAAATGATTTCCGTTGCCCGCAGCAAAGCCTCGCGTAAAAAGCTTGATATTGACTTCCGTGTCGGCGTGATCGAAGCACTGCCATTCCCCGATTCAAGCATTGACGTAGTCACCTCCAGCTTGATGATGCACCACCTGCCGGATGATTTGAAGGTCCGCGGCCTGGCTGAGATATACCGAGTCCTCAAACCGGGCGGACGCCTCTTGATCGCAGACTTCATGCGCCCGACGAGATCATTCGTCGGTCATTTGTTCCTCGCCTTTACGCAGCATCGCGGACTCAAAAATGGCATCGAAGAGCTGCAAAACCCCCTGCACGAAGCTGGCTTCACTCAGGTCACACAACCCGATGGGAATATTTTGGTTATCGGATTTGTGCGCGCAATAAAATAAGCTGACTTCAGACGCTAGACTTAAGACTTTTTGAAATTCGAGTGAACAATTTTTTCGAAACCATTCAACATGCGTTTGATTTCATTGATTTCCATATCCAATTCAGGATAAATTTTAGCGTCTATATAACCAAGGTCGTGAGCCAGGATCAAATGATATTCAAGTTCACTAGCAGACCCGCCGGCGATGTGGATGAAGCGTGCCAGTTCAACTTGCGTATTCCTGCCGCTTCCCTCAGCGATATTCGCAGGAATGGATGATGCTGCGCGACGAATTTGGCTTGTTAATCCATAGAGTTCTTCTTTTGGAAAGGATGATGTTATTTTGTAAAGCTGCAAAGTCAATTTATGGGCTTTCTCTCATACTTGAATTTTCTTGAAATCTCTCATCACATCTCCTTTACCATATTCATAAACTAATGCCCTGGTTCACAATTTTTAATGTCTGAAGTCTCAGGTCTAATAGCTAATACCGATAAAACCCTCTTCCACTCTTCCTTCCCAAATACCCTGCATCCACCATTTTCCTCAGCAGTGGCGCAGGGCGGTACTTGTCTTCACCCAGGTCGCGTTGCAATACTTCCATTACGAACAGAACCACATCCAAACCGATCAAATCTGCCAGTGTAAGCGGCCCCATGGGGTGATTCATCCCCAACTTCATAACGGCATCAATGGCTTCAGGCGTGCCGACGTTCTCCTGTAAGGCAAAGATGGCCTCATTGATCATCGGGCATAAGATTCGATTGGAAATAAAGCCTGGCGAGTCATTCGCGGACCAGGCTTCCTTGCCCATCGCTTTGCAGAGTTCCAGCGTTGTAGACAAAGTCTCTTCACTGGTGGCAAGACCTTTGATCACCTCTACCAATTTCATCAACGGTACGGGATTCATGAAGTGCATTCCGATCACTTTGTCGGGTCGTTTTGTAGTTGCTGCGATTTTTGTGATCGAGATGGAAGAGGTGTTCGTCGCCAAAATCACACCTTCACGCGTGCTTGAGTCTAATTCCTTGAATATCTTGAATTTCAGTTCAGGGTTTTCGGTTGCAGCCTCGATAACGAATTCTGCGTTGGGTAGGGTGTCGTACGAAGAGACATATCTGATCCTATCCGCGCCTGCTTGTTGTTCAGCAGTGAGTGTTCCCTTCTCCAAAAGCTTCCCCGTGGATTTGGAGATCGTCGCTCTGGCTTTTTCCAAGGCGGCAGGCACAACGTCCATACAGGTGACGTGATAGCCCGACGTTGCCGCGACCTGGGCGATGCCGTTGCCCATAGTCCCGGCGCCGACGACGAAGATGTGTTTGATTGGCATTGTGCCTCCAGTTGTAATGTAAACAAGTAGACAAGAAAACAAGTACACACGGATACGTGCCTACCTGTGTACTTGTTTGCGTTCTGACTTACCCGTGCCTATCTCTCCAAATCTTATAGTTATTCCGTATTTGCTCAATATGCCCCGGAATATGCTCCGAATAAATATTCAGCCATTTCTCGAAGGTGTAAGGCTCGTCGTATTCAGGATGCTTTACTGAATGTTCGAATACTTCATCGGGCTGTTTCTTGAGTAATTCGTAGGTTGTCTTGCGGACAAGTCGCACAATTTCCAGTGCATCCTCATAGCTGTGATCGTGATAATTCAATTCATCGGCCCAAAGCGCTTGATCATATCCCATCAACGTGCCGCCCGGTTCGACGATCAACTTGCGGGCACGTAATGCGGCATTGGATTCAGAATCCGCCAAATGGACAAGCACCTCATGCACGCTCCATTCTTTTGGCTCAGGCTTGAACTTCCACATCTCGTGTGGGATGTCTCTGAGTGTTTGGAGCAGCATATTATAGCCATTGCCATACAGCTCGAGTTTCTCCTCACGCTCCTTCTTGTTCATTGTGACTCCTTATTTTGGCGGCTCCCACAATTCCACTTTGTTCCCGTCTGGATCGATAAACCAGCCGAAGGATCCATATTCCAGTTTCTCGATGTTTCCAATGATTTCGGCGCCACCCATTCTGACCTGTTCAATCGCCTCCACGATGTCGTCCACGATTAGATTGAACATGAATTTATTGCTGGAAGGCGCAAAGTATTCTGTACTCGAGTCAAATGCACTCCAAACCGTTTGTGCGTTGGCTGGCATATCCTTTGGAAAGTACGCAACTCCCCAGTCTTCAAATTTCATACCCAGCCAATTTGCGTACCAGTCATAAAGCCTTTTCGGGTCAGGGGATTTGAAGAACACGCCGCCGATGCCTAGAACTTTTGCCATTTCATCTCCTCGGTGGTCGAGTAGCCGAAGGCATACACTTGCACCCGATTTGCTTAGCAAATCGTGCGTTTGGTACAGTGCAGGTGTCGAAACCACCAGTAACAGAAAATCTTCCATTGCCTGGTGGTCTCGATACATTTCTCGCTTTCGCTCGAAATACTCGACCACCGTGCTTATCG
>JBGPNQ010000468.1:0-3796 GCA_041487615.1 Anaerolineae bacterium
ACGTCGGGTGTCGTGAATATCTACATTGATAAAATTCTGTCCGGGCTGATTTGGTTTGATGGAGAAATTGACCAGCAAGTCATCTGCCATTTGAGATAAGGAGTCCGGCTGCCGCGCAGTGATAGGCGACTTGGGAGCCGCCTCAAATTCCGGACCTCGGGCGGGCTCCGTGGACCCCATGAATACCGCCAACAGGAAGATTGCGACCCCGCCTGAAAGTTGCAGTCGCAATGTGACCGGCGGGTTTGCCCTGCCGAAGATCAGGTGAACGATTGGCCGTGGAACAAGCCTGAATAGAAGCCGGGCCACCCTGGGGTGGAAGAGAGACGAGTGCCATAATCCGATCAAGCCCGTTAATATCACAAAAAAACTTTTGAAGATCAGAGCGCGTCCATAGGTTGTGAGCAGAAGCGCATCCAGCGAAGCGACCTGCTGGCCCCCGGAATAGATTCCGGTGACGATCAGAACCGCCACGCCGATTGCGGCAACATACCCAAACTGCACGTAAATCTCCCGTGCCAGAACGTGTTGTTCATTCCGGTTTCGTAGTCGCGGAGCGATGAGCAGGATCAGAGCAATCTGCCCGCCGATCCATAGCCCTGCCCCCAGAAGATGAAAGGCATAGGCGATCACACGTGTTGGAGAAAAGTCATTGAACGCCGAGGCGTGGCTATTCAGGGACTGGAAAAGAATCCAGAGAAGTACACACAAAAAGAGAAGAATATTTCTGAAATTCGTTTTTGGAGATTGCAGGGTTTCCTGAATTGTTGACCGATTGAGTGAATAGGCCGCCAGAAATATGATCACGATAAGACAAAGCTCACTTGCCAATTCCCGCCTGATATACACGATACTCACAAGGCTCGAGATAAACTTCGAATTGAAGATTTCGATCGATACTGTGCCTGTTTGAATGCTGACAGCCTTTTGCCAGATCATCACCAACCCTGCCATAAGGGCGATGACGCAACACCAAAGCATCAGCACAGTCATTTTATTTTCCAGGGTAGGAATGATCGATCTCTGTTGCTCCTTGATTTTCCTTCGGACAGACGGCAGGAGATAAAAAATGTTGATGAGCGCTCCAATCGCGGCCGCGAACGCGAGCAAGCCAACCCAGTGGAAAAACACCTCGGCAAACGGCGCCGCAGGTTGGCTCTGCCTGGAAGACTCGCGACTGACTGCCTGCTGTAGACCAAAAACAACAAAACTGGAGACGATATGTAAATCCTCATCGCTGACTGTTCGCCAGGTCACGCGATACGCGCCCGGATGCAGGTCTGGAACATCAACAATGACCACGGATGGATCATTGCTGTCTGCGTATGGCTTCAAGTCCCAGGAGTTATTGTCTCCATCCTGTAACGCAATGGTTGTCAGATCGATCTCGGGCGGCTCGCTGAACCAAAAACGCATCTGCTTGGGCGCAGATGATAGAACCGTTCCGTCAGCGGGCTCCGTGCGCAACAGGAAGGCGTGAGCGAAGGCCGGGCGGATATCAACCGCAAGAGAGAGGCTGATTATGGAAATGCATGTTAAAAAAACCATAGCCCATTTTCTGGGCTTAATTTTCCTGTCAAGCTGCATGTCTCTGACACCTCATCTATTATCGATAAATCTGCCTCAACGGCAAGTCATCTCAAAAGTCACTGGACGACAACATTTTCAACTTCAGCATTTCCAATCAGGATACTTACCTCGTTTCCGGTCTGCACAATATTCCCGGGATTTTCAAAGATCATGTAATAAGTCTGACCCGCGTTGAAAGTCCCTGTATGGGAATGTCCCATGAGCAATGAATTGACCACAAGTCCGCTCGCCGCATCCACGATCGTCGGCGGATAGTTTTCATCATGTATTATGCCGGCCTTGTCCGGGTCAACGACCTGGTAGCGGAGATCGATCAGACCTCCGCCACCAGTCAGCGCTACATAGACAATCTTCACGCCGCTTTTTTCGGCTAATTCTGCTTCTGTTACGATGGGGCGTTGCAATGCAAGCGGAACCACCTCAGTTGCAGTCGCAGACTCAGGCACGCTTGTTGCCGCCGCTGGGTTGCCTCTCACAACTGTCGTGAGCCAGAAACCAAGCGCCGCCAGCCCAAGAGCTAATAGGGCCCCCACAGCATATCCGACCAGACGCACCCGATGCGGTGACTGCCCCCCACTGGGTGCGTCTGGCATGGAAGGTGAACGAGGTGGAGTAAGTGTGCCTTGTTTGCTCACGTTTCTGCTCACATCACGGTACCTGGATGAAGGTCAGCATCCCACCCGGCGTAGCATAGTCCCCGCCGGCCGTACTGCCGTTGGTGACGTGCAGGTTCCGATTGAAGAGCGGAAAGCCGTTGGTGGAGGGCGGTGCAGTAGCTGGGATTAATGCCATGGCATCTTCAGTGCCGCCCGCGGGAATCGTCTCGGTGTTGGCAAGGAATGGATTGTTCAAACGATAGGCATCTCTAGCGAACACCCCGTCATGCATTCCCAAAAGCATCATCGCAGTATTATCGTACCCTGCATTCACATAGCGCAGAAGCAATCGTTGACCCACTGAGGCTGTAATGGAGGCAGTATCCGGATAGGCTTTGCCGTTGATCAGCCAGTATGTCGCCAGGTAGTTATTCATATCGAAGTCGTTCGGGTCGTAGCCGCCAGGCTGGCCCACGCCGTTGAAACTGGGATCGATCTGGCTGAGCACCAGGACGCACTCGCTATCGAACGCGATTCCATAAGCAGAGCCGGCAACGGTGGAGCAATTTTCTGAGGAGAATCCCGCCGGTTCAGCAGCGGGTCGCACGACCAGCGCGCCGTAAAGACCCATGGCCATCTGCCGGCCTGCATCTCCATCGCTCTGATAACCAAAGGTTCCAGAGCGCGAAGCGTTGAAGTGATAGCAGACCGCACCCGAATCTGGCGTGCAGTTTGAATCTATCGGCAAGCCAGGAAGTTCAAACGAGGCGGTATGATCTGTAATTGCGCTGGTCAGCTGGATCGTTACATCGTCACCGGAGTTGAATTCGAGAACGGGACCCGGAAGAGACGGCGTCACGGTACTGCAATCGCCAGTATTGAGGGCGAATCCCCAAATCGGGACGTTAACTGAACCAGTCAGATTTGCAGTGCCACTTACAGCGCACAGAGGAATGGATATGGTAGCCGCTGAGGCCTGCGAGCGTGTCAGGACAAGCCCGCCCATAGCGATGACAATTGCCAGCAGCGACCGGATTATTTTATTAGAGAAGGTATACATGTTTAATTTCTCCTTATCTTCGCTGCGATTAAGGCGCATCATAGACGAGGCTCATAAAGTTGCCCCAGGTCGAGAAGGGCGTTGGACTCGAAGCTGTCCACCTTTGCGTATGAATAAGCACGCGCACCTGACCCTTGTATGAACCTGTTCCGAGGTAGTTGGCAGGTGAACCCGGCAAGCTCCAGGTAGTAGTTACATCCGTCGAACCCACGGCTATGCTTTGAGGCGCGGGAAGGGTTACCCAGCCCGCCGAAGTGGAAGTCGGGCACCCGACGGGAAGGACAGTCCAGTTACAGATCTTCACCGTCTGCTGCGGGATAGGAGCCACGATGGCTGTGCAGGAAGTGCCTGTTGTGTTGCCACAATTCTTGCCTGTGTACGTCACCTTGAAGTTCGAAGCCCCGGCTGGAACGCCTGTGAAGGTTGCATACCAATCGTTGGCAAGAGCAGTGACTGTGGCATTTGTCGAGTGGGTGGCGGCGGCTGTGCCGAGTTGTCCGCGCGCTACGGTCCAACTCGTTGTGCCTTGTCCTGTTGTAACTTGCATTAC
>JBGPNQ010000469.1:0-3782 GCA_041487615.1 Anaerolineae bacterium
CCTTCATGGAAATTGTGGGCAGCGATGGGGCGTTAAGTATCCCAGCCCCGTTCAAGCCGAATGAAAATGAAAAAATCTATCTGATCCGTGACGGCAAGACCGAAATGATCAAGATCAAAGGACAGGAACTGTATATTGGTGAAGTGGAAGATATGGCGGACGCCATCCTGCTCGGAAAAGAGCCGCATATTTCACTCGACGATAGCCGCGGCAATGTGATGGTCATCAAGTCACTGCTCGAATCGGCACGCACAGGGAAGCCCGTTTCATGTAGCTAGACAATCCTGCCTCGCTGGGCTACACTTGCGACATTCTGCTTCGGAGGCTCCCGTTATGGATTTTTATGGTACTGATGATGCTGTCACCCGCCGCATCCACGCGATCATGGACCGCGTTTCAATGGCTCGAGACAATGACCTGTATTTTTATAACCAGCCCATAGAAGAGATCCTGCCGGGGATGAAAGTGCGCGTGCGGGGGCGCGAGATGGGGATGTATGCTTCCTACAGTTATCTTGGCCTGGTCAATCATCCGCGCATCAATGAAGCTGCGAGGAAGGCCGTGGATCGATTTGGAACGGGAACACATGGGGTCCGGTCATTGGCCGGTACGTTGACGATACATACGGAACTGGAAGAGACCATCGCAAACTTTAAACACGCTGAAGCAGCTCTCACGTATTCGTCGGGTTATGCCACCAACCTGAGTGTCGTCTCGACGTTGATGGGGCGCGGCGATTATGTGTTTTCTGATAAGTTGAACCATGCTTCCATTGTGGACGGTTGTTTGATGTCGGGCGCCGAGTTCCGCCGTTTTCGCCACAATGACATGGAACATCTCGAAGGGCTGCTCAGGAATGCGCCCGCTGATGTTGCGAAGCTTGTAATCGCCGATTCGGTCTTTAGCATGGATGGCGATATTATTGACCTGCCCAAGGTCCTGGAACTGTGCGGGAAGTACAAAGCATGGCTGATGATCGACGAAGCGCATTCCATTGGTGTGCTCGGCGCAACTGGCAGGGGCATAGAAGAACACTTCGGTCTCGGTGATGTCATTGATATCAAGATGGGCACTTTGAGCAAGACCATTCCATCTGTGGGTGGGTATATCGCCGCGAAAAAGGAGATTGTCATGTATCTGCGTCATGCGAGTCGCGCATATATCTTCTCTGCGGCCCTGCCGCCAGCCCAGACCGCTGCCGCGAATGAAGCTTTCAAGGTAATTTTGGATGAACCCGAACGTATCGAAAAACTGAACCTGAATACCCAACAATTCATTGGTGGGCTCAAGAGCATGGGTTTCGATACAATGCTGACCGAGACTGCGATCGTCCCTGTATTGTGCGGCGACGATGAAACTGCATATAGAATGACGCAAGAAGCTCAGCACAACGACGTATTTGTGCTGCCTGTCGTATCTCCCGCCGTCCCCGAAGGACTCGCCCGCCTGCGCGCTACCGTCACGGCGGCGCACGAGCCGAGCGAGATCGAGCGTGCCATGGATGTCATCGGTGAGGCCGGGAAGAAGCTGGGGATTATCAAGTAGAGACTGGAGATTGGAGACGGTTGGTAAGCAGTAATTGGTAATTGAGGAGCGTACGAGTCGAACGGCTTGTGCGCTTTTTATTTTACAAAGCCTTTTCCAGGATTCCCCACAGCTCTTTTTCATTCAGGGCGATTGGATTCCCTTTGAAACTGTTCGCCTTCATCGTCTTTTCCACCGCTTCAGGGAATTTCCCTTCGTTCATTCCATATTCGGAAAGTCCGGGAATTTTTAGAGTATCTACCAATTGGCTTGCCCAATGCACGCCGTCCTGTGGAGCCGCAGTTTCCTCGCCCGTGAGTATCCTGGCGACTTCAACATAGCGGGCAAGTGCTGGATGCTCAGGCTGCCGTGTTTCCAATGCTTCGATATTGGCATGCATAACGTAGGGCAGCAAACGCGCACAAAGTGCTCCGTGTGGCGCGTGCAGCATTCCACCTAATGGACCTGCAAACCCATGCACAGCGCCGAGCCCGGCGTTGGCCAGAGCCAATCCGCCAAATAGACTTGCCAATGACATTCCCTGGCGCGCCTCTTTATCCTCGCCGTTCTCATAGGCGCGTCTCAACGAGCGGGCCGCGTGAACCATGCCTTCCCGACAGATTGCATCGGTCATTGGGTTCGCCTTGACTGAAACGAACGGCTCGATCAATTGGGTGAGCGCGTCCAGCCCCGAGCTTGCTGTGATGTCGGGCGGCAGGTTATATGTCAATTCGGGATCCACCAGGGCGACACGAGGCAACATGAATGGACTTCGCAGACTCACTTTTACATTTTGCTCCGTCGCTTCCATCACGGCGTTGCGTGTCACTTCTGAACCAGTTCCCGCAGTTGTGGGGATTGCAATATAGGGTATCGGCGCGTTGACCAAAGGCTGGCCTTTGCCAATTACCTCCAAATAATCAAATACATCACCGGGATTCGTGACCAGTGCCGCAATCGCTTTTCCAGCATCCAACACACTTCCACCACCGAGACCGATCAGCACGTCACAATTTTGTGCCGCTTTGATGCCAGCGCGCACCAAATCTATTGTCGGTTCACCATGAACTTGAAATTCTGTAAGCGATGTGCCGGCTGAAGAAAGTATTTTCCTCAGTCGCGGGATCGCGTCGGAGGAGTGTCCACACACCAAAAGCAGACGCTTTGGGTCTCCATAGATCAGACTGCTCAATTCATTTAATTTTCCCGCTCCGAAAATGATTCGATTGGCAGTGGCGAATTCGAAAGAAAACATGGTCCTACCAATTCTCGTCTGAGGGGAAGATGTTTGAGTACTTGATTCCCTGCCTTGGTTCAGTCATCATCTGTGCGACCGTGTCACGCCAGCGCGCGTAATGGGCGGTATCCTTATGCGCCGCAGGAGCATCCGCTGTTTTGTAGATTTCGACGAGGATGAATTTCGTTGGATCCTCTGTTTGCTGGATCACATCAAAGCGTGCAATTCCCGCTTCCTGCAAGCTATTCATAGCATTCTCGACGGTCGCCTGTTTGAAAGCTTCGATGCGTTCAGGCTTGACATTTACGTGAACAAGGACGATTTGCATTTTCTGCTCCTGACCTGCACTCGATAATCTGATTTGTTGAGTGTATTATAAACGCCCTCGCCATGGCGCTTCCGTCGCATACTCGGTCAAGGAACAAGAAAAGGGACCAGTCTTTGAATCCCGATCTCATTTCCCCTTTTGCCATTACGGGTATATGTTGCTGTGTTTCCCGCTCAATTCATTCCAATCCCACGTGCCATCAGAGGAGCGGCGAATAGAATCACTGCAATGCCTATCACCTCGAGCCAGAGAAGCAAACGCGTTCGCTTATATTCTGCTTCGCTGATTTCTGGAGTCTGGTTCTCACGCAAAGTTTTATTCCAGCGAATATAACGGATGGTTGGGTCAATGGACAGCAATCCAACAATTGCAAAGGCTGTCATCTTTACCCAGAAGAACGGATTGTGAATGTAGAAGTTCACTCCTTTTTCAAAGAAGAACACACGCAGCAAACCGACGACCAGCAGCAATCCCGCTGATATCCCGTAGGCAAGGTCAACCCGTTGAATACGCCGAATTTCTTCAATGCTCATGTTCTTACGATAAGCGATGAACTCGTACACGAGACAGGCTGTCAATGTGAAGGCCATCAAGTGATGCAGAAATGCCATTAATGCTGTTGTAACCATAAATTCTCTCCTCTAATATTATGTCATTGCGAGCCCCGAACGGTAGCAAGTGGGCGAAGCAATC
>JBGPNQ010000470.1:0-3777 GCA_041487615.1 Anaerolineae bacterium
AAAAGTTCGGATTGATTATTTTCCATATCTCTTTCTGATCTCCGGCAGGAAATATTTATTGAAGAAAGCATCTTCATCGTAATCCGGTTTCCAACCCCAATCTTTGCGGGCGAGGGAATCATCCACATCTTCCGGCCACGAGTCGACGATTCCCTGGCGGCGCGGATTCGGTGAAAAAGTAATATTCGCACCGGGGAATGCCTTCACCGCCCGGTCACGGAATTCACCGGCAGTGATCGCAAACGCGGCGATGTTGTAGATAATATGATTCAACTTTTCGCGCGGCACATCCACCAGCATCAACAGTGACTTGATCGCGTCGGGCATTGCCATGAAGGAAATCTTCGTGTCTTCGCGCACGAAGCAGGCGTACGGTTTTCCCTGCGCGGCAGCGTGGAGCATCTCGGGGCCGTAGTCACTTGTCCCGCCGCTGGGAAGGGTAAAGGCGGAGATCAAACCCGGGAAACGGATGGCGCGGAAGTCCAGCATGTGGGGCGGGTTTTCATCCAGATGACGTTGACCAAAATATTTGCTGTAATACATTCCCAGTTTTTCGCAGTACAGCTTATTACATCCATACATGGTGTGAGGCGTATTGCATTCGTCCTCCGTTACACATCCCCTTGCGCGTTTCGTTTCAAGATCTCCCATACCGTAGGCGGCAATGGAACTGGGAAATAAAAACTTGACAGACTTTTGATATTTCTCCGAACGATAGGCAGCCAGCATCAACAATTGCATGGTGCCTTCCACATTGATACGATGCGCCTCTTCACTGGCGATCTCGGCCTTCGACGAAAGCGATGCGGCAAGATGGAACATCACATCGAAATCGTAGTCATAGAAATTTTTGATTTTATAAACCAGGTCGCCTTGCACATGCTCAGACGATATATTTCGGATGCTATCGGGTAAGGGAGCAAGATCCGATGTCACGATCCGATAACCGCCCCGTTTTGCCAATCCTTGAACAAGAGCCTGACCAATCTCGCCACACGCACCTGTTACAAGAACGAGTTTTTCGGTCATAAAGTCTCCTTATGTTACGAAGTACCGCATAAATCTCTGCTGGTGATTCCGATTTACATCCTGTATCAGGTAAAATCATCATCTGAAATTCATGTGTACAGCGGTAGAATGAAATTCGTTGTTATTTTACAACAGCTTATGAGATTTTCTTCACGAAGATTGTCATTATTCCATTATGAGACCTTCCATGCATATGTCATTGCAAGTGACGCTTTCAGCGCCACGCGGCAATCTCCGGTTATGCGGAAAAATCCCCTCGATAAGTTTTACCCGTTTAAGAGGAGATTGTGTCGCCACGGCGCCACGGCGGCGCTTCGTGGTCGCTACGCTCCTCCTCGCAATGACAATGTTGCTAGTTGCCTGCCTGCCTTTGGATTCCATCCCTGCAACCGCTACCCCTCTTCCCACCGATACAGCGCTTCCGACTGCGACCATCGTCTGGTTTCCTCCATCTGCGACTCCCACGCTGCTGGCTGTCCCCACCTATACAGCCACGCCTGAGATGAGTCCTGGCATCGGCAAAGTGACCCTCAACGACGATTTCTCGGACGATTCACTTTGGGATACAGCCGTTTCAGATCATGGCAGCGCGGCGATCGGCATGAACCGATTGTCGTTGGCAGTTCAGCCGGGATATTATCTTGCCAGCATGCGACATGATTTGATAGTGGGCAACTTCTATGCCGAGATTACAGCGCGTCCCAGCCTGTGCCGGGGCGATGATAATTACGGGATCATCGTGCGCGGCGTGGGCAGTTCCTTTTATCGGTTCGTATTGACCTGCAATGGACAGATCCGCGCCGACCGCATTAGCGGAGGGACAAGGCTGCCCATCCAGCAACCGCTTCTCAGCGGAGATGCGACACGTCCACCCGGCGAGGTCCGCATTGGGATGTGGGCGGTGGGAGGCGAGATGCGACTCTTCCTCAACGGACGCTTCCAGTTCGGCGTGACAGAAAGAACGTTCCCAAGCGGCGGGTTCGGCGTGTATGTGCGGTCGGCAGGAGAGGATTCTGTCAGCGTGATCTTTTCGGATCTTAAAATATATCACGTGGATTATGTCCTGCCGACGAGAACGCCCTTGCCGTGAGTGTCATTGCGAGCACTTCGACAGGCTCAGCATGAACTCCGCGAAGCAATCTCCGTTTGAACGGTGCTCCTGACCGATGAGATTTGCTCATTCAGTAGGAGATTGCTCCCCGGCACCGACCAGCTGGGGCGGTGTCGGGCTTCCGCCCTCTCAACGACATGATCGTTTGTCGCAACGATATGATAAAACGGTAAAATTGGAAACATATGCCCTCCAACAAATTGAACAACCTTGATTCCAAGAGCTGGTTGAAGTTTCAGAAGTCGTGGTTTATCCACAATCCGCCGCCGCGCAAAAAGGGAGTGTTGGTACATCCCGCCAAATTCCCGGAGACGATGGCGCAGGAATTCATCGAGTTCTTCACCAAACAAGGCGAAACCGTCCTAGACCCTATGGCTGGCACAGGTTCGACACTTATCGCGGCGTTGCGTGCGGGACGTAATTCGTATGGCATTGAGTTAAACACAAAATATGCGGAAATCGCAATACAGATCATTAATGAAGAACGCGCTACATTAGGGAGTTCAATCCAAAATCTGAAATCTGAAATCGTGAATGGTGACGCTTCACAAATTACTGACTACGAATTCCCAATTTTTGACTACGTCCTCACGAGTCCACCGTACTGGGACATGCTGCGCGCCAAAGGAGCAGAGACTCAAAAGAAGCGCCGTTCCTCCGTCGAGTTGGATGTGCATTATTCGGATGACCCGAATGACATGGGAAATATTCCGGATTATGATGAGTTTCTTGCAAAGCTGGTGAATATTTATGCGGGGCTGAAGCCCATGCTACGCGAGAAGGCCTATTTGACGATCATCGTCAAGAACGTAAAAAAGGGTGGGAAGATCTATCCCCTGGCATGGGACATTGCCCGTGAACTTGGCAAAACGTATACACTGAAAGATGAAAAGATTTGGGTTCAGGATAACCAACGCCTCTCTCCATTTGGGCTTGGGTCCGCTTGGGTGAGCAATACTTTCCATCACTATTGTTTGCAGTTCAGGAATGAATGAAGGTCGGTTAATGGATCATAGACCATTATCGATATTCCAATAACCATGATCGGCATTCAGGATTTCGTCCACCTTCCCTACACCCGCGACCTCACCGAGGGTGGGATTGCCTACGCGCTCCATTCGTTGCCGTACAATCGCACGGGTGGATCGCCGTATGATCGTCTGCGGCGGACGGTGGCTGGAGCAGCAGTGGAACTTGCCTTCAGGCGCTATCTCTCTGAGCATGAGATTCCGTTTGACGTAAGAGGTGCAATTCCATTTACAGAACCGGATCACTATCATGTCTCTCTTGCCGGGCGGCGATGTGAACTCAATTCGTTTCTCATTTCGCATGCCGAACAAATATCGGAGATGCAGCGCAATCTGCACCTGGTGTTGAATGCGCCTGCACTGGTGGCATCCGATCAGAATGCCGCGGAGGGCCATCTTAATAGCGATATCTATCTCTTTGCATTTCTTTCCGGGTTGGTCGCCACGTCACCGGGCGATCTGCAAAAGGTCATGGAAACAAATCAGCCACATTATTTCGTTCATGTCATGCCCGATCCCTGGATACGGCCGAGGAAATGGAATCCGCTCGGGGCACTGGCCTTGAAGTCGGATTTAGAGGAGAGTCAGATCGTCGAAATCGGCGGGCAG
>JBGPNQ010000471.1:0-3776 GCA_041487615.1 Anaerolineae bacterium
AATCCAGCGCAATCGAATCAGCCCGGTCCATCCCCGCCAGTTTGGGCCGCACATTGTCGGCCAAAACCGCCACTGCCCCAATCGCCCCATCCACATGGAACCAGAGATCCTCATCCCTGCACAGATCCGCTAATGCGTTCAAGTCGTCAATCGCACCGGTGTTGACGGTGCCCGCGCTTCCGATCACACAGATCGGACGGTAGCCCGCGGCGCGGTCGGCTGCGATGGCACCTTTCAATGCATCCAGGTTAATGGTGAAATCAGCATTGACGGGAATCTTCCGGAAATAATCGCTGCCAATTCCCAGCAGTTCGACTGCTTTTTGGTTGCAGCTGTGCACTTCCGTGGATGCATACACGGTCAACTTCTGAGGAGCCGCCTGCATCCCGTCCTCGCGGACGTTGAAGCCTGCCTTTGCGCTACGGGCGACCGCGATGCCGACAAAGTTGGCCATCGAACCGCCGCTGACGAGTAGTCCGCTTGCATCGTCCGGCATGCCTAGCATTTCCTTCATCCAGTTGACCACCTGTTCTTCAACCAAATTCGCAACATGATTCCCCCCGCCCAGATTTGAATTTTGAATCGAAGCCATAAAATCGGCAAGAGCTCCCAGGACGGTACCACTGCCCATGTACCAGCCCCAGAACCGCGGATGAGGGACTCCCATGGGGTAGGGAAAGATGGTGTCCAGATATTCCTCATATGCCGCCTCAGCACCACCCGGTTCATAAGGTGCCGGTTCTGTAAACCTGGCAGCTACCTCTTCGGGTATTGGCTGCCAGACCGGGCGTTCGCGGATTGTCTCCAAGTAGCTGATCGCATCATCCACCATGCGGTGCGCCAGTTCACGCATTTCGTCCCAGTTTTCGGGGTCAAGTGTTTCATAAGGCTGTGAGTCATTCATTCAATTCTCCTTGTCATACAAATAAGATGCCAAGTCCTGGTGACTTATTACCCGCACTTGTGCACCTGGAAGGCTGTAAAATGGAACGAGGACAGCCATCGCGGTGTATCAGGATCATATGGCATGAATTAGCATGGCAAACTTTGAGGCTCAAAAATCGCCAGATTATTTTCGCATTGCCTGGCAAAGCGCACTCGCCGCGGCGGTCTGTCTCGGATTGCCTGCCGGGCTGTTGCTCTGGCTGATCCTTTTACAGCAAATCCATCACTCTGCTGTTGTTCAACAGGTGATTGCCTTTTTGCAGGCCCACGGGCTGTATAGTATCTACATCCTGGTCGTGAGTTCCATAATGTGGAGTTACATGCTTGGGCGCATCAGCGGATATCGTCCCTGGGGATGGATCATGCTTGCTACTGCAGCAGGCATCCTGGCGGCATGGTTCTCGCCGGTAGCGAACGTGGACGGAATCCTGTATTCATACCGTCCGGACATACCGATCCACCTCAATTATGCTGCCTCCATGGCCGGATTGATCGGCGGAGTCACCTTGTTCGTCGGGCTGGCCTAGGGACTTGTTTTGCGCAGCGTCAAAGCCGCGCTGACGATGGGTCTTACCACCAGTCTTGTTTCTGTCTTCACGATGTTATTGACAATTGTCGTGTTCGATCAGTTCGGAATCCGCGTGGGTGGGACGGTGCCTCTTGCCATGTCCAAGGTGACCGTGACAGGCTTATTGACGTCCGCGATTACCGGAGGCATGGTGTTGGGAATCGGATTTACAAAGAGCCACATACGTAGCTAACATTTTACGTTCAGCAAAAAGGTAAATATTCTCCGCTGCTGTGTCTTGACACTCCCCATGGTCGTCGACAACCAACCGGACGAGACGAAGCCACTTTGACGGAACTGGCTTGAACGCGGAAAACTGCCTGCCTGCACCTTTCCGCACATCGTCCCGACACTTGCACCGAGTGCAATTACGGTGTGTCCTTCGGAAGGCGCAGGTGAAAACGCTGCGAAGCATCCTGCCACGATAGCCCTGCTTTGGTTTTGAAGATATGCTTTAACGACAGATTCCTAGCGTTCGGCGCGCAGCATCACTTTATAGACTTGCAGCGCCTCACTCACACCTTTCACTGTCACTTGGCCAGGCGTGATAACGCAACCCGCCAGGCAGTCGGCCACTTCGGGGGAAGCATAGACATCCTGACTTAAATAAATTTCGTGGGCTTCTGCCAGTCCCTGCACACGAGAGGCAATATTGACTGTCTGGCCGAAATAATCCAGCCGGTCATTGAGGGAGACCAGGATCGAGTGCCCGCGATGCAGGCCGATCTTCAGGATCAGCGGCTCGGCGCGGCCATGATTGAACTCGTCAATTTTCTTAAGCATTTCCAACGCGGCCCGCACTGCGGCGGACGGCGAAACAAATGTCGCCATCACCGCATCGCCGATGGTTTTGACCACCGCGCCTGCCTGTTGGGTGATGACTTGTGTGAGCGCGTCGAAGTGCTGGCGCACCAGGTGATAGGCCTGGAGGTCGCCCAATTGGTCATACAACGCCGTAGAGCCTTTGAGGTCGGTGAACAAAAATGTGATGTCTCGTACGCCCAGTCCTTCATCGCTGGCGACGGTTTCAGTGCGAAACAAATTGCGGAAGGTCTGCGTGGTGAGCAATCGTTTACCCGATAAAAAGGGCTGAAAGGCGACCCAGGTATCTCCAACATCGGCGGGCAGGTTGAGCCCCCAGAGCAAGACCCGTTCCGCGCTTTGGTTGATCAGACGCAGGGTAAGAGGTCCAGAGGGCACGGCGGCGAAATGTGTGAACTGAAACTCCTTCGGTCCGACAGGAGTAGGGATTTCCTCGATGTGGGCAGGCATGGAGGGGGTCGTACTTATGGCAGCTTCTGTATCAAAACGGATCTCAAAGGCTTGGGGGACGTCGGGTGCAGCACCAGGTGTCGACGGATAGGCGTAAAATGTGGCAACAACGCGTTTGAAAAGGTCGCCCACATAAATCAGCCCGGGGGTGGCTTCCCAGATAACTTCCAGTTCCGCGCCTGGCTCAAGATAGGTGAGAGCTTTTGTGGCTGCCCGAAAATAGCTTTCATTCGAAATGCGTTGTGGGTAACGGTCTAGCCCCAACGCCAGGCGATAGCGAAAGAGGAAATCGTCGGGTGCGAGGTTGGCTGGGGTGTGATAGGTCAATGGTCGAATGGCGGGTGCGAGAGTAAACGCCACCTGGATGAAGTCATCCAGCGTGACGGTATTATCCATACGACAGATATTGCATACGAAGTGGGAGTGCAGATCGCCCACGCCCCGCAGGTTTTGAAACACCTGTCCACAGCATGCGCAGACCATGTGCCATTCCATGTCCAACAAGCCCAGCTTGGCGCTATGCAGGAACAAATCAATGGCTTCGCTCTCAGACAGGCCTTTTTCGGCAGCGTATTGGACCGGATTCACGCGAAAGAGCGCCGCATCGTCAGCCGTGCGGATGAGGGTTTCCAGCCGTGAGATGACGCGCGGCGACCAGGCGTGGGCCTGCTCCAGCCTGGTGAGGGCAGTGTCGAGCAGGGATTCATTGATAGGAGAAGGCATTATGGTGTGGAGAAAATAGCGGACGAATCTTCTATTACCGATAATCAATAGTGAGCAACATATTGTAAATGGCTAATGCACAGATTATACCCGTCACGCAACATGAGCGGGAAGAGATGATGCCGATTTGACGGAAATGCCGGTCTTAAGAAGTTGGAGCTCGTTGCTTTCTTTGTTCAGCAGCAGCAGGTCATCGGTCGGTCCAGTCGAAACTCGAGCGCAAACTAACTGAGTGGCGCCGCGCCACTGACCCAAGACTTGAGTGTCG
>JBGPNQ010000472.1:0-3756 GCA_041487615.1 Anaerolineae bacterium
CCTCCGCATACCCACGTCCAGCCGCCACCCTGATTCCCGCCGGCGCCCCAGATAAACAGCACGCCAAAGAAGATCAGGATCGCGGCCGAAATATACGATATGATTTTCATAAACGGAGCCTCCTACACTATATACGATGAGTCTACTCTTTTCGTTTGCCCAGAACAACTGACATTTGTCTGGAAATCTTCCTCCGCTGATTGGACCGGCAAATGTAGTATCATCGGTTCTACGCTCCGATTGCATTCTCGCAGCAAGTTCCTATTCGTACCATGTCCTTCTTAAACACCTTTAATGATAACGTTCGAAAATATCCGCACAAGGTTGCACTCGAGTTTATTGATCCGCCGGTGCAGCGGGTTACATACGCTGAACTGAGTCAGCTTGTTCAGCAGACCGCTGGCTATCTGCAAAGCCTGGGGCTTCAGCGCGGGGACCGCGTCGCCTTGCAGCTGTCCAAATCCCTGGAATTCATACTCTTGCATTTGGCAACAATACAATTGGGGGCAATTACGCTTCCGCTCAATCTGGCTTATCCACCAGACGAACTGAAGTATTTTCTCGAAGATTCTGGTTCCAAATTATTCTTCGCCCTCGAATCCTCCAGGGAAAGAACCGAATCCATCCTTTCGGAATTACCTGAATTGCAGGAATGTGTTTTTCTTGATCCCGCCAGGCCAGGCGAATTTCAATTACTAATTGCAGATTACCAAGTACCGGGTGGTCTCGATACATCCCTCGGCGAACACTCGGGATTACTCGACCACCGAGGTGATCAGGATACCGCCGTCATCATCTACACCAGTGGGACAACGGGGCGCCCGAAAGGCGCGGAGATCACACACGGCAACTTAATCTCCAATCTCCAATCTCTCTATGAAGCCTGGGGCTGGCAGGCGGATGATGTACTACTGCACGTTTTACCGATCTTCCACGTGCATGGATTGTTTGTGGCGTTGCATGGAGCGTTCTACGCAGGGGCGACCACGATCCTCATGCGCGAGTTCAATGCGCAGAAGTCTCTTGAACTACTTTCGAGCGGAAAGTGCACAGTCTTCATGGCCGTTCCCACCATCCATGCAAGATTGTTGGATACGCCTGATGCCCAAAATTTCAACCTATCACACATGCGGTTGATCACATCCGGTTCAGACCGCCTGCCTGATGATGTGTTCACCGGCTTTCAAAGGACGTTTGGCTACACCCTGCTCGAACGCTACGGCATGACCGAGACTGGAATGAACTGTTCCAATCCTTTAACGGGTGAGCGTCGTTTAGGTTCTGTGGGACTCCCTCTCCCCGGCGTAGAGGTCAGGATCGTGAATCCTGAAAATGATGATGTACTACCTGATGGAGAGATTGGGGAACTGCAACTGCGCGGACCCAATGTATTCAAAGGCTATTGGAAGCAACCCGACAAGACCTCCGCATCCTTCTCAGCCGATGGCTGGTTCCGTACCGGTGATCTGGGATTCCGCGTAAAGGATGGCTACATCAGCCTATGCGGACGTTCCAAGGATCTGATCATCAGCGGCGGATTGAATATCTATCCATCTGAAGTGGAACGCGTGCTGGCGGAGCATCCAGCAGTGGCAGGGTGCGCGGTCATCGGCTGTCCCGACCGCGAGTGGGGAGAAAGGGTCACAGCGGTGGTGGTGCTCAATGAAACGGAATCTGTGAATGGCGAGGAATTGATCCGCTTTTGTCGTGAGCGTCTCGCCCCGTACAAGTCTCCGAAATCCATTGTCTTCAGAAATAACCTACCGCGCAATGCGATGGGCAAAGTTCAAAAGGCGGAGTTGAGAAAAGAGGTCTGCGCTGGCAGTTGAGCATGAATGCAAATGCTATAATCTGGTCATCTTTCTGACCTGAGGCAGTGCATGAAATTATCGGTCCTTCAAAAGTGGACATCAAAGCTGAGCGCGCAACAAAAGGACCTTCTTCTGGGTCTTGTGATCGTGATGGGGATAGCGCTTGTTTATTATTTCCAATGGGCGTTCTATCTAACAGATGTTAAAGACAGTAAAGTCAATATTGACCAACCCGGACGGTATTTTTGGTGGGCAAATGACTCACGTAGTTATCAAGCCGCGGGTGAATGGATATTTGGTCGATCTGACACGGCTGAGATCAGCGTTCGCCCGTGGTTGTATCCGCTGCTGCTTGGGCTGGCGCGGACACTTTTCGGCGGGCATGCGGAGAGCATCCTATGGTTCAGTCAATTTTTGATGTGGCTTGCCAGTGGGGCCCTCATATATCTGGGACTGCAAAATGGAACGCGTTCAACAATCCTTGCGATGATCGGTGCAGGATTCTTTTATTCTCATCCTTCGCCTTTGATCCTCACCTTCCACGGGATGACAGAGACGTTGAATATTTTTCTGATCACGATCTTTGTCTGGGTGTTAACAACTGCCGCACCCAACCGTTTGTACTACGGCATTCTCCTCATCGCACTGGCAACAGTGACGAAGCCGATTTATTTGGTATTTCTCATCCTGCTCACTGTGATTGTGTTCATTCAAAGCAAACAAACACCTAGAGCAAAACGTATAGGGCTGATTGCGTTGTTGCTCATCCCCATTTGGATTCAGTTGTTGTTATCGTATTCGGTCAGCGGGAAATTAACCATCTCGACCATCGGCGGGTACACGTTTAAGAATTATCTGGTTGCCGATGTATATGAGCACGCCGAAGGGACAGAATGGCGCGAAACGATGGCATTGATCGAAGATTGGAATTTGCCAAAACAACTGGATTATCTATGGCAGCATAAAAGAGGCACGCTGTTGGTCATCCGCAATCACTTGATCGACTCAAATTTATGGACAGGATCGTTTTACACTCTTGGCAACGACAATCGCATGGATGCTTTTGCTATCAGCATGAATGCGTTCACAACTTATTTGCATTTGTTGATGCTTCCATTTGTGGTCTATTATCTGCTCTCGTCCAAATACAGCGATAACAAGCAGACGATTGCGCTGCTCTATTTATGTTTTGCCATGCAATGGTTCACCAGCGGTATCTCGAGCGGACAGGAAGACCGCCTGCTGGTGACTGCCCTGCCGCTATGGATCGTTACTTATCTCCTGGTGATTAAAGGAATACATTCGCCACCCGTAATGAAGGAAAGATCTGATACCGACAATGTCAGTCCATAGCAGACATTTCATCGAGGGAATTGCAGGCTCTGGCGGGTCTGTGTTCATGACATACAATCGTCCCTGCCATGAGTAACTCATTGCAGCGAAACTGGGATGTCGTCATCGTGGGCGGCGGACCTGCGGGATTCTTCGCCGCGATCCGCTGTGCTGAAGTGGATCCACATTTGCGCGTGCTGATTATTGAGAAGGCGAGTCAAACCCTCGGCAAGGTGCTGATCTCCGGTGGTGGACGCTGCAACGTGACTCATGCCTGCTTTGATCCTGCAAAGCTGGTCACGTTTTATCCGCGTGGAGGGAATGAATTGCGCGGGGCGTTCTCTCGCTTCCAGACTACGGACACTGTCGAATGGTTTGAATCGCGCAGCGTCAAGTTGAAAACCGAGTCTGATGGGCGCATGTTTCCTGTGAGCGACTCGTCAGAGACAATCGTGGAATGTCTGCGTGAAAACGCAAAAAGGGCTGGAGTTGAAGTGCGCGTGGGCGTGAGTCTGCTTGGTGTGGAGAAAGATTCAAGAAACGGATTCAGGCTTGAGATTCGAAGTGAGGCGAAAGAATTTTCCATCCCTACAAAGAAACTATTGATTGCCAC
>JBGPNQ010000473.1:0-3746 GCA_041487615.1 Anaerolineae bacterium
CTAGGAATGTAACCAAATTCGAGCAACACAACAGCCTCCTGCCCCGGAGGCTGTTATCATTTACAAAGTACCGCAAAAGAAACCGAACCAGAACTCAATTTTTAGTGCTGGCGGTAATATCGAGGTCGGCGATCATCTCCGCAAACACGGCTGCGTACTCCCAGCCTGTATTGTCTTAAATACTCCACCCGGCAGATAGGACCGCGTGCGCCAGTCCCCATTCATGGATGCGCTCACGCTCGAATCCCAGATACTCATGCAGGATGTCGATCCGCCGCTTCTTGATGCACCGGTAGTTGGCTCCGTTTAGCAAGTCTCTCCACGGGTTCATCAATAGTGGACCGACTTCATAACACGCGCGACCAATGACTCCCTTCGGGTGAATGATCGGCCAGCCGCGCTCCGACGAAAGAATATGGAATAGATGCAACGCAGCGATCTCACTCTTTATTTACCACTCTCAACGAAACGATGGGCTGCCCCTGCTTGCGGAATTGGAGCACATCGGGATGCGCCGCTGCATACTTCGTCATGCCATCATTGTCCCAGGATACTCGTCCCTGAGTGTAGGATGCGCGGTAGAAACCACCCGAAACACTTTCTCCATACAACAGCACATCGGTCTTGATCTCATTTTCCAGCGCGGCGATATTTTCTTCGGTCGCTTCAAGAACAGGCTTGTACTCCAGATCGAGCGCGTCCAGTTCAGCCTGGATTTGCTTCAGAATCTCCGCCCGCTTGGACTCATAATCCAACCGCGCCAAATCCGCCGCGCCCTTCAAATCGGACAGTCGTTCCAGTTTTGCCGATACATGCTCCTGTGTAGGACGTTTGTTCATTTGTCCCAGTTCAGCCACAGTGATATGCTTCAGGCTCGTCTTCAGTTCTTTTTGCCAGGTCTTGCTCTGGCATCTCTGAAGGATCTCCTCAAATAACGGGCGGATGTATTCAGGACTGAATCCATGTTTCTCGCCAATTGCAGAAAGTTGTTCACGCGGCTCACCATCCAACGCGTAGCGTCGACTCAAGATCTGATAATAGGTGTCCTTGCCCGCATCATTGGTAAGACGTTTATGGATCACCTCTAAAAATTGACGGACAACCGACTCAAGATGTTTGCCCTGCAATTGTTCTATCTGCGCGGGCTCAAAACCGAGTTCGCCCAGCAGCGTACTCAACTGCATCTCTTCGCTGTAGATCACACACAATAATTCATTTAAACCTGTAAGTTGTATCTTGAAATCCATATTCAATTCCTTATTGCTTACTGATAGCTGAAAGCTACTACACCGGGAACAACTTGTCGAACACCTCGGGGCAATACTTCTGCACCATCTCGCTGGAGAGACCGTTCTCCTTGCAGATCTCGGCATACAAATCCACGCTGGGACGCCGGATCCGCTTTTGGGTTTCGATATCCAGACCCCATAGACCGAAGCGCTGGTTCCAACCGCGCTCCCATTCGAAGTTGTCCACCAGCGACCAGTGGAAATATCCCTTCACCGGCCAGTTGAAGTTGACCGCCCGCCAGATTTGATGGATATGCTGGGCGATATAACGCGGACGCATTTTGTCCTCCGCATCGTCGACGCCATTTTCGGTGATAAGGATCGGCAGGTTGGGGTAGGTCCGCACCACCCATTTGAGGGAGTCGAAAATTCCTGGCGGGGTGTTTGCAACAAATTTTGTCGGGCTGAGATCGGAATCCTCAGGGTAGTATCGCGTCCCAAACACTTCCCTGGGATTCGTGATGTCAAACTTGACCGTATCCACTGAGTAATAATTCAATCCAAAATAGTCCTGTGTGCCTTTGGCTTCAGGGATCCGTGTGCTTCCCAATGGCGATCTCATCACGCCCGTGCTGATGCCACTTGGGAAGGACAAGTTAACACTGTTGTATTGAATGTTCCGCATCAATCTATCCAGCGGAGACCATTTATTGTGTGCCACCATCGGGCGATAGTGCAGGGCATATCCTACACGCGCTTCGGGTTGTATCTCATGGATCGTGCGATACGCGGCGGCATGTGCACGTAACATGTTCACCTCTACGCGCACGGCAGATCTCAACCCCTTGTTGCAGGCGGGAAAAGTTCCCGCCACATAGCCGCTCAATGCATACACGTTCGGCTCATTGATCGTGCACCACAGGGTGCAATATTCCTTCAATGCCTCGACCGTTTTGCGAACGAACTTTTCAAACAACGCGACAACCGATTCCTCCTCCCAACCGCATTGTTCATATAACCACAACGGATCAGAAAAATGGTGCAGCGTCACCATCGCCGTAATTCCGCGGTCGCGCATTCCACGCAGCATGTTGCGATACCGCTCTAGGGCATCTTCATCCCATGCATCGGGCATTGGCTGAATGCGGCTCCATTCCACGCTGAAACGGTGCGCGTTCTGTCCGGTTTCTGCGGCGCGGTCCATATCTTCCTTCCAGCGGCCGCCCCACCAATCGGCTGCCAGACCAGACTTCCCCTGCGTATGACCATCCTGTTCCCACTTCCACCACTGGTTGTTCGTATTGTTGCCTTCCACCTGATGCGCGGCAGTCGCCGTCCCCCATAAGAATCCACGCGGAAAATGATACGATGCCTGAACCATTAATTTCTCCTGTAGGGTCGTGCAGCTGCACGACCCTACGAAATTCTTGCCAGATATGCGAGATACAACGCGACTGACCCCGCCACCGCAGCATTCAACGATTCGATCTGACCGCGCATCGGGAGCTGCAGGATGATGTCACACCTGGCGCGCGTGAGTTGACGGATGCCTTCGCCCTCGCTTCCAACGACCAATCCAATGGCTCCCGTTAAATGACGCCGGGTCTTCTCCCCGATCGTTTCTCCGTTCTGATCGAGGCACACAACCCAGACGTTTTCCGCCTTGAGCGCATCGATCGCCTGCGCCAGATTCGAGCGCGCCACGCGTAAATGCTCGCTCGCCCCCGACGACGCGTTGACCACCGCAGGCGTGACCTCCACCGTATGCGCCAGGGGAATCACCACACCATGCACGCCGACCGCTTCCGCAGTGCGCAGTAGCGTTCCGAAATTTTGCGGGTCATTCAATGAATCGAGCAACAGGATAAAAGGCTGTTCATCTTTCGAGCGGGCATGATCCAGCATATCAAGGATGTCGCTGTACGCGTATTCGCCCACTTCGGCCACCACACCCTGATGATTCTCGTGGACCTTATCCAGCCGTCCGCGCTGGACTCTCTCTACAGGAACATTGAGTTCCTTCGCCATGCGAAGAATATCGGCAAGACGGCCCTTTTCCTGAGCTCCTTCCGAAACCAGGATCTTGAATATCGGCCTGTGTTTTGCTCGCAGGGCTTCATAGACTGCATTGCGGGAGTAGATGAATTCTTTCATAGAACACGATTGTACTTGAGAAACAAAAACATCTCGTATGCACTGCATCAATGGTAGTTCAAACCCGGCAGGAAAGATGGCAAAGGGAATAAGGCTGAAACCACTTCTGCCAGTGCGCCAGATGCGTGAATGGGCTCCTGTGTATGAGCATCTCCCATCACCAAACGTGTCATTGCTGCGCCATCCATTTCCAAGCGATCAGATCCCCGAATGATTGCATACTGGTCAGTTCCAGTTCCGCCTAATAACGGGCCGCTTTGTTCAAAGCGCAAGCCGCGCAGCAATTTCGCACCGAGGCGCGCCTGCAAGATTGGTCGTAAATCGTTCATGAAGCCAGGAAAGTTGACGATCCGAAGTGTATGA
>JBGPNQ010000474.1:0-3743 GCA_041487615.1 Anaerolineae bacterium
AATTGTAAAAGACTGACGTGCTATACTTTACAAATCTATTTTACCCGTTTACTGATTACAAGTAAGGAGCGTTCTGATGGATGCATTTATGGAACTTGCCATTCAGGAAGCAAAAGCCGCTCTGGCGGCAGGGGATTATCCCTACGGTTCCGTTTTGGTGAGTGGAGATGAGATCATTGGAGTGGGCAGGAATTACATGAATACGCACAACGATCCCACCAGTCATGCCGAGATCGAAGTCCTGCGTTCAGCGGGCCTGCGGGAGAGCTATGCGGGTACCGTCATGTATGCCAGTGCCTTCCCTTGTATCATGTGTGCCGGTCCGATCGTGATGCTGGGAGTCCCGAAGATTATCGCAGGCGCAAGCTGGGAGGGGTATGAGGTTTCACGCAATTTTCTCAAAGCGCACGGGGTGGAGTTGGAAATCCTGGAATTGAAGGAATGCAAGGAATTGCTTAGATGATCGTGGATCAACAACATTCTTAATGGTGCCCGAACAAAATGACTCGTTCTTATAAACCCACTCGCAACGAACTGCTCGCCGCCAAAGATAAAACCATCCGCGATGTGATCGCACCTGACCTGCGCGTTTTATTCTGTGGCATCAGTCCCGGGTTGTATTCCGGCGCCACGGGACATCATTTTGCGCGTCCCGGCAACCGCTTTTGGCCTGCGCTGCATCAAGCCGGATTCACCTCTCGATTGCTGTCTCCTGCGGAAAAGCAGGAGCTATTAATTCTTGGCTACGGTATTACCAATTTAGTCGCGCGCACAACGGCCACAGCAGATGAATTATCCCTCCAGGAATTGCTGGCAGGTCGAAAACGTCTGGAAGCAAAAGTCAAACGCTATCGACCGCGTGTCGTCGCCGTGTTGGGCATTGGTACGTATCGAACGGCTTTCAATGAGCCAAAGGCAACTCTTGGGCTGCAAACCAGATCCATCGCGAATGCAATGGTCTGGGTGCTGCCCAACCCCAGCGGATTAAACGCTCATTATCAATTGGCAGATTTAGTGGAACGATTTCAGAACTTGCGTGAGGCTATATAGAATTTTATGGTTAATAAAAACGAGTCTCCCCATTTTGAAGATCACTTTTCCAAACAATCCCAACTCTATGCACAATATCGCCCAAAATATCCAGAGGAAATATATGCCTACCTTGCATCCATCGCACCCGGAAATTCCCTGGCATGGGACTGTGGCACGGGCAACGGTCAAGCCGCGATCGGATTGGCGAAATACTTCGACAAAGTCTTTGCCACCGATGCAAGTGCGGAGCAAATCTCACGTGCCTACCCACATCCCAAAGTGGATTATCACGTGGAACCTGCGGAACACATCTCGCTGGCCGACTCCACTGTGGATCTGGTGACGGTCGCCGTTGCCATTCACTGGTTCAACTTTGACGAGTTCTATCGTGAAGTGAAGCGTGTGCTCAAACCGGATGGCATCCTGGCCGCATGGACCTACAACCTGACAGAAATTTCCCCCAGGATCGATCCATTAATCCACCAATACTACAGTGAAATATTAAGTGGGTATTGGCCCGAACGTATTCGTTATCTTGAAGAAGGATATAAAACAATTCCTTTTCCCTTTGACGAGATCGTTCCCCCATCATTTGTAATGCAAGCAGATTGGGACTTAATTCAATTTGCAGGTTTCCTCGATAGCTGGTCTGCCACGCAACGATATAAGGAACAAAAGGGGCATCATCCTCTCGAACTCATCTGGGAAAAACTGTCAGCAGCCTGGGGGAATGAAAATGAACCCCTGTCGATCCGCTGGCCACTGCACTTTCGAATTGGGCGGAATAGACCCGACTACTAACCGCTGACCTACAATTCCGCCTTCTTCAATAATCCTTCCATGGCAGCGACCGTCATCGGATGATGCTTTTCCCGCACGCGCTCAAATAACGGACGCACCCGGTCCCGTGCCCAATCGGTTTCGATCATGCCCCGCACAACCGGCAGAATGTATAACATGCGCCCAATCTTTTCCACGAATTTCTCGATTTGCGGCAATACCTCCTCATATCCACTGGCGATGCAAACAGCATAGAAGTACGTATAGAAGTAATCGTCATTTCGGTTTCGTAGCTCGAAAACATCTTCGATGTATTTGCAATTTTCCACGGATATGGTTTTTGGAAGTCCCTGCAGGAACGAAAGGATCTGGTAACGATGCCAGTCCTTCACCTGTTCCCTCGTCGGCCGTTTACCCTGATTAAAATCACTAAGAGCTTTTTCGACTTCATCAAACAACTGGGATTGCGGTTTATTCCACGCTTCAGGCATGCCAGGTTTGTAGACCCACGTTTGTACATCCACCTTCTCAAAGACTTCAGGCAATTCAGCTTTTAAGAATTCAAGAAACCCTTCGGTTGTCAGTGACTGGAACTGAAAGCTCTTCATATATTTCTGAATGAAGTCATCAAACCGTTCACGCCCCACGGCGTGCTCGCATTCCTTTAAGAAGAAACAACCTTTGGTATACGCCAGGATGGATGTCATCGAATCAGCATCTTTTCCATCGTTTGGAATCCTCAAACATGTAACGGGCGACTCCATCCCCTCACGTTGCATGATCTCAAAGGTCCGCTTTTCATCATAAACGGCATTGAGATCTGTAACATCCTTGCCCTCCAGAATTTCTGTGATGCGCGTTTCCGCATACGTTGTCCAGCCCTCGTTCAGCCAGAAATCCTGCCAGGTTGCATTGGTCACCAGGTTTCCCGTCCAGGCATGGGCGAGTTCGTGGGTCACCAGGTTCGCCTGTCCGCGCGTACCAAGGATCGCGGTCGGCGTCAGGAAGGTAAGGCGCGGGTTTTCCATTCCACCGAACGGAAATGATGGCGGCAGCACCAGCATGTCATATCGTCCCCACAGATAGGGACCCAATAGTTTCTCAGCTTCGATCATCGTCTTTTCAGTTTCAGCGAATTCCCACGCCGCTGCATCGATGATCTCCGGTTCTGCATAGATACCCGTGCGCGGTCCCAATTCACGGAATTCCAGATTGGCGACTGCGATCGCGAACAAATAGGATGGGATGGGCTGCGGCATGTTGAAGATGAACAATCCGCTTCCTTCCGGACCTTTGGCCTGCTCCGCCGCCATGACCGCTATCAACTCCCGGGGCACCTCCACTTCTGCGGAATATGTGAACCGCACCGACGGTGTATCCTGACATGGAAAAACGCTGCGTGCATTGCTGGCCTGGCATTGACTGAATAAGAATGGATATTTTCCACCTGCGGTCTGGGATGCGTTCATCCATTGCAAAGCGCGTGCTTCGGGCGATGTCCGGAATTTCAGGGTGAAATTCGAATCATCTTCGAAGCCTTTCAAATGCAGACGGTCCCCGCGCACTTCGTCATTGGCATCAAATTCCCATTCCAATTTGCGACCATTGACATGCACCTCCTTCATCTCGACCTTGAAAGAGTCCAGGTAAAGCGAGCCGCGGATGGGCACTTGTGTTTGATAGGTCGCTTCAATATCCAATGTGCGCGTTGAAAAATCCACCCGGATGTGAAAATCAATGTGCTTGATTTTGCCTTGTGTCAGCTCTACATAGGAAGTGGGATCATGAAAGGCCATGTAGGTTCTCCGTATTACGTCATTGCAGGCGATAGCGAAGTAATCTCTACTTGTGCGATGACGCTTCGCGGCTTCGTCGCTTCGCTCCTCGCAATGACAGGTTCTATTTAACTACACTCGCGATGCTCGCAAAAT
>JBGPNQ010000475.1:0-3727 GCA_041487615.1 Anaerolineae bacterium
AATGCTTGTCCCTCCCAGCCCATCTGCCGTAGGACCTCGAAGCGGGTCTCGGTCACAAAAACTTCAAATTGCTTGTTAGTGACCGGGTATTTCCCTATCCGGAATGCCGGGAGTTCGACTTGGTGCCGGGGCGTTTCATAGATCGGGATGTTCTCTCCGGGTGGGCTTCCCATCCAGAAAAGTCCACCCAGTAGCTGGATCGTCTCAGGCTCATACGGCTCGATGTCGATGTCTCCCGAGCCATAGCCCAGTGCCAGCCGGATATCCCGCAGCAGGGTGTCTACATCCTGGTTGAAGTCCGGGTAGTTGCGCAGACGGACAACATTCTTCTCCAGCAGTCCCCGCAGGCTCTCGGGCAGGTCCTCCTGTTTCGGAATGCCCGCTCCCAGGACGAGCAGTGGGATGACCACCGCCTCCCCTGCGCGGCTTCGCTGTAGACCAGTATCCACCTCCCAGCGCGTCACGTCGTTCGGGTCCAGCAGTCGTTTCTGTCCCCTGGCATCTGTCAGGCCAGCCCAGTCCGGGCCGATCACCACCACCATGACCCTGCAGCTCTGAATCTCGCCTCCTAGAACGGAACGCCAATCCTGGCCTCCATGTATTCCGCTGGCATCACGGAAAATGTTGCCCGCGCCGAATTCAGCCGCCAACCTCTCGTGGATTTGGCCGACAATATAGGATCTATCATCTTCGGCCCGGCGATAGGAGATGAATATTCTCATGATCGCTTCACCATCCCGTTCCTCGAATCTATTTTGAGCGAAGTATGGCTCTCCCGCTCTGACTCTATTATATGCTCCATCTAAATAATTTCAATCTCCGTTTTACAGGATGTCAGATAATCATGGGGTTTTCGCATCAAGTACGAGAAACAGCCTATCGGGACCCAAAGAAAGGCTAAAAGCACCTAGAGCTTTACTCGAAATCAGGCCCGAGTGAGGAGATTGCAATTGTACTGTCTACTTTAATTCGGCGTTTGCATCTCAGCAGGCGGAGATGGAGTAGATCCCTTGGTGTGGGCAACACCTGCTTGGGTGGAGAACAACGAGATTGGTATTGAGGTTGACGACACCGCCCCAGTGCAGCCGCAGTTGCGGCAGAAGTTCCGATGCACCTGACCGCGCTCTCAGTGGATATGGGACGTGACAGATCCAGGCGACCTCCGCTGCTGATCTGCACCATATTGCACGCGGCGATTACTTTCCATTTGTGGGTCTCTGGGAACTGGCGTTCATCATGCGGCGTTTTGGGTTTAAATGATGTCCGCCAGGCATTTGAAGTGAATATTCAAACCCAATGAAGTGTATCCTTGGTCATATGATCCTGTTCAAGAGATCCGATCGTGAGAGTTGGCTCGGCACCCCGAAAGGATTTGAAGATGTAACTGGGCTCTTACTTTTCACTTGGTATTTTTCGATAGTCTCATCTGTACCAAAGTGCGACTACCGCGATTATTCAATGGGTTCAAAAACAATGCATAAGAATTATCATCGGGGTATCTTTTATAGGCCGTATGCTAACCGCTCAAACATAATGTCTTGATACTCTTGGTGGGATTATTTTAAACTATTCCGTACAAGAGGGGCTGTACGGGCTTTTATTGGACCTAATCATTACTTATGAAAATCCCCATTTTCGGATATAAGTTTCACCGTAGAACCAATAGCCGTAGTGTATAAGAAATAGACCTGCGAGATAGTATCTGTCTTTCCCGCACATCTGACAAGCAAGGCACAGGAAGGAGAGGAAGATTGTTCCTGTGCCGACAATCGTCCCATCAAGAAACCAACAGGACATATGAAAATTGCGAATTACCCTAGTCCTGGCGTAATGTACCAGAGCAAACCTCTATAAAAGCCGTCAATCTCTGGCGGCTTTTCGCGTCGGTCGAGGGACCACCCCCCTTAAGTGACACATACAATAAAGTCATCGCTTCAGCAAAGCCACCATATCAAGGAAAAGTACATCAATATAAACATGCTGAAACTCCTCTCCGAATTTCTGCGTAGCCCCGACGATTTCTTCCAGGAAGAACGCAGGCAAAGGATCATGATCATTTCCTTATTCAGTTTGCTTTTCGTATGCATCTTGTTTTCCATAGCCAGAGGTGCAGCTCGCAGAAGGAACGCATCCGAGTCTCCGACTGCCAGTCCTACGGCAATGGCTCCAGCACCTACGCAAACCAAGTGGTGGGTAAGGCCCGAACCATCTGAAACGCCGACTAGTTTGATACCCAGCGAGCAAACCCCGATCGGCACAGTAACGCTCGCAGTATCGAGCAAATGCCCCGCCTACACCGGAGATTTCAAGCCAGGCACATTCGGCTACATTTCCTTATTTCCTCCCTATGAAAACCTTGTCCGCTCCGGAGCGGGAAAGAATTACTCCACTGTTGGCCTTATCGAGATAGGTGGCTGGGTGAAGATCCTTGCTGAGCCGGTTTGCGACGATAATGGATATGTGTGGCTGAATGTGCAATCGGCGGTTGGTTCAAGCAACTGGACCGCCGGAGGTCACAAGACAGCTCAATGGATAATTCCTTGTACTATTCCAAATAAGAAGTGTAGTAAAAACAAGTCAACCGGATCGATCTCAGCAACACCTAACTCTAATAACAACGGTAATAACAATGGCGATAGGAGCAATGCAAATGCATGTGTATCAGACAGGCTCGCTGTTGGTCTCGATGCGCAGGTCAGCCCTAATGACTTGCTGGTTGTTCGCTCAGAACCATTTGTAGGCAGTGTTCTCGGACGTATCGCGCCACTGTCCGTGATCAACATAATCGACGGTCCAAAATGCGCCGGTGGTGCTGTTTGGTGGGAAGTTTGGGGATTAGAAACAGGATGGGCAGTAGAGAACAGCTTACGAGCATGTCCAAAGGAAGGAGAGTGCGATCCTTGGCAGGACGAGCAATTGCTGCACTGACGTTCTACATAGCGTAACCGGATTTCAAACTCAATAAGTCCGGGTAACTGGTCTGTTTGGGTTGAAAAGTTGGAAATGTCACATGAGTTGATGATTTACTCATTGCGGCGAATAGACATTTCTTTGTTCCCCAGTATTTGATGAACGCGATGTTTACATTCGCAATACTTGTTAAGATGCAGAGGGGATGAGCAGGTATTTCAGATACAGAATCTTTTCGTGATTTTCAGAGGCTGGCATCATCTGATGTGCTATATCTACCAAGGTCCCAAGAGGATACAATGATTGTTCCAATCTACTAAGTGTAAAGGAGTTCATATGCGCCTCGAAGATCTCAACTGGATGGATGTCGAAAAGTATCTTCAGCAGGAAGACCGCCTGATGCTGGTGACGGGTTCGACCGAGCAGCACGGTTATTTGAGTCTGCTGACTGATATTAAGATCCCGCTGGCGCTGGCAGACGCAGCCTCGCAATCCACAGGTGTGCTGGTCGCCCCGCCGCTGAACTTCGGCGTCTCGCCATACTTCCTTGCCTATCCTGGCACCTTGAGTTTCCGCGCTGCAACGCTCTGCTCCGCAATGGAGGATATAGTCCGCTCTGCGTATGGGCATGGCTTCAAGCGCATCCTGGTGGTGAACGGGCACGGAGGCAACGGTCCTGCGCTCAGTCACTTGCAGGAAGTCAATAACACTTTGCCTGACCTCCGGCTCAATTGGTATGACTGGTGGCTCTCATCCTCTGTTGGAGCTATTGCCACGAAACATAACTTGAAGCCATCCCACGCCAATTGGTTGGAGG
>JBGPNQ010000476.1:0-3725 GCA_041487615.1 Anaerolineae bacterium
AATGCCTGTCGTATCGATCTTCTTTATGTTAGACTTCGTAGGAGACCTCTTTTGCATATAGTTTGGTTTGCACCACTATCCTACATCAGAGGTCTCTCTTTTTCAACTCGTTTTCCTTCTTAGCTTGATGCCCATGGATGCCAACCCGCCTTACGAGGTTCTTTCACCAGAAAAACCAGGATCGACATCATCACAATGGATAACACAGCGGATAGCGCAAACGTCAACGCGAAGCCCTGAGTATCCGCGATCCAGCCACCGATGAGTGGAGCGATGATCGTGGCCGGCGCGGTCAGTGTCTGTGCGAGACCAATATAAAATGGACGTTCCTTTTCATCGCTGAAATCGACAGTCATCGTCATGCCATTGGTCCAGATGGAAACATTTGTAAAACCTGTGAGGACGAAGATGGGGAAGAACCACGCCAACGATGGGGCAAACCAGGCGAGCAACGAACTTAGCAGTGCGGAAATCGCTCCAAGAATTAGCATCAACCGGTGGCCCACATGATCGCCAAGCCAGCCCATGCCGGCGTTCGCCACCGTCTGTGCAATGGTGAGTGTTGCTGTGAGATAACCGGCTGTGACTGCATCCAAATGGAAGCGACGCAGTGCATACACAATGTAGAACGAAAATCCCATGGTCGCGAATTGTGAAAGGACGCGTGCCGAGAGGAACCAGCCAAAGTTGATATCGCGTTTGAGGATTTGCCCGGCGCCGTGCCAGAACGGACGCGGGTTTTGATCGATCACTTTTTCGTAGTCGGCAGGTTCGCGTGTGAGAGCAAGTACAAACCATGAAACCGAGAAGAACACGGTGGCAATTAAAAAGCAGTACATGAAATCCAGCGGGGAGTCAAACGAATCCAATAAATAGCCAGCTCCCACAGCCGCGCCGCTGATGAATAGATTTGCGACGGCGGCTTGCGTACCAAAGAATGTTCCGCGCGATTCTGGTGGGAAGATTTTGGAGATCATGCTGGTCCAGGAATTCGCAGTGAAACCTCCGCCCAGCCCCTGCCACGTCAGCAGGAGAAATGTGATGATCAACCCTGCCTGCAATCCAATTCTTGGAAGCAGCAGGGCCACGATTGCGAATCCCAAAAACGGGATCCGTTCGTGGATGGTCGTCATCAACACAGTCCGTTTGTAACGCCGAAGTCGCGAAGTGTAATTGGCGGTGAATAGTTGGGGCAACAGCCATCCCGCGCCGTGAATGGCAGGCACAAGGCCAATTAGTGTTGCTGAGTTTGTCATGGAGGCGACGAAGAGGGGCAGGATCGTGCTAAAGGAAGCGAATCCCAAGGCCAATCCAAAAAATCCGCCATCCATTAGATTGACGATGATGTTAAATCGCAAATGTTTGCGGGTGAACTGTTCAACTTTGGTAAGGGGGAGCATTGCCCGATTCTACACTACAACGGATTCTCAACTTCGTACATAAATGTTTTTCGCTCTTGACAATTTAGGGAATTCGCATAAAATAAAAACGAACGTTCGTTCATTTATATGGAGACTTATGAAAAAGGAAAAACAGACGAAAGGTGAAGCGACCCGCCTCGGCATCGAAGATGCCTCCATTCACCTCTTCCTGGAGCAGGGCTATCACGCGACTTCCATGCGCCAGATCGCGGATCGTGCAGAACTTGCGCTGGGTGGGATCTACAACCACTTTTCAAGCAAGGACGAGATCTTTGAAGCGATCATTATTGACCAGCATCCGTATAAGAGGATTCTGCCTCTTCTCCTGGCGGCGCAAGGTGACACGGCAGAGGAATTTTTCGCAAATGCTTTTCGAATCGTCATTCATGAACTGGGCAGGCAGCCTGAATTCATCAACTTGATGTTCATTGAATTGGTCGAATTCAAAGGCAAGCACGGGAAGATCATGCTGCGGGAAATTGGTCCCAAGGTGTTGCCTGTTTTCGAGAAAGTTATCAAAGCCAGGAAAGACCTGCGCGTGACACATCCCGCCGTGCTGATGCGCTCATTCTTTGGCATGGTCATTTCCTATTTTGTGACTGAAATGATTATTGCTGATTCTGTGGTCAGCAAGTTAATGCCAAAAAACAGCACCGATCTGTATATTGATATTTTCCTCCACGGTATTCTCAAGGAGCCTGCATGAACTCACGCTTAATATCCATCATACGCAAGGAATTCATCCAGATCTTCCGTGACCCGCGCACACTGATGTTGATCCTGGTAATGCCGATCATTCAGTTGTTTCTACTCGGCTATGCCGCAACCACGGATGTACGGAACGTCCCCATTGCCGTATGGGATCAAAGCCGCTCACCGGAATCGCGTGCCCTGCTGGATGCCTTCCGCGCCGCGGACTATTTCAGCTTTGCCTATGAAGTGTACTCACAGGGTGAGATCCAGACTCTTATCGAGCAGGGAGACGTGCGCGGCGCCCTGGTGATCCCGCCCGATTATTCGACTAAATTGCTGGAAGGCAATGCCCAGGTCTCGATGATTCTCGATGGCTCCGATGCAACTGTTGGTTCGACCGCCCTCTCCGCCGCGCGACTGATCGGACAATCGCATTCCATCCGGGTGCTTTCGGAGCAGGCTGCCCGTCAGGGACGCGGGTCCGCAGTCCGGCCACCGCTCGAGGTCAGCACACGAGTCTGGTACAACCCTGACCTTAGGTCCGCATATTTTATGATCCCCGGCGTGATTGGCATGGTGCTATATGCCATCATGGCGATGTTGACGGCCACAGCCGTAGTCCGTGAACGAGAACGCGGCACGATCGAGCAACTCATCGTTACGCCCATCCGCTCATGGGAATTGATCGTTGGCAAGGTCATGCCGTATGTCATCCTGGGCTTTTTCGACCTGTTTGAAGTCCTCTTGATCGGCCATTATTGGTTTGGAGTCCCCGTGCGAAGCAACCTGATCCTTGTCGTTGGCACTGCCGGGCTGCTTCTACTCTCCAGCCTCGGAATCGGTTTATTTGCTTCCACGATCGCCAATACTCAACAGGAAGCATTGCTCACGGTCTTTGTCACCATCTTGCCGGGCGTGTTCATCTCCGGATTCTTGTTTCCTCTTGAGGCGATGCCGAAATTTTTGCAAATTGTTTCGTATGCAATTCCACTTCGTTATTACCTTGTAATTGTTCGTTCGCTATTACTCAAAGGCGTTGGCTTTGCCGCGCTTCAGAATGAAATCATATCATTGGCAATCTTTGGCCTGGTTATTATGACCCTGGCATCACTTCGCTTTAGAAAACGCCTGGATTAAGGAGCTTACCATGGAACGTAACTTGCCCCCTCTCCCTGTTCGAATTGTAGTCCTCCTGCTTGTTCTTGGGACCATAGGCTATTTTGCAATTCAATCACTCAACAAACCTGACGGCGGACAACTCGCGGCATCAGGGACCATCGAATCTGTTGCTGTCAACATCTCGCCGGAGGTGGCTGGCAAGGTAACAGAAGTCCTTGTCGAGGAAGGACAAACCGTCAAAGCAGGCGACGCGCTTCTTCGTCTGGACGACAGCCTGCTGACCGCACAACGAGCCGTGGTAGCTGCCCAATTGGATGCAGCCAAGGCCGGTGTTGCCACAACCCAAAACGCGCTGGCCACTACTGAAACCCAGTTTCAAATCACACTTGATGCCGCGCTGGTCCAGGCCAAAAGCACCCGCCTCGAGGATTGGTTCTCGGATCCCAACCTGTTCGAACAGCCGGGATGGTACTACACACGCGTTGAGCAAAT
>JBGPNQ010000477.1:0-3718 GCA_041487615.1 Anaerolineae bacterium
ACAGAATTGCGCAATCGTCTTTTCTTCATGCCCATTCGATAGACGCAGCTCAGGAGGCATTCTACAAAGCCTGCAAGACTGCCAAGGCAAACCGAGACGATGGGGCGAAGTATCCATACAAGAAGAAGTACTACCGAACCACGATCTGGAAGAACACAGGCATCCGCAAGAGGGGTAGTCATCTTCTGCTGTCTCTGGCAATGGGCAACCAACCAATCGCTTTTCGTGTGCCCACCTCTCTGGCAGCATTGGAGAGTGAACAATTTCTGGAAGTGCGACTGGTTTACGACAGGTCCCATCGCAGATATGAATGGCATATCGTGATTGAAAATGGTATTGAGCCGCTTTCAATACCTGGAGGCAATGTAGCAGGCGTGGACCTGGGCGAAGTGCATCCAGCTGCAATCACGGATGGTCGAGAGTCTTTGGTAGTATCTTGTCGGGAACTGCGCTCGCTCAACCAATATTGGAACAAACGCCTTGCCGAGTTGAAAAGCCTGCAATCCAGAAAGCAGAAACACTCAAGGAGGTGGTGGAGAATTCAAAGAAGGATCAATCGTTTCCTTGCGCAAAACCAACAACAGCGTCGGGACATGGAACACAAGATCAGCAGGGCTATGGTGGCTTGGAGCGTTCTCCATCAGGTAGGCACCTTGGCGATCGGCGATGTGCGGGATGTGGCGGACGGCAAGAGACTAAATCGGAAAAGCCAGCAAAAGGTGAGTAATTGGTCTCATGGCAAAATCCGCCGATACATTGCATACAAAGCCGAAGCAGAAGGTATCCTCGTGAACGATGAGATAGACGAATCCTACACATCTCAAACCTGCGTCTATTGTGGGAAAAAGCGAAAGCCAAAAGGCAGAATCTACTCTTGTGAATGTGGGCAGACCTATCATCGCGATATTGGAGGTGCAGCCAACATTCTTTCCCGTTTTTGCTATGGGGAACTCTCCAAAGTAGATGCTCCTTCTCCTTTCTTCTTTCGTCCACACTCAAAAGTATCGCAATCTGTTGCATTGCGTAGTCTCTTTGGCACAGAGCAAGTGGCTCGTGATGATTCACGAGAAGCCCCGCCGCTTTAGCGGCAGGGAAGTGTCACATAAAGATCATTGTCAGGGTTCTTGCGATCAATAGCTTTGTAGAAATCCAGGGGACTCGATGTTGTGACAAAGATTGGTTGTTCGTCCCAGGCGGCGGAGCAACTCATTCAGAGCTCGCTGTTGTAAAGCATCCAGCTGACGGGGGGTTCCGTTCAATGTTGGATGTGTAAACTTCAATTACTGGTGCTGCTGTTGTTTGAGTCATAGCGACCTCCGTAAAGTTGTTGGAATACAAAAACTGGGCGTGCCTGCAGACACGCCCAGTTTGAATAAGGTGTTGATTTTTGAAGTTATTTATCTCTGTTCGTCGGGGGATCGATGAACGCGGTATCGACTTCCTGGCTAAGGCGCTTCACGGTTTCACATGTGCTGTCGTTCAGCTCGTCCACGGCATCAAAGACCATCGTGGTTGATTCGTTGAAGTCCCATACCAAGTCGAGCAGGTCACCCAAGGGGTTCTTTTCATCCGAATCTGCCATTCTCTGCATGTATTCTTTGGCGTCTCGTAACTTACCGCGAGCCGCGTTCAGCAATTTGGTAAGTTCACCCAGAGCATTGCGGACTTCATCTTTCCGTACAAGCTCCGGGGCGCCGATTTTGAGCGCGCTCTGGAGCAGTTCATCGGCGATATCTCCAGTTTCGACGACGTATTCACCATCGTCCTCGAATGTGGCGTATTCGTAAATGTCGCAGTAGCTCTTGAGCATCCAGACGACCAGACTGACGTAAAGATCATTGTCAGGGTTCTTGCGATCAATGGTCTTGTAGAATTCAAGAGGACTCAACGTCGTGACAAACATGGGATCATCATCGGAAGGGCCCGAGCAACTCGTTCTGTTTGCGCTGTCATAAAGCAGCCAGCTTACAGGAGTCCCGTTAACTGTAATCTCTTTTGCGAAAGCGACCAGGTCATTGGGGGTTACAACCAGGTCCTTATATTCAACCTTGGTTTCACTTTTCTCATCCAGGTAAGCATAGATTCCCTGACTGCAAAGCGATTGAGCAACAAGCTCGTTATCAACCACCATCACCGGCACGTTGCGGACAAAGTTCATAACCTGATCCCATTCGATCTCAATCTGATATCCATCGTCCTGAACGGTGCTGACGTTGTAGCTTTGCATGTGATCCCAGACGATAGCCTTATATCCGTAATGTTCCATGATCAATTGTGGGACACCCCAAGCATCCTGCAGCAGTTTCTTAATCATGCCATCTTTTGGGATTTCCATGTAAATGGCTTGGAGCGGGGACTTTAGATGCTCATCATTCACGCCCTTTGGTTCAAAATCGTAGTTGCCCACACGATTCGGCCACAGGTCCGGGCGCAGGGGTTTCAGCATGTGCCTCATCACTGCCTTTACGATTTTCTGGCAAGCAGTATCGAGATGGACATCGCCAATCAGGTCGTTTCGATCAGGGAGATTCGGACGAATGCCGGAGATGGGATCAACCGTGACAACGAGGTTGACATTGCGGAATATTCCATCTGCCAATTTGCTGTGCGCCTGAGCAGCCTTCCGTAGGGCTTTCTCGAATGTTTCCGATTTCATTACTGCATGCTGCCACACCACATACTGCGTATCGAACACCCCATAATGCTTTCCGATCTCCAGTGTGCCCACGCCCTTGATCTTGAGTGTGGACCAGATGCCACGATTCAGAAGTTCATAAGGTTTGACAACTTCCTGTTGTTTGGGTGTTTCCACCCAGTACACGTCCATTGGGTAGCGACCGCGCGCCAACATAACCGCGCCTTGGCTGACGAAATCTGCCTTGCGCGTCAGCACGATTTCAATCGTCATGCCCGCGGCTTGCTCGTCGAAGTGATACACATCCACCTGACCGCGCTCGAGATTTTCAGCAGAGAGAACCATACCCCAATCCTTTGAACGGTATGTAACCTGTTCGCAGTACTCGGGGCGAAGGATGGAAAACACGCCGATGCCGGCAGGATCCACAGCGAGTGAGTCTTCTCCCCAGCCAGATTTACCGACCACAATCAGGTCTTCCGGTTTACAACCGCAGCCGTCGTCTTTGAATTGCAGGACCCGGGTTTCCTTGTTCCAGGTAACTGTTACAGTCTTTGCGCCGGCGCGGAAGGAGTTTTGGAACAACTCGGTCAGAATGGATTGCGCCGAGCCGAAGAAGCGGGGCGCTTTCTTCAGGATGTATTGCGACACGCCCATGTTGAGGGTGGAATGAATAAGTGCAGTATTTGTATCAGAAGCAATATTCATAGTTAGTCTCCTATTTAAAATAGACCGAGCGCGTCGGCCAACGCGCTCGATTTGAAATATTATTTTGCGTGTCTGCAGACACGCTCCATGCTTAGAATTTGCGCCGCCCAAAGCGACAGTTGGTTATTCAGCTAGATCTGTTGGATCGAAATAAAGATCGCTAGCCATCGGTGTGTCCTCTGGACAGTAATCTTGTTGGCGCTCCAAACCATCAATGTTCTGGAGTTCTAGTCCTGCTCTCAAAACCTCACGTATGATCGAATCGCGCTGGTATTCCTGCAACGCTTCGCAGGCCACACACTTTGACTCGGTCTTACGATGGACGTGTCCTTGTTCACATTCGCAATCCCAATATTCCGGTGTAGTCCTTGCCAG
>JBGPNQ010000478.1:0-3708 GCA_041487615.1 Anaerolineae bacterium
GTCGCGACAGTGCAGGAGGAAACCAGTTATCTGGGCGGATATAGCTCGGCGTTCCAGCTGCGTCCACAGCTCGCAATCGCCGTGGACGGTACGTTTGCCAAAGGTCCGGGTGCGAATGGCTGGCAGACCTTCCCCATGGGCAAGGGAGTGGGTTTATGCCTGGGTCCGAATATGCATCCATTCCTGCATGCCAGGCTCAAAGAAGTTGCTGAGCGTGTGGAAATCCCATGGTTCCTGGACGTGACTCCTGCTGATTCAGGCACGGACGCCTATCCGATGCAGACCATTGCCGAAGGGATTCCAACGGCACTGGTGGAAATCCCTATCCGCTATATGCATATGCCCGTGGAGTCCGTCGTGATCAAAGATATTCAGCGTGCGGGTCGTTTGCTTGCTGAATTCATAGCTTCGCTGGAGGCGAATTTTGTGGAAACGATCGTTTGGGAATAAAGGACATGCGGACTTTCGGTGCTGAACAACTCAAACTTCTCGAAAAGCTTTGTAACGTCATCGCTGCCTCAGGTGATGAAGGCGAAGTCCGCAGGATCGTTCTCGAGGAGGTAAAGCCATATACCGATGAAGTCAAGGTCGATGCATTGGGCAGTGTATTGGCAACCAAATTCGGAAGCGGAAAGCATCGAATGCGCGTGATGCTTGACGCGCACATGGATGAAGTTGGTTTCATGATCGTCGCCGATGAAGGCGAGGGAATCTATCGCTTTGAAAAAATTGGTGGTATCGATGTCCGCCATCTGCTTGGCAAGCAGGTGCTCGTCGGGAAGAATCGAACGCCGGGTGTCATTGGCGGAAAGCCTGTCCATTTGATGAGCGGAGATGAGTTCACGAAAAAGGTTCCCCTCGATTCACTGCGAATTGATCTGGGATTAAATGGCAAGGCAAATATCGGTGACCGCGCCGGTTTCGCCACAAAGTTCAAAAGAGCTGGTCCATCTATTTTGTCAAAGTCCATTGATGATCGCATCGGTGTTGCGACAGTGATCGAACTGCTGAAACACCCACCATCCAATGTGGATGTCTGTGCAGCGTTCACTGTGCAGGAAGAAATCGGGCTGCGAGGAGCAAAAGTAGCAGCGCAATATTTCAATCCTGACTTCGCCATTGCCGTCGACTCGACGCCGGCCCACGATCTGCCGATGTATGACGATGGCGAGAATATGACCTACAACGCGAGGCTTGGATTCGGTCCCGTGATATACATTGCAGACAGTTCAACTCTTCATGACCCGCGGCTTGTTCGCTTTTTGGCGGAGACGGCTGAAGCAGAGAAGATTCCTTATCAATTCCGCCAGCCGGGTGGAGGTGGGACAAACTCAGGTGCCATTCAACGTACACTGGCCGGAATCCCGACCGTGTCCGTTTCGGTGCCTCATCGTTATACACACTCACCAGTCAGTATCTCGCGCGTGGATGATTGGAAGAACACGTTGAATTTGCTGCACGCCGCGCTCAAACGGATTACCCCTGAATTGATCGCTTTCCGCTGATCTTTTGTGCAGATTGACATGTCCGCCTGTTTACTTGCTTCTTATAGGTGACTTATGAACGGATTAATTGCTCTGGTGGGTTCTGGTGAATATCTTCCCGTAATGGAAGATGTGGATCGCTATCTACTTGATAGCCTGGGCTTGAACGGTCGCAGACCACGCGTCGTTTGCCTGCCGACTGCGGCTGGTAAGGAGGGTGATCAGAGTACGAGTCGCTGGTCCAATATGGGTGTGGAGCACTTTAAGAAGCTTGGCGCGGATGTCAGCGCGCTGCGCATTATTGACCGTGCATCGGCTGAGGATCCTCAGTACGAGAGCATTTTGGAAAATGCAGACTTGATCTATTTCTCCGGTGGGGACCCCGGATATTTATATCAAACTCTCAAGGATACATGTGCCTGGTTTGCGGCACAACGAGCCTGGGCACGCGCTGCCATCTACGCTGGTTGTTCGGCAGGCGCGATGATTCTAGGAAGTCGAATGCCCAGTTTCCGTCTCGCCGGAACGCAGGAAGGGTTCGGCATTGTTCCCGCCGAATTCATAGTGCCGCATTTCGATGCCATCCCTGCGATTTGGAAACCAGTGATCCTTGCACTGCAAATGCAACTCAAGAATGGACAGTGTATGATCGGTGTGGACGAAGATACGGCACTCATCGGTTCGCTCAACGGTGAATGGAAGGCAATGGGCATGGGCCAGGTGCATATATTTACGCGCGACGGGAAAACCAAACATAAAAGTGGTGATGTCGTGTCGCTGATCTAATACTCCTGTCCTTGCGAGTTTGCGAGAAGCAATCTGCGTTCATAAGATCAATTCTTATTGAACAAATTCATCCTTTCAATAAGAGATTGCTTCGCTGGCGCTCGCAAAGACAACAACTGAGACACAAGGAATTGCATCGTTCATGAAAAAACTCCTACAGCAACTGACGGAAACCTTTGGTCCCTCGGGTCATGAAGAGAATGTTCGTGCCGTTGTGCGCGCGGAAGTGGAATCGCTTGCCGACGAAATCAAAGTGGACGCGCTTGGCAACCTCATTGTGAGGAGAAAACCATCCAAACCGGGCCGCGATACAAAAAGAATCATGATTGCCGCACACATGGACGAGATCGGTCTCATCGTCAGCCATGTGGATGAAAAAGGTTTTGTCCGTTTCGCACCGATCGGTGGAGTATTTCGTAGATATGTCCTCGGCGGCAGAGTCCGCTTTCTAAATGGGACCCACGGCGTGATCGGCTACGACCGCCTGGAGAATATTAACGATATGCCCCCGATGGATAAAGTCTATATTGATGTTGGCGCCACAAGCAAAAAGGATTGTCCTGTGAAAATTGGAGATGTTGCGGCCTTTGAGCGCCCATTCATGGAGACAGGCAATCGCCTTGTTGCCAAGTCACTAGACAACCGCGTCGGCGTGTTGGTCGCCATTGAAACCTTGCGTGCACTCAAGGGAAAGTCCGTAGCGCATGATCTGTACTTCGTTTTCACCACTCAGGAGGAAGTGGGAGTACGCGGTGCGGGACCATCTGCCTATGGCGTTGACCCCGATGTCGGCATCGCTGTGGACGTGACTCCCACGGGTGATACACCTCATGCCCTCAAAATGGAAATGGCGCTCGGCAAGGGTCCTTGCGTAAAGTTTCAGGATGTCGGCGCAATCTCTGATCCGCGCGTTGTGCGATGGATGATCTCTGCGGCCGAGAAAAATAAGATCCCGTATCAGCGCGAAGTATTGCTGGTCGGCGGCACAGATGCGAGAGCGATACAATCCGTGCGCGCAGGTGTCCCGTCAGGTTGCCTCTCGATCCCCGTCCGTTATGTTCATTCGCCATCCGAAATGGTGGATTATTCCGATGTGCAGAACTCCATCAAATTGCTGACTGCCGTTCTCCGCACACCACTCAACCTCCAATAGGTGGTTGAACACTTGAGCCCGAGTCCAATTTTTGCGGTAAAGCATGAAAAGATATTGTTCTCAACAAGACAGGCGGTAGGGTCATGAATCGCATTTTACGAATTGCGTATTGCGGACTTTTTCTAGTCCTCACCGGATGTTCTTCCCTTCCGTCATTTGATACGCAATGGATCAACAACATCCTCTATACGCCGACGCCTTTTCGCCCTGGAACAGCCACTTCTTCGCCTCAACCAACGAATGCAACTCAATCCGTGACGGACCAGCCCGAATTGACAGAAGCCA
>JBGPNQ010000479.1:0-3686 GCA_041487615.1 Anaerolineae bacterium
CAAAAACAGCTTCGAGACACCAGAAGCATCCCCCAGCGAATGTCGCGGTCATCAAATTGGATTCCATGATATTACTCCTTCTCTCTAAAGTTTCTTTTCTTCACTCCTAAGACAACCTATTATCCCTAAATATTATTAAGGAAGTATTACAAATGGGAATACTGCTTTCGGATTTTTTATTCCATCAATGCCTGATAAACAAGCACCTGAAAATCCTTTTCCGGCACATCGAACCCTACCATATATTGCGCCATCAAAATGCCAATCAGTTCTTCCTTTGGATCAACCCAGTAATGGGTCTTGGCTGCACCGCCCCAACCAAATTCTCCAACCGACCCCGGCATCATGGATTCGGCTACGTTTAAGAGCACGCGTGAGCCAAGTCCAAATCCGTAGCCTGGGGCAGGTACGCCGCCAATTTCCCATGGCAACAGGGATTTCGGTACATGGTTCATGTATATCAAATCCACGATTTTTGGGGACAGGATGCGTACGCCATCCAATTGACCACGGTTCAGTTGCATTTGAGCAAAGCGCATGTAATCAGTACTTGTAGAAAACAGACCGTAGCCGCCGCGTGCAAAGCTGGTTGTATTGCCTGCCGGATGTGTTGTCTCAATATCAATTTTCTGGTTGTAGCCGCGCTCGTATGCCTTTGCAATGCTACTCAACGTCGAAGTGGCAATATCCGGGAGTCCGTACATGATTGCCAGGCGTGAACGCTTTTCAGCTGGAACGGAAAATCCTGTATCCACCATTCCCAATGGCGCGAATAACCGTTCTTGTAAAAAATCCTGCAGCTTTTGTCCTGAGATGATTTCGATCAGACGGGCAATCACATCGATTCCGAGGCTGTAGTGCCAGCGCGTACCGGGTTGGAATGCCAGCGGCAGTTGTGTCAATCCATCGATAAACTCCTCGAGTGTTGAATCAGGTTTCCCGGGCGGGTTTTCAAGATACATCCTGCTGACCGGCGAATCCTCAAGGAAGTTATAGGTCAAGCCCGAAGTATGCGTGAGCAAATCGAGAATGGTCACATAGCGATTGAGTCCAGCCTCCTTATAGCCTGCTTCCTTGTTGCCTTCCAGAACGCGCAGGTTTGCAAATGCAGGGATGAACTTCGCCACGGGATCGAACAGTTGAACGCCTGCCTCTTCGTAAAGGGTCATAAAGGCGGTACAGACGATGGGCTTGGTCATCGAATAGATCCGAAAGATCGTGTCTGCCGTCATGGGTGTCTGAGTCTCACGATCCTGACAGCCAACCTGTTCAAAGTGAATGATTTTTCCCCGCCTTGCAAGCATGGTACTCAAACCTGAAAAACCGCGCTTGTCAACATATGCCTGCATGACCGGTTTAATGCGAGCCAGCCGCTCGGAACTAAATCCTACTTTTTCCGGGGGTTCAATGATCATGTTCATGACAGTCCTCCTGATTTCATATTTTCAATCTATTCGCCACTTCAAAATCAGCTGTCTGGATAACAGACGGCGAACAGCAATGTTTGCGCGATATTTTTGATGCGTGTCCCATGATAACTTGCGCAATGTCTCGTGGGTCCCAGAGTCGACAAGCAGAGCCTACGTTACTTTCATATATCTACTGCGTTGAGACGACGGATCGCACGAATTCATCTATTCTACCTGCAAACGCCGCATCAAAATATTCGTCGCCTTTCTCTTCACTGTCGCGGAGGATTTGATCCATTGTTTCGACATAATAGTCCGTTGTGATCACAAGTTCGGATTTTGCCAGTTTCCTATGCAACGCCTCAGCTGTATGGGGCGGATGATCCGCACTCGCTCCAGAAAAAATAATGATGGATACGCTGATCGCGGCAAGTTGTCCGTCACTCAATCCGGCCAGGTGGGGATGTCCGTTAGCCGTCAATGAGTGCGCCCATGTCCTCATTACCTCGGCGAACGTTAAGGGGTCCATGGATAGGAGTTGCCCTTTCTTCCCTGGAACCCGTTGGAATTGGTCCTGCCAATCGAACAGGTCCCCCATTCCACCCTGAGCCTCCACAGCTGCGGACATCCCATTTTTTTCTGCCATTTCAGCCGGCGCCAAAAAGGTGTTCTCTATGACGAAATTCCACGTATCCTTGTCGTCGGTTGGTGGTGCCATGAGAATCAGCCCCTTGACTTCCGCCGGGTAGAGGCAGGCAAGACACAGGGAACCAAGGCCGCCTGCAGAACCTCCGGCCACAAACGCTGGTGAGAATTCCGTGTAGTGGAGCAGTTCGCACAGCTTCTCTGCCCAGAGCTGGAAGATGTTCTCACCCTTGAATAAAAGTCCCGACTCACCTGTATTGGGACGATCCCAAAGCAGCACTTTGTAGCCGAGGGGGTTTAGCCTCTCCGCAAATAAGCGTCCCTTTTCGAGAGGATAAAAGCCGCCAGGCGTATACACGATCGGGATACCGTCCCCATGGATTTCGAAGCGTATATCTACACCGTTGAGAGTCACAGTTTCCGTCATTTTCAGGTTCCTTTTTTCATCGCATCTGGTACGCAAAGTATCTGTGCCATTCCCGCTTGCGAATGATTCGTCTGGCATCGGATTCTCCGATCAGAACCAGCATCAATGTCGGTAATCCGAACGTTGACCAGCTTTGCAATTCATTATAAATATATTTTGTCCAAATTCGATAGACAGAATCCAAAAAGAAAGAGCAGAGGTGCTTCTCTGCTCTTTGACACTATTTCTTTGGTATTTACACGGCGGGAAGAACTTCTTCCTTATCGGCTTCCCGTTCCCGCTCAAGCACCACCTCACCTTCAGGGTTCATGGTGACCAGGACCGAGTCGCCGTTGGTGAATTCACCACTCAACAACTTGTCCGATAGCGTGTCCTCCACCTTTTGCTGGATGATACGGCGCAGTGGACGTGCTCCAAATTCTGCGTCATAACCCAGGTCTGCAAGAGCGGCGAGCGCTTCGGGTGTGGCAGTCAACACGAGGGACTGATCTGTCAGCCGTTGGGCCACTTTATCCAATTCAAGAATGACGATCTTCTTGATGTCCTCCTTACTGAGGGAGCGGAAGATAACCACTGAATCAAGGCGGTTAATGAATTCGGGTCGGAAGGCGCGCTTGAGCGACTCGTTCAACTTCTTGCGCATTTCTTCGTACGAAAGCCGTTCTTCCGTAGCCTCATCGCGTTTGAGGGTAAAGCCAAGCGATGACTGCTTCTTGATCATGTCTGCACCAATGTTGGAGGTCATAACGATGATCGCGTTGCGGAAGTCAACCTTGCGGCCCTTCGCATCGGAGAGGTGACCTTCTTCCATGATCTGCAGCAGCATATTGTGAACTTCGGGATGCGCCTTCTCGACTTCATCGAATACAACAATGGAGTACGGTCGGCGGCGCAGCGCTTCGGTCAACTGACCTGCTTCTTCGTAGCCGATATATCCTGGAGGCGCGCCCACCAGACGTGAGGCGGTGTGCCGTTCCATGAACTCAGACATATCGAGTTGAATGGCCGCATCTTCACTGCCGAACATGAATTTGGCCAGGGTCTTGGTAAGTTCCGTCTTGCCCACACCGGTGGGACCGAGGAAGATGAACGAGCCGATCGGGCGTTTGGGATCCTTCAGGCCGGCGCGGGCGCGGCGCACTGCACGGGAGATCGCGATGATGGCGTCTTCCTGTCCGATGATGGACTTGCGCAGTTCGTCTTCC
>JBGPNQ010000480.1:0-3645 GCA_041487615.1 Anaerolineae bacterium
CATGTATGGCGCAATACAGCATCAATAACTTCATGTGCGTTACTCGTGCTGTGTCCAGAAGATTCACTTGAGGATTCCCCGGAACGATATTTCATGCCGTAAGTCTAAGGTTCGAATTTTGACTACAACTTGGAGGTGAAAGATGTCTACCAAAACTAATCGCTGGATCTTTGTTTTTCTCCTAACCTTGTTTATTGTTTTATTTACGATATTGACTCTACCTGGTCAAGCATCGGCTGCACAAACGCCAAGACCAATTTCAAATTCTTGCTTTACCTGTCACGAGGATTTGTATTACCTTCATGATCTGGGGAAAAACTATTGCATCACAGAACACAAGGACCGTTGCGTGAACTGCCATGAGGGAAATGCGAATGTGCTGAACAAGGATGAGTCTCACCTGGGCTTGATCGCACACCCACAAAAGGATGACGGCGCAAAATGCCAGGAATGTCATGCACAGGATACACAAGAGCGTCTTGCTACGTTTGCCTCACTGGGCGGATTTAAGTCAGTCCTCGTCGCCAAGCCTTATACACCTTCTGTTACATCGCCGAGCGGTTTTCATGATGTCGCAGAGGTCAACCCAATCGTTGAAAACTGGCCATGGTTGGCGGGCGCACTTGTAGTCTTTGGATTATGGTTGTTATTGGTTATGTTCTCGCCGGTAAAGCCATAACTCATATTGCTGACGTCATCAATTTTTATCATCATGACTGAGTTCATAATGCACCCAATTGGTGTTCTCCATACTCCGTTCACAGAAAAGCATCAAATGCCTATTCAGGCATCGCGGTCACAAGCCACCGGTCGGGTGGAAATCTTTCCGGAGTTTGTGGACGGTTTGAAGGATATTGAAGAATTGTCCCATATCCATCTTTTGTATGTATTACATAAAGCCAATGGGTATGAGCTTCAGGTTAAGCCCTTTTTGGATGATCGTAAACATGGAATATTTGCGACACGCTATCCCTGCCGCCCTAATCCAATAGGTATGTCCATTGTACGGATATTGACCTGCCATGAAAATATCTTGATCGTCGAAGGGGTAGACATGCTTGATGGTACGCCTTTGCTTGATATCAAGCCTTATGTTCCAGACTTTGATGTACGCACGGATGTACGGACTGGATGGTACGAAACACGAAGTACAAGGTAAGTCCAACATTCAACCAATTAAATGTGTGAAAATAAGCACTGGGAACGAAAAATACAATTAAATTGTTACATTAAGCACAATATAAGTGACGGTTTTCACTATTGCCATAAATACTGAGCTACTACAATGAAATAGTCGTTCATGCGATTATTCGAATAAACAGAGTGTGATTATGTTTTCGCAAATACCTTCACAAGCAATTTCCCAATTGGAAGCAGACCTATTTACTGCATTTGTGGATTCAACACGGATTCTTATCCTGTATGCGCTCAGCAAGCACCCTCATAATGTGACAGAGTTAGTGACCGAGCTTGGTATTCCCCAATCAAAAACGTCCCGTCATCTCAAAGTCTTACGTGATCATGGATTGGTGCGCACGACCAGGCGCGGGGTGAGCATTTTATACGAACTTGCTGATGATCGCCTGATCGAAGCATTGAACATCTTGCGCGTAGTGCTTCGTGATCAACTTACTTATAAGGCAAATATTGTTTCTAAATTAAGTGAGTAAGCCTTACTCATAAAAGGCATTTCAATCCAGGAGAAAGCAATGCTATACAAGAAGACTGCTTTTCATTTTCTCTTAGCCGGGATGACGATTGTGATCATCACTGGTATCCTGCTGGCGACGGCAACCCCCGCTAGCGCCCAGTGCGGTTCGCAGGCTTCATCCTGCAAGAACTGCCATGAGGTGCAGGGACAGATGTCCGTCAACGCAGACGGAACAGGTTGGCATCAGTCTCATTCTTTCGGTGATTTCTGTTACGTCTGTCATGCGGGAAACAATCAAGCAAAAGATAAGACTGCCGCACATGAAGGAATGGTGTCCCCACTTGCCGATGTAAAGGCCTCCTGCCAACAGTGTCACGTTGCGGATCTGGATGCGCGAGCAAAAGTATACGCTGATATTCTGGGGGTAGCGGTCGGTTCAGATATCCCCGCTGCAGCCACAAGCGAAACTGTTGCTTCGGTTCCCACAAAAGCCCCTGTAAGCGCGGAATCGACCACAGATGCTTCATCCAATCAATGCAATCAGGTTGAGATAAAGGATCCCAATGCCACCAATTATGCACAAAACTACGATGAGATCGTTTTAGGCAAAAAGCCAACCAACTGGGGCAACATGATTTTGATCGGCATGATCGGTTTAATGGTGGTTGGTGGCGGGGGATTTGTCGTCACGCGCGAGAAGTTAATCAATGTGAAGTTCGGCGATACACGCAAAGTGGAAGAAGAATATCCTGCAAACGTTGTTGAGATGTTGCCCATCATTGCGGGTCTTAAGGCGGGTGCGCGTAAATCGTTGAAAAATGTTCTGGAAAACAAAAAGGCTGACAAAGTGCTTGACCTAATGGATGCCGTGGTCAAGAAGGATGAGGAATAAACCATGAAATTTATTTTGAATTACATCCGCAAGGAAGAATGGTCTCCATATGTAGCAGGCGCATTGCTTGGAGTCGTAGGCATTGCCGCGGTGTGGGCAAGCAACAGTTTACTGGGTGCATCAGGCTCATTTGAGAATTTGGCGGGAATGATTGGAAAGGCAATTGCACCAAAAGCCTTTGACAATATGTATTTCAACTTTATCATGCCAGCTGGAATAACCTATGGTGTCATACTGCTAATTGGTTTGTTTTTTGGCGGTATGGCAGGTGCAGCGACAAGCGGTACGCTCAAGTGGGGGAAGAAGGACTCTGCAAATTCAGACACGCAGTGGAAGCAGATCTTTGGAGCACAGACTTGGAAGCGTTGGCTGATCGCCTTTGTTGGCGCGATTGTTTTGGAGTATGCGGCGGGAATCGCGGGTGGCTGTACGAGCGGACTTGCCATATCTGGCGGTATGCTACTGGCTCCCTCAGCATTCATTTTCATTGGCGGGATGTTTGCTTCAGGTATCGTCACGGCACTGATCGTTTATCGCAATCGCTATTAGGAGACTGAGATGACTAATTACATCATCGCTCTTGTTCTTGGTGTGTTTTTCGGTTTTTCGTTGAACAAAGCTGGCTTGACCAAGTATCACAAAATTGTCAACGTATTCCGCTTTACGGATATGGCCGTGCTGAAGTTCATGATGACTGCATTAGTTGTTGCCATGAGCGGGCTCTATGCTCTTCGCGGTCTTGGGCTCGTAACGTTCCCTGCTGCACCCGCCACTTATCTTGTCGGCAATCTTGTTGGTGGCTTGATCTTTGGCGTTGGTATGTCGCTGAGTGGCTATTGTCCTGGTACGTGTGCGGCAGGTGCAGGCGAGGGCAAAATGGATTACATCATTCCTGGTTTGCTCGGTTTCCTGACAGGCGCAGTGATCTATGGACTAACCTATCAAATGGTTTTCCCCGCCATTTCAGCAATTGCGAATTATGGCAGTGTCGTGATCCCTGATTTATGGAATCTCAGCTCGTTCCTAACGGTTGCTGCCTTTGCATTGATGGCGCTCTTCCTGTTTTACATGATTGATCGTGCGGGCTGGCAGAGGAAAGACA
>JBGPNQ010000481.1:0-3641 GCA_041487615.1 Anaerolineae bacterium
AAGGAAGTCGCGATCTATAGCGGGTTTTATTACTGGCAGGCGAATGCACCGAAGCAGGCCGCGGAACTGGAATATTTCCACCGCTATGCATTGTGGATCGCGCACTATGGTGTGAATCAGCCAATGGTTCCAAAACCCTGGGGCGCGAATGAATGGCTGCTCTGGCAATTTACATCCAGCGGAGATGGTCTCTATTATGGCGTCGAGAGCCTGGAGATCGATCTGAATTATTTCAACGGTGATGCACAGGCATTTGCGAATCGGTTCAACGTGCCTTTGCCGGAAGAACCGGTTCCGCCGGAAGACCCAACCGGAAATCAGTATCGCGTGAATGCAGGGTCGCTCTACGTACGTGAAGGACCCGGAACAGAATTCACGTCGATTGGAAACCTGGTGCGGAACGACGTCGTGGAAGCGCTTGAGGCCAATGCAGCCGGAACCTGGTACCGTATCCGCCGCCTCACCGACGGCCTGACTGGCTGGTCGTCCGCCATGTATTTGGTTAAGGTCACTCCACCGCCACCACCGCCGACGCCGACCGGTGGTGATCAGTATCGCGTCAATGCCAATTCCTTGTATGTGCGCGAGGGACCCGGCACAAACTTCAAATCGGTGGGGTATTTGGTGCGGAATAATATTGTCGAGGAACTCGAAGCCAACAGCGATAAATCATGGCGGCGCGTCCGCCGGCTCAGTGATGGCTTAACCGGATGGTGTTCGGCAACCTATCTCGTTAAGACCACGACCACGCCACCGCCTCCGCCCCCAGCGGGTGGAGAGAAATATCGAGTCACAGCATCAACCCTTTACGTGCGCGAGGGCCCCGGAACTCAGTACCGAGCCCTTGGCTACGTTCAGTTCAATCAGATTGTGACACAGATCAGCGCCACTGCGGATCAAGCGTGGAGACAAATCCAGCGGGATGACGGGCTCACCGGGTGGGTATCGGCGCAATTTTTGGTGGCGTATACTGCTCCCGGACCACCCGACCCGGGTGAACCACCGGACGCAAACGCTACTGACTGGTATCAAGTAACTGGTTTGACCTTGAATATGCGCGAAGGACCAGACACGTCATTCGCTTCCAAAGGTTATCTAACAAAGGACGAAGCTGTACTGTCCCTTGATCTGAGCGACGATAAGTTCTGGGTTCACATTCGCCGCGCGGACGGGTTGACGGCCTGGGCAGCTATGGAGTACCTGAAGAATTTGGGCAAACATCCGTTGTCGATCATGCAACGTGTTTTCCCTGGTGTCACCTATTATCGGACGGAAAAGAGCTCACCCCGCAGAGTGATTTCGCACGTGCTTCAGATCGATACTCATGTGGATGGATTTCGTTTTCTGGTCACACCTCCGTTGCGTGAGACCCTGCCTCCACTTTGCACGAGCACGACATCGCAGTTCCTTTCCGATTACCGTTTGCAGATCGCGATCAACGGCGATGGTTTTTATTATCTGGATCCATCCCAATACAAGCCGCAGGATTCCTGTCCGGCTGGAGGGGACCCGGTACGCCTGATCGGGTTTGCGGCTTCACGAGGTAAGGTCTATTCACAGGGCGAGCCAGGGCATCCGGTGCTGTACATGAATCAGCGCAACGAAATTACGTTCGATGCACCCAAAGGCAAAATCTATAATGCGATTACCGGTGATCGGTTGCTGGTTAAGAAGGGCAAAAAAGTTGGTGGATTGGATGGCACCATACTCAATCCCCGCACTGCCGTGGGCGCAAATCAGAACGGACGTTATATGTATTTGATCGTAGTCGATGGGCGTGAGATCAGTTCCGGCGCAACGTTCGATGAGCTCGCCGAGATGCTGGTCTCATACGGCGCTTATACAGCCATGGCATTCGATGGCGGAGGTTCATCTACCATGGTGATCGAGGGCGCGGATGGACATCCATGTGTTTTGAATACTCCGGTCGATGATAATACTGCCGGCAAGGAAAGAGCCGTTGCAAATCATTTGGGTATGGCGCTGACAAAGTAAGGTTATTGTAGAAAAGGAATCGGGATGTAATATCCCGATTCCTTCATTCCATAGTACAGGGTGCCGCATCAGAAACTAAACCTGGAATTTCAGCCTGCAAAATCATTCATAAAGTCCAATGATTAATCAGACAGGCGGTAAAATAAACACATGATAAGAGAAAAACTTTATGGTGGCATTGAGGCCGGCGGTACCAAGTTTGTTTGTTCTGTTGCCAGCGGACCTGGGAAGGTAGTCGAGGAAGTCCGTTTTCCGACCACCACACCCGAGGAAACACTTGGAAAAGCAATTCATTTTTTTCATCCCTATGTTGATTCGGGTCAGGTGAAAACGATCGGAGTCGGTTGTTTTGGTCCGCTTGATCTAAACCCCAATTCGTTAACCTATGGCTTTATTACCGCAACGCCGAAACCGTCTTGGAGCAATGCTGACGTACGCGGGAGGCTCCAGCGCGCCCTTCACGTCGATATTGCGTTCGACATGGATGTCAATGCCGCAGCAGTTGGCGAATCCATATGGGGGGCAAGCCAGGGACTCGACCCTTCACTGTATCTCACCATCGGGACAGGAATCGGGGGCGGTTATCTGATTAATGGGAAGCCGCTGGTCGGCCTCCTCAATCTTGAAATGGGACATGTCCGCATCCCTCACAGCCGCGAATTGGATCCATTTGATGGAAGCTGTCCTTTCCACGGCGATTGTTTCGAAGGGCTGGCAAGTGGTCCTGCAATTGAGAAGAGACTCGGTGTAAAGGGAGCCACCATCCCTGAGGATGATCCGTTCTGGGAGGTCGAGGCGGAATATATCGCATCTGCATTGATGAACTACATCCTGACCCTGTCACCGAGGAAGATCATCCTGGGAGGCGGCGTGATGCAGCGGGATTTCCTGTTCCCAAAGGTCAGGGATCATGTACGCCAATTATTGAATGGCTACGTTGCCAGCCGCAGTCTGGTTGAGGATATCGATCGCTATATTGTGCCACCCGGCCTGGGAAATCAATCGGGCAGCATGGGCGCAATTGCCCTGGCCATGCAGCTTGAAGGATCAAACAACGACCCCCGACTTTGATCGGGGGTCATCTTTTTTACTTGCATAGTTGAGGGGCTTCTGTTGCGGTGAGGTAGGTCGGTGTCAATTCGACTGAGTCCGATACTTGGCCGCTTTTCAAATTCCCAACAGTTTTTTCTCTACGGAGCAGGCCACTTAATGATGGCTGGCTCTGAAAATCCGTGCTTTTCGACCGTATAGAGTTTCCCCGATGACTGTTGTGCACAGCCTTTTTCATCCCTAACTGTATAACTGGTAGTGAACTGGTCGGGGTAGGAATCCGTCCACCACAAATACGCGCCCTTCTGGCAGACAAATAGTTCAAGCAGATAGCCTCTGTCCTTGTCCTTGGTCATTTCCACCTGGTCCCAGCTAATCGTAACTTTGTTTCCATCCCGTACAGCAACCACATTTTTGGGAGGGCCGTATTGATTGCTCCCAATGGATTGAAGATTGAGTTCCTTATACTTTATGGTGGATATATCTCCAACCACATCCACAACAGATGGCGCAACCCAACAGAAATAACCTAACTTATCGAACTTCACATACAACCACTTGCTGTAACTATATCGTCCGCGAACGCTTCCCGCATC
>JBGPNQ010000482.1:0-3630 GCA_041487615.1 Anaerolineae bacterium
GCCATGCCCGCGCGGGCGCGATGCTCGGAGCCATTGAAGATCATGTCTTCTGTCTTTTTGCCGCGCAGCAAGGTATAGGACTGCTCACCCAATACCCAGCGCAATGCGTCGGCAATATTCGATTTGCCGGAACCATTCGGTCCTACAATGGCAGTGATTCCACTCGCGAATTCAAAGGTTGTCCTCGATGCGAATGTTTTATATCCTTGCAATTCCAGAGATTTAAGACGAAGAGGCATTTGAAGTTTTCTTTGGATGATCTATTTAAATGAAATTCCCAGGGCTTCCAACGCAGTCTGTGCGGCGATTCGGGCCGCGACATGTTTGCTCGAACCATGTCCTCTGCCATATGCCATTCCTTGAATCCGGACTTCCACTTCAAAGACTTTCGCATGATCAGGTCCTGTGGATGAAAGGGTCACATATTGTGGTGCTCCCATTTTTTCGGCCTGCGCCCACTCCTGCAGGACACTTTTTGGATCATGGATCTCCTCGATAATATAGTCCTGCGATTCCTCCAATAGCGGATGGACAAATGCCTCCACGGCCTGCAGCCCGGAATCCAGGTACAACGCGCCAATCAGCGCCTCGAATGTAGAACCCAACAGTCCATCCCGTTGACTGCCGCCGGAGGAGAATTCGCCGCGTCCCAGGCGGAGTGCGCCTCCCAGATTGATGCTGCGGGCAAAAATGGCAAGCTGGTCATTGCGGACAATGGCAGAACGCATTTTGGTCAGATCGCCTTCAGGCATTTCAGGAAACCGGTTGTACACCCAGGCACCGACAATAAAATCGAGCACTGCATCGCCGAGAAATTCAAGTCGTTCATTGTCCTCCAATGATTTGGGGTTCTCGTTTACGTAGGAACGGTGAGTGAGAGCACGCGCAAGCAGGGATATATTTGCGAAGGACAGTCCAAGGCGCCGGTTTAGATCGGAGGCGGATTCGAAATCCCTCGATTCAGAAAGAGATGTCACAGGAGTCTCCCGGGAACTCAGGGAGCGCCAGACCCTACCCCATCCCCTCCCGATTCTCTGCGAAAATAGAGAGGGTTGTATGAGTGAGGGCATCGCGTTCCATCAGTTCCAAACATTAAGCGGGCTGAATTGTACTATAAGCTGTATGATTTTTTAAGATACAACCCCGCACGCTGGGGGCACTCAAAGTTTGTTGGCAAAAAGCTCGAGCCGCGGTCCTCGGCGGCGTTTTACGCGCAAATCCTTCGCCGAGGACGGCGAAGGGAGCAACCTCATCTACAACCTTTAGGTGCACCCGTACGCTTTTTCTCTTCCTTTTTCTGTAACGTGCGGGGTTGTACCCCGCACGTCTCTTCTCTTCCGCTTTATGTAACGTGCGGGGTACAATCAGGAATCCTTTTTCGAGGGAAGATATGAGCGATATCAGTAGTGAGACCAGGTTCCTGCATGCAATCGAAATGGGGTTGGGCGCATGGCAGTGGGGAGATCGAATCGTCTGGCAGTATGGGAACGGATATGGCCCTGAGCAGGTACGGGAGGCGTTTCAGGTTTCGGTTCATCAAGGCATTCGTTTCATTGATACGGCCGAGCTCTATGGGAACGGACTTTCGGAGAGGCTACTGGGAAGTTTTATCAAGCAAACAGATCAGCCGGTTCTGGTCGCCACGAAATTTTTTCCCTGGCCGTGGCGATTGTTCAAAGGCTCGGTCCTGAGCGCGCTAAAGAACAGCCTTGCGCGGCTGAATGTTGAAAGTGTGGATCTCTACCAAATCCATTGGCCGAATCCGCTTCTTGGCACGGACCGACTGATGGAGGGATTGGTTGAATGTGTCAAAAATGGATTGACCCGAACTGTGGGCATTTCAAACTTTGGACAATCACGCATGGTAGCAGCGTATTCAAGTCTTGCGCGTCACAATGTCCCACTGGCTTCGAATCAGGTGCACTATAGTCTGCTAAACCGCACTGTGGAAAAGGATGGTACGCTCGCAAGATGCAAGGAGCTGGGAGTCCGCCTGATCGCCTACAGCCCAATTGAAAAGGGTTTGCTTTCCGGGAAATATTCTACCGAGAACCCACCGCCAGGTTCAAGATCGAGAACTTATACAGGGCTTCTAACAAAGATACAGCCACTCATCAAACTTATGACTCAAATTGGACAGGATCACGGAGGCAAATCGAACACACAAATTGCGTTGAACTGGGTAATCTGCAAAGGCGCGCTTCCCATCCCGGGGGCAAAACACGGAGGTCAAGCCGAGGAAAACGCGGGAGCGCTCGGCTGGAAGTTGACCGAGGAGGAAGTTCTAAGGCTGGATGAGGTCAGCGACGCAATGGTCACGTGAGAAAGGTGCTTTTGCAAATCGGCTCTGCAAGGAAACAGCTGCCAATTAGGCAGCTGTTTCCATTTTTATTGTAATGAGGTTTCCGAGGAATAAGGAAGGAAAATCAGGCACCGATACTATATTTCAATAACCGCTGAATTTGATCGACTTGAAAGGGTTTGGAGATGTAGTTATCGATTCCTACGCCGTATAATAGTTGACCCTCTTCAGGCAGGTAGGCTGCCGTCAGAGCTACAATAAAGGTATGCAATCCACCATTTTCCCATTCCCGGATTCGGCGGCTTGCCTCCACTCCATCCATAACAGGCATCCGCAGATCCATGAAGACAATATCGTATTTATGATATTTCACCGCATCCAGGGCTTCCATACCGTTGGCCGCCAGATCGACCTGGTAACCTTCGCGCCCTAACAAAACCTTCATCATCTGCCGGTTCAACTCATCATCATCCACCACAAGGATGTGTGATGGGATTATTTTTATGTCATCCAAGCGATCAGATTTACGAACGTCCATAACACAAACTTTCTCCTACTCGGCAAAGCGGATGTTGCTCTGCGAATTTAGAATTAAAGGATACGACCAGTCAGGAATAAGTACGACGGGAAAGCACAACCTTAGCACTTGATCCACCTCCGTACGGTGTGTCAATCTGTCCGCTGGTTGCATGACGCCAGGTAGGAATAAAGGTTACCCGTGGCAGCAACTGCAACACAATTACAACAAATTCTCGTAAACAACGAAAAACGCCCGCATACGCGGGCGCTATTACAATAACAGATGTTTATTCCTTCATCCTGGGTTTTAGGAATATCAGGAAGCCATATCCAAGTGCAAAAAGCACATAGATGAGCATCGCAATCCATCCATTCGCCCGCATGGCGCGGCCGGTCGTTCCCAGCACTGTGACGATCAGGCCCGCGATCGAGCCGATGAGCAGCGCAATCCCCATGCCTCTCTGGACCGTTTCTTCGGAGACATCCTTGGCGAACCATAGGAGAATGCCCAACGCGATCAGTGCCGTCCCAAAGAATTCGGTGACCATTTTCGTAGACGCATAGTTATCCACGCCGAATCGTTTGATGGCGATGCTGGGAACGAACAGGAACGCTGCGCCAAACAAAACGGCTACAAATGCATTGATTAGAAACAATATGCGGTAACTCATGGTGATCTCCTTTTTGAAAGTAGGGTTATTTTCGCCTGAAATTACTATACAACAAGTCGATTGAGATTGGAAGTAAAATAGATTTGCTTAACCTTACATCCGCCTTACACAGATTTTTCCAGGATCATCATGAAACGC
>JBGPNQ010000483.1:0-3621 GCA_041487615.1 Anaerolineae bacterium
AGTGGGTCGCAGACAATTTGCGTTGAATACGCTCCTTGCCGTCGCCATGGGCATGTGTATTTGGAATCCGTTGTATATTTGGGATGTCGGTTTTCAACTTTCGTTCTTCGCGACACTGGGTCTGATCCTGTATGCCACCCCTTTCTCCGAGTTCGCGAATCGGATGATCACAAGATATTTTCAAACTTCCATTGCCGAGAAATTCGCCGAACTCTTTTCAGAATTTGTCCTGCTTACTCTCGCCGCCCAGGTGACAACCATTCCAATCATGGCGTATCATTTCCAACGCATATCGCTTGTTTCATTCATTGCCAATCCATTCATTCTGCCTCCGCAGCCGGCGGTGATGATCCTGGGCGGGTTGGCAGTGCTGCTCAGTCTTGTCTCGCTCCCGCTGGGTCAGATCGCAGCGTGGGTTGCCTGGCCGTTCGTTGTGTACACGATCCGTATGGTGGAATTGTTTGACAGCATTCCACATGGGACTATCGTCCTTGGGAATCTTTCCATCTGGTTTGTGATCGTTACTTATGCGGTGCTCTTCGCGGTGACATTTGGCGGAGCCCGTTTCAAAGAGTGGACTCAATCTGCAAAAGAGCGGACGAGCGCGCTCGGAGTCGGAGGCGCCATCCTGATCCTCTTGATTGCGTTACTGCTCGTGTCGCGTGCCGCGGCTGCCATCCCGGATAAACTTCTGCACGTCACATTTTTGGATGTTGGCTCCGCAGACGCTGTGCTCATCAAGACGCCGGCAGGAAAACACATCCTCATCGACGGCGGACCGAGTGTGACGACTCTGTCCGATGAATTGGGAAGGCGGCTGCCTGCGTTCAATCGCAAACTGGACTGGCTCATTGTCGCCGGAACAGTCGAAGAGGATGTCGCGGCGTTGCCGCGGGTCATCGAGCGTTACCCACCCGATGAAGTCCTCTGGAGCGGAAATACACAGGCATCCTTCTCCTCGCGCGTATTGAATGAATATCTTGCGGTGAGCGATATTCAGGTGACAGCTGCCAAGCCCAAACAGGAGTTGGATCTGGGCGAAGGCGCGACGTTGCGCGTGCTGACGACCGGTCCGCGCGGTGCGGTGCTGCTGATCGAATGGGATAACTTTCGCGCACTCCTTCCGATTGGCATGAGCTTCGAAGCGCTCGATGAATTACATTCAGGCGCAGATATTGGTCCGGTGAGCGTGCTTTCGCTCGCGGATTCCGGGTATGCTGTGTCCAACCCACCCGAATGGATCGCGAATCTGAATCCCGAACTGGTGCTATTGAGTGTCAGCGCGGCAGACGAAAATGGCATGCCCGATGGCGCAGTGTTGGACTCACTGAAAGATTACGATCTATTGCGTACTGATCAAAATGGCTGGGTGGAAGTTACAACCAATGGTAAACAGATGTGGGTCAATGTGGAGCGTAAGCAGGAATAACTTGCATTTCGCTCCTGAACATTGTATAGTAATAGAAGCAGAGGAGAGGTCGTATGAGTGATCTGATCATCAATAAATCGCAGGCGGAGGGTCAACCGCCCGTGACAATTCTGCATTTGAGCGGTCATTTGCATGGTGAGACTGAACGTGAACTACTTGATCACGCCCATCAAACCCACGCAGAAGGATCCAAACATCTTTTAATTGATCTGTCAGATGTGGAGGTTCTCACCAGCGCGGGCCTGCGCGCGATTCACAATATCTTTAATTTGTTCACCCCGCAAAGTGACGTGGATCTCATCCATCAGCATGGTGAGGAACCGTATAAATCTCCCTATTTCAAATTGGTCTGCCCAAATCCGCAAATCTATTATGTGCTGAACATCGCCGGCTTTTTGCAGAACATCCTGATCTACAATGACCTGGATGAAGCGCTCGGCTCATTCGCGGGTTAGCAGATTCAACGCATGTACAAATATCTCGACCATTTTCTCGATATTGATCTCTTCCTTCACGATCCGATACGACTCTTCGCCCATCCGCCGCAGACGCGCTACATCCGATAGCGCGTCTTTCATTGTGGAAAGGAGTGCATCAAGATCACCCGAAGGGGGCGGGATCTGCCATCCGTTCCCCTCTCGGACGAGGTCATCCTGAGTGCCATCTCCCTGAGCGACTATAACGGGCAGTCCATAACTCATCGCCTCCTGGACGGCCAGTCCACCGGTTCCGGGCAGGACGAAGAGGTCTGCTTCGGTGAAATAAGGCTTAAGCTCAACTCCATGTTTGGCTCCGATAAACTCCGCGCTCGGATAGATTTCCTTTGCCAGCGACTCGAGTGGATTCCGTTCCGGTCCATCACCGACGATGACGAGCCGCGGCTGGGATTCGATCTCTGCACAGGCGCCCAACAACAGATCCACATTTTTACGGAATTGCAGACGTCCAACGAAAAGTATGCAGGGCCGTTGATCGAAGGCATCGGGACGCGCCGGCATCGGCCATGTGGGCGATGCAGAAACGGAATTGTGCGCGACGAAGAGATTATCCAGCGGGAAACCGAGGCTGGCATATTCATCTGCTCCGCGCTGACTGTAACAGATCATGGCATCAAATTGCCGCAGGAAGTTAATTCTGCTTCGTTCACGAATGCCACGCACAGGCGGCGCTCCCAGCCCCCAACCGATGACCGGTTTGTCGTGTTCGTGCATCCACTTCACGGCGGACGGGGTTGATAGATAACGCGGGTTGGCTTCCATGATCAGCGCATCAGGATTCCATTCCTCGAGCCAATCAACCAACCCGCGTTGGTAACAGAAATAGAACGGGCTACCGAAGAGGTGAATGTTTTTTCCCAATCGGTAATTTGCAGTCTGCAATTGATTTGCTGTTGTGATCCCTTCGCTGGGACGAGGCAAGCCTGTGAACAGACTCATCCCACCCTCACACGTTGAGGCAAGCAGGTCAAGGAATGGTGCGCGGTAATCGGGAAGTACGCGCTGTTGGACGGCAAGTCTACCGGGATAACGGATCATGATGGTATATGTGGAGCCTGCCAGGCGGGCGATTTATGCACATGGACAACTTTCCATGTGCCGTTTTGTTTCACGATCACACGGCTTTCATTGTGAGAGGTAACTTTTACTCCGTCAGGCAAAGCAGCGCTGATAAGCAAGGTATAACTTGCGATGGCTGTGTCACCATAGTTTTGAATATGGAGATTCGATAGATCGAATCTTGTTGGTGATTTGGCTTTGCCCTCCGAGCCAAAGACCGTGCCGTGTTCTGCATTGGATGACATCATAAATTCATGGAAGGGAAGTCCGTCAATGCGATGAGGAGTGATCCACCATTCATAAAGGGTTAGATCTTGAGATGTTGTCTCGTTATAGGTTTGTGTGTCGTTATCCTGAATGGATTGCAGATGTACTTTCAAGTATGCGATGATTTCATCGTTTGTCATGGGGACTCCTGTTTATGTCATCCTGAGGGAGTGGTTGCAGTGACCGAAGGATCTCTATCAAGACATCAGAGATGCTTTGCTTCGCTCAGCATGACATGGAACGGTAATAGACCTCTTGCAAAAGTCAGTGTAAGTTGAGTTCACGATTGTAAATCGCAGCGATCAAGTTGAAGCGCAAAGAAAACCTCGTTCTGCGATTGCGATACCTCTCACTCAGGATGCGAAAGAC
>JBGPNQ010000484.1:0-3619 GCA_041487615.1 Anaerolineae bacterium
GCCCGCATTCGATCACGGAAGTGGCCGGACGTATGATGCTCGAACCGATCTCGCCCGGATTGTATAACCTGACATACGCCTGTTTATTGGTGCCGCGTTTCAGCTCGCATTATTTGACCGGTGATATCTCTGACCACATCTCGGAATGGATTCCACAAATCTGCATTGCATTTGGCTGGCGACTGGAATATCTTGCTGTCCGCCCTGAATATGTGCAATGGGTTCTCAATGTGCCACCTGCCACGTCGCCCGGTTACTTGATGCGCATTGTGCGCCAGCAGACTTCTGAAAAAATATTTACTGGATTTCCACGCATGAAAAAGGAAAATCCGTCGGGTGATTTCTGGGCTCCGGGGTACCTCATCATGGGTGGCACTCAACCGCATCCACCGCAACTGGTGAAGGATTACATCAAGCAGACGCGAACAAGGCAAGGATATTCACAACCAAGGAAATGATAATGTCATTGCGAGGGCGAAGGCCCGAAGCAATCCCCTCATCTAACAGGAGATTGCTTCCCGAAGGTCGCAATGACATATGAAACACGCGGAGTATAATAACTCCGCGTTGTTGTTTAATTTCGCACGAGCCGCCTGATGAGAGCAGGTTGCCAACCAATTACGAAAACCAATAAAAGAACAACCGGATAACTTACCATGCCCCCCACTCTTTACTTAATTGATGGACACGCACTCGCATATCGAATGTACTTTGCGTTGACCGCCGGCGGGAGCAGTGCCCGCTGGCAAACATCGAAAGGCGAACCGACCGCCGGAATTTACGGTTTCGCCCGGGAATTGATGCGCATTATCGAACAGGAAAAACCCGACTATATTGCCGTTGCTTTTGATGTGGGAAAAACCTTTCGGGACAAGATCTTCCCGGAATACAAAGGTACTCGCGAAAAAATGCCGGACGATCTTCGTCCGCAGATCAAACGCATCCGCGAAATGGTGGATGCCTTCAATATTCCAAGGCTTGAGATGGAAGGCTTCGAAGCCGACGATGTGCTCGGCTCCATTGCGCGCATTGCTGCCGAACAGGGACTCGGCGTCAAGATCATCACAGGCGACCGCGACCTGCTCCAGCTTGTCAACGAGCGGACAACGGTTTATCTCGCAGGCGATGACCAGAATTATATTACCGATGAAGATGTCATTAAGAAACTTGGCGTCCGTCCGAACCAGGTTGTGGATTATAAGGCGCTGGTTGGCGACAAATCCGATAATATCCCCGGCGTTCCGGGCATTGGCGAAAAGACAGCGATTTCGCTCATCGAAAAATTTGGGACTCTTGATAATATCTACAGCCATATTAATGAAGTGGAGAATCGCTGGAAGACCAAGCTGGAACAGGGAAAGGACAAGGCATATCTCAGCTACAATCTCGGAAAGATCAAGACGGATATCGATGTCAAGCTCGATCTGGAACACGCCAAAGCCGATGACCTGGACTTTGCTTCGATTGAAAAGATATTCACCGATCTGGAATTCCGCACACTTCTCAAAATACTTGACCGGCTCTCCGGAAAAGAGACATCTGTCGCGGCCCCAGCGAATCCCGCTAAAGGGGGGCAACTCTCGATGTTTACAAACGAACCGCAACCGCCAACTATTGTTGCTCCCAAAGTGGAATCAAACATCGCAGTTAACATCGTCGACTCTGCTGAAAAACTCGCCGACCTTGTCAAGACCCTCAACAAAGCCAGGATCATTTCCTTTGATACGGAAACGACATCCACAGAAGAAATGCGTGCGGACGTTGTCGGCATTTCACTGGCCGTGAAGGAAGGTGAAGGATATTACATCCCCATCGGTCATAGCGCCGGGACCAACCTTGCGCTTGAGGATGTATTGTCCGCGTTGCAAGCGCCGATGACAGATCCCAAGATCGGTAAAGTTGCGCACAATGCGAAATATGATTATATCGTTTTGGCAAAAAATGGATTGTATGTCTGGCCGTTAACCTTCGACACCATGCTGGCAGAATTCATCATTGACCCCGGCTCACACAATCTTGGGCTCAAGAATCTCGCCTTTGTGAAACTCGGCGAAGAGATGACCCATATCGAAGAGTTGATCGGCAAGGGCAAGAAACAGATCAGTATGGCAGATGTCGCGATCGAGTCCGTTGCGCCGTATGCCGCCGCAGATGCAGAGACCACCCTGCGCCTCATGCCCATCATGCAAGCGGACCTGCGCCGCGTACACGGAACAAAACTGCTGGAAGAGATCGATCTCCCACTTACGCCTGTCCTGGCGGATATGGAGATGAAAGGCATCGCGCTCGATCTCCCATTCTTTCAAGAGACATCCAAACGCCTTGAGAAACGCATGGGCGAAATCGAAAAAGGGGTCTTTGAAGCGGTCGGCAAGCCGTTCAACATTAACTCGACACAACAACTTTCAGACGTGCTCTTTAAACAGCTTGGACTCGAACCGCCGGACCGCGGCAACAAAACTGCCAGCGGACATTACTCCACCTCCGCGGGCGTGCTGGATATGTTGCGAGGGAGGCATTCCGTGGTCGATATGATATTGGAGCACCGCGAGCTTTCCAAAATAAAGTCAACGTATGTTGACGCACTACAGGCCGCGTTGAACACAGATACCGGCCGTGTACATACATCCTACAGCCAGACCGGGGCAGTGACAGGGCGCCTGTCTTCATCGAATCCCAATTTGCAGAACATCCCGATCCGCACGGAGGAGGGACGGCGCATCCGCAATGGATTTGTTGCAGATAAGAATAATGTGCTCTTATCCGTAGACTATTCGCAGATCGAGTTGCGGATTGTTGCGCATATGGCTCAGGATGAAGGAATGTTGGCGGCCTTCCGCGCAGGTGAAGATATCCATACTACGACAGCGCGAGCAATTTACAGCGTCGGTCCTGAAGCAGTCACGAAGAATATGCGTCGCCACGCCAAAAGCATCAACTTCGGTCTCATTTATGGAATGTCAGTATTTGGTCTTACCCGCACAACCGACCTGACACTCGGAGAGGCAGAGGAGTTTGTCAAAACCTATTTCCAGAAATTCCCGGGGATCAAAAAATATCTCGATGGCATTCGCAAGCTTGCCGCACAACAGGGGTATGTGGAAACGCTGCTGGGGCGCCGGCGCTACTTCCCCGCATTGCAGAGCAAACAAAATGTCCAGCTCAAGAACCGCGAGGAACGCGAAGCCATCAACGCTCCGATCCAGGGTACTGCCGCAGACATCCTGAAGATCGCCATGCTAAGAATCCCGCCTGCGCTCCAGGCAGCTGGATTGAAAGCCAAGATGTTGTTACAAGTTCACGATGAGTTGGTACTGGAGTGTCCGGAAGGCGAACTGGAAGAAACCGCTCAAATCGTGAAGGAAACCATGTCAAATGCTTTTCCAATGAGCATCCCACTCTCCACCGAAGCGCGCTATGGGAAAAACTGGGGTGAAATGAAAGCGATATAAAATATTGCCACAGAGATCACTGAGACTCTGAGAAAAACTCTGAGACCTATGTGTTCTCCCCTAGCGCCGCCCGTGATTTGCTTAGAGCCTATCCGAATAACGGGTATAGTTAGGGCATGAACCCAGGCCAAGCGAAGCGAAAACGAAGAGCAAATAATGCAACCACC
>JBGPNQ010000485.1:0-3587 GCA_041487615.1 Anaerolineae bacterium
CCTGGCGATGAGCCATCACTTGTTCCGCGATCTGGTCGCCGACTTTTCGAACAGGAGTCAAGTGGTGCAGGCTGACTGCTTCATTAATGTGTGTTCCCGCAGTATATACTGGCGTAAGCGAACTCATCGGTTCCTGGAAGATCATGCCAATTTCGCCACCGCGAATTGAGCGGATGGCTTTGCCATTCGGTTCGGTCTTGGTCAGATCAAGAATATCATCCAACTGAGGCTGGCCATCTTTTGTGCGGCGGCGATGGTAGATAATTTCACCCTCGGTTATTTTGCCAGGCAAGGGAATCATGTTGAGGATAGCGCGGGCGGTCACGGATTTACCGCAGCCACTTTCGCCGATCACGCCCAGAGTCTTGCCGCGATTGATGGTCATGGTAAGTCCATCGACGGCTTTGACGATACCCGCACGGACATCGAATTCCACGTGAAGATCTTTTACTTCGATTAAGGGTTCATTCATGGCGGTCTCCATAAAGTTAGCGCGAACCGTAAGGGTCGAGGGCATCACGCAGGCCATCGCCAAGCATGTTATATGCCAGAATTGTGACAAGGATAAATGGTACTGTGAACAGTTCCCACGGAGTCGTATGAATGGCGCGAACGGTTGCAGCATCTTGCAGCAGGACGCCCCAACTGGTAAGTGGCGGGCGCAAACCGAGACCCAACCAACTCAACGCGGTTTCCGTGAGTATCATGCTTGGAATGGCGAGCGTGGCAATTACAATCACATGGCTCATGGTGCCGGGAAGCAGATGCCGGAACATGATGCGGCTATCCGATGCTCCTGCGCTCTTCGCAGCGAGGGCATATTCACGCTCACGCAGCGATAGAATGAGTCCCCGTACCTGACGTGCCAGCCCGCCCCAGCGCACGAAGGATAAGATAACCGTCAGCATAAAGTAAACCGCGATCGGCGTCCAATAGTTGGGGATGGCCGCAGCCAACGCCATAAACAAGGGGATATCTGGTATGGCGCTCAGGAATTCGGTTGAACGTTGAATGATCATATCAATCACTCCACCGTAAAAGCCCGAAGCTACTCCAAGAATCGTACCGAACAAGATGGTCATGATCTGCCCGATCAAACCAATCATCATCGAGAGGCGGCCACCATAGAGGATGCGCGTGAACCAATCTCGTCCAAGCGCATCAGAGCCCATGATCAGGATAACGGCCTTTGGATAGGTTTTTCGATCGACACCAAAAAGGTGAATATCAGTGGGTATGAGCCCCACCAATTTGTAGGGATCACCATGCACAAATAGTGAGACTGGATAGCTCTGCGAGGTGTCTTCAACATAGATTCTAGTCCGCTTCACTATATCGATTTTGCGCGTCATTCCATAAATAAACGGCTGCAGGTGGAATTTTCCAGCCTGATCGACGAAGTGAATCTTGGTGGGAGCGGCTTCCACATAGTCTGAGATATGCTGAAGCGCGTATGGCGAAACGAATTCAGGAATGATCACGAACGAGAAGTAAAACGCGAGCAAAATGGTTCCGCCAAGTACAGCCACGCGATTACGCTTAAATTTCCACCAGACCAAACTCCAGTAACTCTGGCTAACCTGCGCCTGTTTCTTTGGAGTACCATCGATAGTTTGTTCTGCGACAGCCATGGTTTCTTCTCCTTGACCTTGATTGGGTCTACGATCACTATTCAGCGGCCCCGAACGGCACGCTGTTGAGCCAGCGATTCATACGGATAAGGCAAAGGCAAATCACTGGCCTGATCCAGCTTTGCAACCTGTTCGGCGGTCAAAGACCAACCGGTCGAACCAAGATTATCATCCAAATGTGCCAGGGTGCGGGCCCCTATAATGGGTGCAGTGACAACGGATTTCTGTAATAACCAATTCAGTGCCACCTGCGCGGATGTCTTTTGCAGCTCTTTCGCCATGTCCGAGAGACAGTCGATCACCTGCCAGGTACGTTCGTTGGCGTATGAATCCCAGGATTCGCTCCAGCCATGCTTTCCTGCATCTTCTACGCGGGTCTGAGGCGGGGCGCTCGACATGCCGCGCTTGTATTTCCCGCTCAGCCAACCGCCGCGCAATGGGCTCCAGGGAATCACCCCCACTCCCTCCGCCGCGCAGACCGGTCCAAGCTCCCATTCGAAAGATCGGTCGAGCAGATTATAGAGCGGTTGCAAACATGCAAAAGGTTCCCAGCCATTTTGGCGACTGATGTCAATTGCCTTTTGCAATTGATAGCCTGCATAGTTGCTTGCTCCTAGATAGCGCACCTTGCCTGCCTCCACCAACATATGGAGCGTGCCGAGAGTCTCTTCCAAGGGCGTGCCGACATCCCACATGTGAACCTGGTAAAGATCAATATACGAGGTATCGAGTCGGCGCAAGCTGTCTTCCACAGCACTGAAAAGATGCTTGCGACTGAGACCAACATCGTTAGGACCTGTACCCATTGCGAAGCGTACTTTGGTGGCAATAACATAATCATCGCGCTGTTTCCCTTTAAGCCAGCGCCCCAGAATTTCTTCTGAGATGCCTTGCGAGTACACGTCGGCCGTATCGATGAAATTACCACCTGCCTCCGCAAAACGGTCCAACAGTTGGTAGCTCACTGGTTCTGATGCTTCACGACCAAACGTCATCGCACCCAAACACAGCTCGCTGACTCTAAGTCCCGTGTAACCGAGATAACGGTACTGCATCATCAGTTGACCCGTCTTCATTATTCCAAACGAATGCGCGGATCCACCCAGGCCAGGGTGATGTCTGCCAGGAGATTGCCGATCAGGGTCAAAAATGTGATCAAGATTATGCAGGTCCCGGCCATATACATGTCCAACTTGCGCAACGAATCGATATAGAGAGGAAAGATCGTCGGCAAATTCAGCACCACAGAAACCAAACCTGTGCCGCCAATAATGCCGGGTATGGCCTCTGAACCCAGAATAACGATCAACGGGTTGATGGCAATGCGCACTGCATGTTTCCAAATGACCGTTCCATTGGTAAGTCCGCGAGCACGAGCAGCTTCTACAAAGGGCTGGCCAAGTGTATCCAGGAGATTACCGCGCATGATTCGGGTCAAACCGCCGACACCGGTGATGGCACTAATAATCGCAGGTATCCAAAGATGCTTGAACAAATCGACCACTCTGGCCCCGCTCCAGGGTGCATCCACGAAATCCTTACTAAACAGGCCCGTGGCGTCGATGTTCAATACCGTAATCGCGTAATAAAGAATTAGCAAAGCCAGCAAGAATCCGGGCATGCCCAGACCGACAAAACTAAGCGTTGTGACGATTTGGTCACCTAGTGAATATTGTTTCACCGCGGAATAGACACCCAGTGGGATGGCAAGAATCCAGGCCACAATGAGCGTGGCAACGCCCAAGATGATTGTCATGCTCATGCGGTCGCCGAGCATGTCGCGTACGGGTCTCTCATATTCAAAGGAAAGACCAAAGTCGCCACGCACGAAATTCACCGCCCAGGTGGAATATTGCCAGATGAATGGCTTGTCAAGATTAAACCGTTTGCGGTAGGTCTCGATTTGTTCCTGGGCACTTCGGTCGCCCCGGGCCTGCAATTGCGCCAATTTCTGGC
>JBGPNQ010000486.1:0-3563 GCA_041487615.1 Anaerolineae bacterium
CATCATCATCCTGACCGCGCTGGATGATCGCGAATCGCTATTGACCGGTTTGAAGGCTGGAGCCGATGATTTCATCTCCAAGCCCTTCGATCGCTTTGAACTACGCGCACGATTGATCGGCATCACGCGCCTTAACCGTTATCACAAGCTTGTGCAGGAACGCGAAAAACTTCAAAAGGCACATGAACGACTCCTGGACGCCTACGATGCAACCATCGCGGGCTGGTCTCATGCCATGGATTTGCGCGATCGGGAGACTGAAGGTCATAGCCAACGGGTCGCAAATCTGACTCAGCAGTTGGCCAAGGCCTTCGGCATTCAGGGAGAGGATTTGGTCTACATTCGTCATGGTGCACTTCTACACGACATGGGAAAACTGGGTATTCCCGATTCCATTCTGCATAAACCGGACAAACTTACCGACGCGGAATGGGCAGTCATGCGCAGGCATCCGCAACTGGCCTACGACATGCTTTACCCCGTTGAATATTTGAGGCCTGCGCTCGATATTCCGTTCTGCCATCACGAAAAATGGGATGGCACCGGATATCCTCGCGGGTTGAAAGGCGGGGAAATTCCTCTGGCTGCGCGTCTGTTTGCAATTGTAGATGTCTGGGATGCCCTTATTTCCGATCGTCCATATCGCCCTGCCTGGAAAAAAGAGGATGCGTTTAACTTTATTCATGAGCAATCAGGGAAACACTTCGACCCTCAGGTCGTGGAAGTATTCTTCAAAGTAACCGGGTAGGGGACTCAGTTGCTTACTCCTGGCCGGTAATCTGCTGCCGTAAAATTACAAAGTGCCGCATAATTTACTTGACTTGAATATTGAATTTCAGCCTATAAATTCAAGTGAACTGTTAACTTACGCATGTTATGCGTGAAACAAGCGGTAGGTGACAGTCACCTGGAGTGCGGCGCTCACTTTTTTGTGCCGTGTTATTATTCAACTGCTTCCTTTTATCCATGCTTCAGGAGGTATCGGCATGAACGCAACCACACGTATTGAACGCGACTCTTTGGGGGAGGTCCATGTCCCAACAGATGCTTTATATGGCGCGCAGACCCAACGGGCAGTTGGAAATTTTCCGATCTCAGGCCTGAAGCCGAGACCTGCCTTCATCTGGTCCATGGCGATGATCAAACGGGCCGCGGCGGAAGTCAACCGTGATCTTGGCCTGCTGGATAGCGACCGGGCCAACGCAATTATCGAAGCTGCACAGGAAGTTATTGATGGGAAGTGGAACGATCAATTTGTCGTTGATCCAATCCAGGCGGGTGCGGGGACAAGTCATCACATGAACGTTAACGAGGTGATCGCCAATCGCGCCACACAGATCATGGGCGGGAAACCTGGTGAATATTTGGTGCATCCAAATGACCATGTCAACATGGCGCAGTCCACCAATGACACAGTTCCCACAGCAATTCGCCTTGGATGTTTATGGCGCGTGGATGAACTGGTAACTGTTCTCGCCGATCTTGTTTCCGCATTGAACACAAAAGCCATGGAGTTCGATGATATCGTCAAATCTGGCAGAACACATTTGCAGGATGCTGTGCCCGTACGACTTGGGCAGGAATTCGGCGCGTATGCCAAAGCCATTGAACGAGATACAAAGCGTATTCATGACGCAGCAGAAATGTTGAGTCGCCTGGGCATCGGCGGGACAGCTGTCGGCTCGGGTTTGAACGCTCATCCTGAATATCACGCACACATGCTGGAGAAACTCTCGGAATTGACCGGACTCAAGTTGCAGACATCCGATGATTTATTCGAATCGATGCAATCCATGGCGGACGCGGTTTCGTTCTCGGCCTCCCTGCGCACAGTGGCATTGACCTTGATCCGCATTGCGAATGATCTGCGTTTGCTGGCCTCGGGTCCCGCCACTGGCCTGGATGAAATTCAGTTCCCATCCTTGCAGCCCGGTTCGAGCATCATGCCCGGGAAGGTGAATCCCGTAATGGCGGAAATGTTGGATATGGCGATGTTTTATGTGGTGGGTTGTGATACAACGGTGGCACTTGCGGCTCAGGCCGGGCAGTTGGAATTGAATGTGATGATGCCTGTCATCGCGCACTGTCTCTTTGAAGAGATGCAAATCATGATCGGCGCAGTGAAAGCATTTACACAAGGTGCCATCGTCGGATTGAAAGCCAACCGCGAAAAAGCGGAAGGCTGGCTTTCGAGGAATGCAATCATCGTGACTGCGCTGAACCCGGTAATCGGATATGCTCAGGGAGCACAACTCGTTAAAGAGTCGCTATCCAGAAATATTTCGATTCGCGAACTGATCGTGGAGAAAACAAAATCAGGGACTCTCAAACATCGCGATGATGACCGCCCGGTAACGATGATCGAAATTGAAGAAGTTTTTGGCAACCTGCGTCGCCTCACCGAAGGTGGAATTATTTAAGAAATGTCATATTGAGCTCTGGTTGAGTAGACACCGAAGATAAAGTATCGAATACAGATTCTTCGGCTACCTCATCTCACAAGCAACTGCATAATCATCCAGTACGTTTGAAATTCTGGCTGAGATCATCCCATCTACAATGGAAGTAGCATCCATATCAAATCGGGCATATTCACTCAACAGTGCATCCGGGATCTGTCTTCCCACCAGATTCTTTTTCAGCTCCTGAAGCGCGCGCTGTACTTCAGGCCGAATCCAGTAATATCGAATGCGGTCACTCAAACTAAACTTGCGTTTGAAAGCCTGCTGTTCTGCATCTCCATGGTAATATTTTTCCCAGTGCCCGGGATTTTTCACCATTACATCATCCAACACCTGGATGATATTCGAGCGTTCGTTCACTGGAAACAATTCATCTTCTATGAGCGCAAGGGAAAAAATCGCTTCACGGAAAGCGAATGTCAGTCCGGGTCCGACCTTCAAAATTCCAAAATGATCGTGCACCAGATTCTTCAAAGCCTGACGCGTCTGATAATCCGTGGAGTGCGCTTCATAGATCAATGCCTGCCCTTCGATGAATTGACTTAACTCACGTGCCGCATTGGGTTGATAGGGCAAGACAAAATCATCACCAAATTCCACGCCAGGCTGAACAACCACCGCGATCACTCGCTCCCACGCAGACTGCAAGGCTGCACGATCAAACGCATCCCGCATCACATCGATCGTCTGACGCACATCATCAACCTTTGTCACCGTTACGCGTTCTTCGTGTGATATTGTGCCGCCAGGAATGGGGACTTCCGTGCCGATGACATAGCGCAGTTTCCCACGCGCGTTGAGAGGAGAAGGGTCAGAGGTGAGGGAATCTTCAGCTACTTTCGCCAGCCTTGCTGCGCGCTTTGCAATGACTTCCACATTCAAAACGCCAGCGGGATCATCGGCAAGTTTCATACTGCAATCGAGATGGATCTTGGTAAACCCTGCCTGTACATACTCCCGGATCAGCTCCTCCGATTTTTGCATGGCAAATTCGGCAGGTTCGCTCTGCCAGACGTTGGGTCCCAAATGATCGCCCCCCAGAATGATGTTTTCGAACGGAAAATTATTTTCATCAGCAATCTCGCGCACGTAGGCAACAAA
>JBGPNQ010000487.1:0-3517 GCA_041487615.1 Anaerolineae bacterium
ATCGTCCGAGTCGTGACCGTCAACCGTCCACTTTTTTGACGACGGATGGATTCGTTGTAGACTTCAAAAGGGACCGGCGCAGCCCCGGCGTACTGGCTGCGCTCCAATGCCTCACGTGCCCGGGTGACGCCTGCTCCAGTGATTCCATACGTATACGCCCCCTCCCCAAGCCCACCTTGTGATGATTTGACCTCGATCAGTTTCTCGCGTTTTAGCGCCTCCAGAATTAAATCGGTAACACCTGCAAACGGCAGGGCAATCAGTTCGGCGATCTTGAAACCGCTCATGTAGCCCTGCGAATATAGGATTTTTAAAGCCAGGTCCTGCAACCACAACGCGGAAAGTCCCGTGTCATCCACGGTATTAATTGGTGGCGGTGAGAATACGGCAGGAGTACCGGCTGATGGTTTTCCAAGGGGATTGGACATAACACCTCCCAATGAGGGATGCTCATAAATTCGTTCTTAATTGCAGTCGAATTATACTGCTTCTTATAACAATCTCCCCACACACATGATTGCATCTGCATATAAGAAGAGTCAACAGTTCTGTTAACTTTGCCACACGGTCAACATCATTCATGCCGCGCGGTTCCTGTTGCGAGAGGGCAGAGAACTTTGAGCTTTTCTCCAGGAGCTCTGTAGCTAGAACGGAAATTGAGGGCCTGCCAGGAATTCTCGTATATAATTTGGCAATATGAACCTATCTGTTGTCATCCCTGTCTATAACGAAGCCAGCAATATCAACGAAACCCTCAAGAGGGTGCAGGCACAAAAATTAGCAAGCGAAATCATAGTTGTTGATGACGGTTCCATTGATGGAACGCGCGCCCTGCTCAAGGAACTGGATGGAAAAAGAAAGGTGCGAGTCATTTTGCATGAAAACAACAGAGGCAAGGGCGCGGCAGTCGTGACCGGGTTGAAAGCGGCACAAGGTGACATCCTTTTGATCCAGGATGCTGATCTGGAATATGATCCACGCGACTATCCGCAGCTCATCAAACCCATCGTTGAAGGCATCGCCGATGTGGTTTACGGCTCCCGCTTCCTCGGTGGGCCTCACCGTGTGACCATGTTCTGGCACTTGATCGCCAACCGATTGCTAACCACCATGACCAACATCCTGTATGACACCATCCTGACCGATATGGAAACCGGCTACAAGGTGTTCCGCCGCGGCGTGCTCGAGGGCATAAACATCCGCGCCAGGAGCTTCGACTTCGAGCCGGAGTTCACTGCCAAGATTCTCAAGCGTCACTATCGCATCTTCGAGGTGCCCATCACGTTTAATCCACGTGATTATTCACAGGGAAAGAAGATCAAACTAAAGGACGCATTTGCGGCTGTCTGGACCTTGCTAAAATACAGGTTTGTAGACTGATTTAGGAAGGAGTCCGGTGGAGCCTCCTTTTTGTTTCTTTACCGTGACATTGTATTCGAAGATATAGTCTCCCGCGTCGTAGTCATTCATCCCATCATTGAGCTTTTGATCGAAGGTCGCGACAGCTTTGAGCTTGTACTCGCCGTCGGTCCAATCGGATGTCAACACGCCATAATCAAGACAGGTTAAGTTAGCCTGCGTTGTGTAGGATAAGTTCTGCACAACGTCCTTTCCAAGCTCATTGTCGTTGATGTAAAGTTTGATCTTAATGTGCTCGAAATTCTGCTTCAATGTTGCCTCATCAACAGTACACCAGCCATAGACAAAGTATACTGGCAGGTCATCCGTAATATTCACTGTATAGGTTAGCGTGCCGGGCTTGGCAGAATCGGCCTCCGTATATTGTTCCTTGGCGAGCGCCTGCAGGTAATGCCAATCCTTCCCGCTTAATACTTTAATAACGGCACTCGCATCTGTCTCCATTTTCGGCATGGGTCCTTTCGGCTGCGACTTCAAGGGAATCATGCCAGGCAACATGCAGGATATTATCAGCATTGTGCTAATAATCGACGCTGCTTTTGGAAAGTGATTTCCTGTTTTCATCGTCTGCCTCCTTTGGCACGTGAATTATAAACATATTGAAGGCATTGTATAATTCGCGCCATGAGTAACTGGCATCCTGAAATCGAGGCCGAATTCGAAAAAGCCGCCCAGGCTCGTGAACGTGCCAATGAGGGACAGGCACGCGTCTGTGCGCGGCGCGCGGCGGGAATCGCCATTCGGGAATATCTGACTCGCCGCGGGATTCGTCCCCCCAGCGCCAGCGCCTACGATTTGCTCAACCTGCTGAAAAATGATCCGCTCCTTTCCCCCGACTTGCGGTTGATTGCTGACCATCTAACTCTGCGCGTTACCGAGGAATTCAAACTGCCGATAAATGTGGATCTGGTGGCAGAGGCCAAGGATTTTTGTGGGCAGATATTAAAAATAGACCCCAAGGGTACGCCAGGCGAAAACCCTTGAGGTCTTTCATTTGCCTGGACATCTACATGTGTCTTCTACCTACAAGATAGAAGAACGCCCGAGCAATCGTAATAATTACCAGCAATCCAGACATGACTCCGCCATAGACCAGGAAGAGTCTCCTCCAATTGCCAAGTTGCGACGCGATCTCATCGCGTTGAGGGAAGTGGATCCGTTCACGCAGACGCAGGACCAGGTCCTTTGGAGGCGTGACGGGTTTTAGCGTTCCAGCAAGATGCGCTTCGAGCGCAGATAGTTGATCATCAGAATCGTGCTTCATAAATTCTTTACTTCCTACTCGTTAGTCGTTGTCCAGGTTGATGTTCTGGTCACCCAACTGGTCTCGCAAGGCGAGAAGAGTGCGATGGTATAGACTTTTCACAGCTCCTTCGCTGCGTCCCATGATCGCGCCGATCTCCGCATTCGACATGTTCTCTACGAACTTGAGGATGAGAAGATTCTGTCGTTCTGACGGCAGGCGTCGGATAAGTCGCAAAAGCGCCTCCTGTTCCTGCGAATGGACAAGGTTCCTCTCCGGGTGATCACCTTTTGACGGCAGGATGGGCACATCATTGATGGGGATCTCCTGCCTGCGGCTTCGGTCGCGATGCCAGTTGGCTACCAGGTTATGAGCGATGCGATATAACCATGCTGAGAATGGGACACCACGATCCGTATAATTCTGGATGTGGTTCATTGCCCGTTGAAAGACGCGGGCAGTGAGGTCCTCCGCATCATGGAGATTCCCCGTTCGATAGTAAACGTAGTTGAAGATGCGTTCTATGTAGCGTCCATAGAGCAGACCAAACGCATCGCGATCACCTTGTGATGCGCGAGTCAAAACATCTTCTTCGTTGAATTCGGTGTCCGGCAAGTTTGATCCTACCGGCGGGGTCTGCTAGAAATAACCCCGACGGGTTTTCGAAGTTGCTGGGAGTATAACATGGGACCTTTCTATTTCATTACAACCTGATTCATCCCGTCGTTGCGGGCGCACTCGCCGTCTAAGGACTGCAAAAACGGGTATCTTTTGCGGGTTGGTATAATAAAAGATTGCACCTCTTGCGAAAACTCGGGATCTTCACAGGAGGATTATTGATAAATGAAACATATG
>JBGPNQ010000488.1:0-3498 GCA_041487615.1 Anaerolineae bacterium
ATGGCAAACAGGCCGCAATTTCGCGGTCTGTCTGTATATTTGCTTTTTCTGGGACCAGTTCCGCAGGGGTCAACGCTCCGGCGAGCTACCCCAGGGAACCTCCTTTGAATTTTTTGCGAAAATCCCTTTTCGGGACAGTTTTCCTGGAATTCGACGGATTCATTCATGAAATCCGTGCGAATTTGTATAATCCGTGGCAAAGGTTTTGAAAGGCAGCTGCATCCACACCCATGCAAGCTGTCCGTCGAGAATTGTGCACTGGCAACAGAATAACTCTCCGGGTGTTAACGTGTTATGAAACATAAGTATTTCAAGACAAGCAAAATTACCAAAAGAGGAGAGAGCCATGACTAACTTGTTCGTCCGTAAGGCAACCGGTCTCGTTCGTTCGTGGTCGGTCTTTGATGCGTTCATCTACGCATTCTTTTCGATCAACATTGTGACGTTGGGCTTCTACAGCTTCAGCCAGATGTATTTCTTTGGCGGCGGCATGATCAACGGATTGGTCGTGAGCGCCGTCTTTTTGATCTTCGAGATCATCGTATATTCTTCACTGATCGCGGTCATGCCGCGTTCCGGGGGTGATTATGTCTGGATGACGCGTATCTTTGGAGGAGGTGCCGGTTTCATTCTCTCCATTACCGGCTGGTGGTTCACGCTTTGGTTATGGACCCCGATCTACGGTGATATGTTGCGCCAGTTTGTGCTGACTCCGCTGCTCGGTGTGTTGGGTCAAAAAGACCTGGCATTGTGGTTTTCGGGAAAAGGTACGCCGCTGTTCGTTAGCACACTGGTTGCATTAGGTTTCGTGTCCATTGTGATTGCGCTGGGTATGAAGACCTACGCCCGTGTTCAAAAGTATTCCTTCTACGCCGGCATGGTTGGACTCTTGATCCTGATCGTCATGCTCCTGACCGGATCGCAGGACGCATTTAAATCCGGTTTCGATTCAAATGCAACAGCCTTGTTCGGTTCCCAGCCGGGCGCATATGACGCCACAGTCCAGGCTGGGACGGACGCCGGTGCAGCGACACCAATTGCAGGTGGTACGCTTGGTCTGGTTTTCCTCACGCTTCCATGGCTGGTGTTCTTCAACTTGTGGCCGAACTGGGGTGCAACCCTGTATGGTGAAGTTCGCGGCGCTACGGATTACAAACGCAATTTCTCTGGCATGGCATGGGCGCTTGGAGCTGTGACCGTGCTCGGAATTGTTTTCTTCCTCAGTGTCGCAAAGACCATTGGATGGAATTTCTACATGCAGGCCAATGGCGCCTGGTGGAATTATGCCTGGGGTTATGTTGCCGATAAACCTCCGCTGCCTGTCTGGCCGTATCCGGCTTTGCTGGCAGTCTTCCTCACGAGCAGCCGCCTCCTTCAAATTGTGGTGATCCTTCTCATGAGTTTCTGGTGGTTTGGCTGGGCAGGAACGTTGTTCCTTTCCTCGACCCGCGTGATTTTTGCGGCTGCCTTTGATCGCTTCCTCCCTGAGGGGGTTGCAAAATTGAGCAACAACGGGACACCCGTCAATGCCATGTTGTTGATGGTAGTTCCGGCGATATTTATCTCGTATCTGTATGCCTATAATGTAGGCGCGAATCCCGACGGCACAGGCGGTTTTTACACGGCTACGCTCGCAGCAACGCAGGGAATCGCGATCATGTACTTTGGTACTGCCATCGCTGCCATTCTTTTGCCGTACAAAAAGAAGGAATTGTTCAATGCCTCTCCAATCGCCCAGATGAAGGTGGCCGGGATTCCATTGATTACCATCGCTGGCGTGATCTTTGGCGGTTTCCTAGCCTTTCTCCTCGTGGAATGGATGTTCGATCCCTGGCTCAATACAGGCGGCGAAGGACCCGGGCTGTATGGGATTAGTTTCAAGAATGGATGGTCGATCGCATTCCTGGCTGGATGTTATGTGGTTTCGGCTGCGATTTACTACGGCTTCAAAGCCTATCGCAAGCGCGGTGGCATTGATATGGATAAGGTTCAGACCGAAATTCCGGTTGAATAGCACATATAAACAAAACAGGGACAGACGCAGCCGCCATCTGTCCCTGTTTGTAAGGAAATCTTGTCATTACCTTTGCCAAATGGATCCGGGTCTTGCCATTTCAGCAACCATATCAAATGAGGAAATAACACCCAGCGGAAAGCTATCTGAATCGTTCTCATCAATAACGATCACGCGATGCTGGTGGTTCTGAATCATCAGATCCGCAGCCTGCTGTAGGCTGGAGTTAATATCGATCGTGATGAAGTTCCGATTCATCAGTTCACTCACTTTTAGATTTTCGTCGACAATATCTCCCGCCAGACGTACGAGGTCGTGACCGGATATGACGCCCTCCAGTTTGCCTTTGGAATTAACCACAATGATCGATCGCCAGCCGGCCTGTGTCATGGTGCGTGCCGCAGAGAGAACCGTATTATCCTCCCGGCATACCAAAAAAGTATCCGACATCACATCGCCAACGGTCTTGCGTTTTACTTCCTCCTGGTCGGCAATGCCGGCCACAAAATCCGAGATCGAGATGATGCCCACAGGCGTACCGGCTTCAATCACGAGCATGCGATGGACATCCCGGGCGTCCATCCGTCTTGCGGTTTCATTCACGGGTGTACTGGCATCCACAGTTTCTATTGGAGATGTCATGAGGTCGCGCGCGGTCAGCTTTCGCATGGCGTTCAGGCTTTCATCGTCCACCGAAAGCCATTCGCCGGCCAGCAGGTCAAAATCGGATATGATGCCCAAAGGGCGGTCGGCTTGCTCTGCAACCACCAGTGCGTGGACATGATGTTCCGTAAGCATCGCCGCGACCTGACCAAGCGACGCGCCCGGCAGGCAGATAATCAGCCCTTTGTGCATTAAGTCGTTTATCGTTTGGGTCATTGTAGCTCTCCTCTCTGTTGCACGATTATCCGTTTGCCGGCAGTGGGTATGCGGACTCGAATATGAAAAATCCGCTGAAACCCATCTTGAATTGTGAAGGATTGCGGTTAAAATGGAATCGTCTGTGAGTTAGGAAGTACTGACTTCATACTTTCTTATGCCAATTCTACCTGACATCCTCGATGAATTGCACCGATTGCTCGAAGCCGCGCGTGCGAGTTCAATTCTCATGCGCGCGATCGGTGGGTTGGCTATCCGCGTCAGGAGTGGGGATTTTCAAAGGTTCTTCGCACGCGAATATCGCGATCTTGATTTTGTGGTTGCGGACAACGAGCGCAGAAGGATCGAACCGTTCTTTCTTGAGATGGGATACGAATCGCATCGTCAGTTCAACGTGCTGAATGGAACGAAACGCCAGATCTATCTGGATCCCAACAGCGAACGACACGTGGATATCTTTGTCGGCAACTTCGAAATGTGTCACAAACTGCCGATGAACGGCCGCATCCAACTGGACGAGGTCACGGTCCCACTTGCTGAGTTGCTTTTATCCAAATCGCAGATCGTCGAGCTCAATCACAAAGACGCTCTCGATATTGCTTCCC
>JBGPNQ010000489.1:0-3493 GCA_041487615.1 Anaerolineae bacterium
ATGGAGATGTACTTCCCGCGTAAAGCTGCGCCACCGGATGTATTGCTCATCCGTTATGGTGATCTCGCCTTCCAAAGACAGGCACATAGTTTTTGCATTGGCGTGAAGATGTACCTATCCGAGCAGGAGCAAACGGACTTTTCTAAATCAGAGAATATCTTTATCGAAAAAGGATTTGCTCCGCTATACAACACCGGCTATAGTGAACTCCTGGATTTCAATCAGCAACACAAGGCATCCCTGTTTGGGTTATATGTTTTTGGCTCCGAGTGGTTTGCCTCAATTCCTGACTCGCTGCAACCGGAAATCCGCGAGCAGATACGGACCCTGGCTCGCTGGAACACGATACTGCTGAATTATCATCCGAAGCGAAATTCGTTAAGATACAGGACACTGAATGAAGAACTCGATTTCAATTATGGCTTTACCGAGCAGTTCTTGATGATGCCACAGGATACAAACCAGGCATTGGTAAAGGTCGCGGAAAAATTCGGGGAATTGTTTATGCGTGGAATGAGTTGAGTTACCGCGAAGAAAAAAAACAAAGAGCTTAGCCACGAATTTCACGGAACAAAAATAAATCAATCCGTGCCAATCAGTGCGGCGGGTGGCGCCATGGCGACAAAATCCGTGGCTTTATATCCGGCGCGTCGTCTACAGGAGCGGCGAATGCAGTCTCTCCTTTCGTCCCGAACTAAACAAGAATCTCAGTGCTCTCTGTGACTCTGTGGTCATTAATATTACGAAATCGGCCTCAGTCTTTGCACAATCTGTTTGACGAGTTCCAGGTCTCCTTCGCCGGAGAGAACAAGATATTGATCCGTCAGCGCGGTGACGAGGAATACAGTCTCTGTATCAGAGCTTCGGACTATGAATTGCACGGCGGGCAGACCGAGTTCCAGCGTACGTGGCTGCTCATCTAGGATCGTGAATCCTGATGATTGCCATGCTGTTTTCCAATGGTCTACATAGGCGTTGAGATCGTTCTTGGGATCCCATTGGTAAATCGTGGCAGCGACGCGTGCCTCGCCTTCAGGCATGGTCGCCGCGTCTGCCAGTTCAGGCTTTGATACGAATAAGATCTGCGTTCCACGTGGACCGACCACTGTTTCGTTTATTGTCCAGGCGGCGGGAATATCCAGCGCAAAGCCGGCTCCTTCATTGGCATAGGTTTGAGCGTCGAACGGTGGGGCGGGAAGTTTGCCCGCGGAAACGGGAGCCCCCTGCGGGGATGATGCCTCCGTCGGCGTAGGAGGAACCGCGGTTTCCGTTGCCGGCATTTCGGTCGGCTGGGGAGTGTCCGTCGGCGTGACGGTTTTCGGTTCAGGTGCTTTGCATGTTGCCAGCCATAACACGAGTACAAATACGATAAAGCTTGCTCGTTTCATTCTCTTCTCCTTCTTGCCATTGTTGAGGATAGGACGCAATTTAATGGAGAAAGTTCCAATGTTGAAAAGTCCGGGACATGGGACCGGCAATGTTTTTGAGTTTTTTCTCACAGATCTCTGTGTTCTCCGTGGCAGGGATTCTTCTATGCTAAAATTCGGATATGGTTAGAAACTTTACTTGGATTCCAATATATAAGGAATTGGCAAGGGAGTTGACGAGGTGGGAAACACGGCAGGACGAACTAATTTCCTTTTTGGAAGAATTGCGCAGAGAAGGTTTTGTAATTACGCAGCTGTACGATAAGGACATGGATGGCGCGCGTTCTCTGCTTCGAGAGATCGATCCGTTCACGTTTTTTGGCGTGTTCAATCGTCGCATCGGCTATGACCAGCGACTTGCCATCATCAAGCAGGTCAAAGCCTATTTCAAATTGAAGAGCGAACTGCCTGAAGATCTTGACGGTGTGCCACTGCTCAACAATATGAGGTCATGGTTTTTCTCAGCGCAGGCATCGAGGCGGGCGGATGATGTGCAAAGGTTGTGGCGCGTTTTCCATCTGGCACTTGAAGATAACCCTTTGGAGATTAGTGACTTCCTACAGGCATTCGATGAGGCGCTGACCGTCAAGCAGACCAACGTCAACCTGACCATGGCTCTATTCTGGATACGTCCAGATACGTTCCTGAGCCTCGATCAGACGAACCGCTCGTATTTGGGAATTCGGTTGCCTGAGGGTGGATTGAACTCAAGATACTATCTATCAACGATACAATCATTCCTGGAAGAAGGCAAACCCTTCGCGGAGGTCTCACTGGGCGCGTGGGGAGCAGAAAACGAGCGCATCAGACAAATCGCTGAATCAAAAGAAGCGGAATACCGCGCCTGGGGTGGCATCAACTATTGGCTGGTGGGTGCGTATTGGGACGATAAAGATCCCGCCGATCAGACCGAACGGTTTTTGGAGGAAGGTATTTGGGAGAACGGGAATCAAAGCCGCATTACCACAGATGTCTTCGCCATGCGAGTCAACGATAAAATCGCCATCAAGGGGGTCTCGACTCAACGTAGGGGACTCCCCTTCGACGCGCGCAACCAGACTGTCTCGCGCATGTCCATCAAGGCAGTGGGCACGATCGTTGCCAACCGCAATGACGGAAGAATTGTCGAAGTGGAATGGGATCCGAACTTCAACGAAAAAGCCTGGTATTTCTTCACCAATCGAAAGGCGATTTGGCGCTTGCGAACGGACGTTAGTTACAGGTTCAAGGATTATGCAGACCGACTGAGAGACTTCGTCTGGCTGGGAGGCGAGCAGGATTACGACTGGTTCCTCAAACACGTCCAGAATGGTGCAGCGCTGGATGAGAATGTAGATGATGAGACGAAGAAAAATCACAAGCCCTACAGCGTGGAAGACTTGATCACAGCGGGTGTATTCCTGTCAGAAGAAGAATTGGAACAAATCCTTGCACGGCTGGAATCCAAGAAGGCGATGATCGTCCAGGGACCGCCCGGTGTGGGTAAGACTTTCCTGGCCCGCAAACTGGCCTATGCATTAATGAAGGAAATTGATCACGAGCGGCTCGAGATGGTCCAGTTTCACCAGTCGTATTCGTACGATGATTTTGTGCGCGGTTATCGACCGCTGGAAAACAAGGGCGGAAGCTTTGGGATACAGAACGGTGTCTTTTACGATTTCTGCCAAAAGGCGATCAACGACCCGGACAGGGAATACGTGTTCATCATCGACGAGATCAACCGCGGCAATCTCAGCCTGATCTTCGGTGAACTGCTGATGTTGATCGAAGCCGATAAACGCGGACCGGATTTCGCGGTACCGCTCATCTATCACAACCCCGAAGAGCCTCGCTTTTACGTGCCGCAGAATTTGTATTTGATCGGCTTGATGAACCTGGCCGACCGTTCGCTGGCGATGGTGGATTATGCCCTGCGCCGTCGTTTTGTGTTCGTCACCTTGAGACCGCAATATGAGAGTGAACAATTCCGTCACTGGCTGGCCGAAAGATTCATGAAACCGGAACTTGTGGATTTGATCGTGGCGCGGATGACAGAACTCAATCGTCAGATCAAAGATGATCCGCTG
>JBGPNQ010000490.1:0-3480 GCA_041487615.1 Anaerolineae bacterium
AATAGTAGTGGTCTTCAGTTTATCCAATGGATACGTATTTTCAACCATAAACAATCCTTTAGTGGGCTGATATCGGTTTGATTATCAAAAGCATGGCCAAGTATATGTGTGTGACTGACATGGTCTCAGGGCAATTCTGCCTGTAATGACACAGGCAATATTGCTGATATTGGGGCTATAAGAAAACAGGCTTTATCGAAATACAGATGGATTTCTTAATCGTTATGATCCAGCCTTCTCTAAACAGGTAGTTTTACCTACATGCTTTTGCGCTGATTTGCGCTCGTGTCCATACGGGTTCGGCGCTATGCTCAAAGCAAATATACTGAAAGGAAATGAACCATGTCCCTTGCGCGCCGCAACCTCTTTCAAGACAAGACCCGCCTGGCTCTGAGCGTTATCGGGGTGGCGTTGGCTGTCGCGTTGATCCTTATCCTCAAAGGCTTTCTGACCGGGATGAATCGCCAGATCACCTCGTACCTCGACAATTCGCCCGGTTCAATCGTTGTAGCCCAGGAAGACGTGGTCAACTTGCTCGGGGCAACATCCCTGTTGCCAGAGGGAATCTTCCAGAAAACAGAAACAATCCGGGGTGTGGATGAAGCGATTCCGATCCTCTCACAGTTCGTCATTCTCGATCTGCATGGTAAGAAACAACCCGCGTATATGATCGGGTACGACTCGAAACAGGGTGGTGGTCCTTGGGAACTGACCTCAGGCCGCGAACCTCGCTCGAAACGGGAAATAGTCTTTGATCGTATATTCGCTAACCGTCATAAATTAAAAATTAGCGATCAAGTCGATGTGATGGGAAAGGATTTCACCATCGTCGGCTTATCGAATGGCACGACCTCCTGGATGACCAGTTATTTCTTTATTCGTAAACAAGATGCCGAGGAGTTGCTTTTGGCTCCGGGCGCGACCAGTTTCCTTTTGCTGAAAACTTCGAGTGGCGCAAACCCGAATGACATTCTCCAACGGCTCAATGATATATCCGGTGTCGACGCCCTCACCAAAAAGGAAATGGCCGCCAATGACCTCAAGCTTTTCGCTAAAATATTCTCCGCTCCGCTAAAACTGATGGTTGGGATTGCCTTTCTGGTTGGGACTATGATCGTCGGGTTGATCATTTACACTGCTACAGTGGAGCGTCAGCGTGAGTATGGAGTCATCAAAGCCATCGGAGCAAAGAATCGCTTTCTTTATCAAATCGTGGTAACTCAGGCGCTGTTTGCATCGGTAGCCGGTTCAGCGCTCGGTATCTTGCTGGCAAATGGTGTAGCGCAATGGATCATGTCCGCCCGCCCTCAATTTCTGATCGTTTTTGACCCTGTGGATAGCGGACAGGCATTGCTTGCCGGTTTGGGCATGGCACTGATTGCCGCCATCTTCCCAACCCGCGTGATAGCCAGCCTTGCGCCGGCGGAGGTTTTTCGCAAATGATTCGACTGGCTTTCCGTAACCTTTTTCAGAACAAGGCTCGCCTGGTGATCTCCGTCGGCGGAGTGGCGCTTGCCCTGCTTCTCATCCTTTCATTGGACGCAGTCTTTACCGGCGTCGAACGGCAGGTTACAGCTTATATTGAAAATAGCGGCGCGGACATCTGGGTCTCGCAGGCTGATGTACGCAATATGCACATGGCTTCTTCATCGTTGCCTGATTCCGTAAGAAAAGTGAAGTATGTGCCCGGTGTTGCCTCGGTCACGCCTATCCACTATTTGACGAACAACGTGGTGGCAGGTGACGAGCGAAATCTGGCATACATTATCGGCTTACCGGAAAATGCTGAACTCGGCGGTCCCTGGGAAATTTCATCTGGGCGCAGTCTGCCCGGCGAAGGAGAAGCGATCATCAACCGCAATGTCGCGGAGAAATCCGGTATTGCCTTGGGTGATACAGTTGAGATTCTCGGCGAGGAATTCAAAGTGATAGGTCTTTCTGAAGGAACTTTAAGCCTGGTCAACTCGGTGGCTTTCATCTCCATGAAAGATTTCGAACAAATGCGCGGCAGTTACGACACCATCAGTTTTCTGCTCGTGAAAGTGAACGATGGAGAATCTCCGGAAGTTGTCGCCGCCTGCATCCAGGCTCAAGTCAGGGACGTCACGGTTCAGACGAGAAACGAATTCGCCGCGCAGGAGCGTCAGGTAGTCAAGGATATGAGTACGGATGTGATCACGATCATGAATCTGATTGGCTTCCTGATCGGGCTGGCTGTGATGGCGTTAACCGTTTACACATCCACGCTCTCGCGCAGTCGGGAATATGGCATGTTGAAAGCGCTCGGCGCGCACAATGCTGATCTCTACCGGACGGTGCTGGCGCAGGCGATATTAAGTGTGATCCTCGGCTTTTTATTTGGATTGATCCTCACGCTTATGCTGACTATTGTGATTCCCATCTTTGGCTCAAACCTGCTTCTCGAAGTCAGCCGTATCTCTTTGCTCAAGGTAGGCAGTGTTTCCCTGGTGATTGCCGCGATTTCAGCGATGATCCCCATTCGTCAAATTGCCCGACTAGACCCAGCAATGGTATTTCGAGGTAAATAAAAATGACTAACTCTTCTTCTCAAGGTGAGGCTTTACAGATTACTCACGTCAGTAAACGCTATGGCTCGGGCACCACCGAAGTGACCGCCGTTCGCGACGTGTCTCTCACTGTCAACCCGGGTGAGATCGTGCTGATTATGGGTCCCTCAGGTTCAGGCAAAACCACCCTGCTCTCCATGCTCGGCGCACTGCTCAAGCCGACCGAAGGCGTGATCCATTTAAACGGCACCACCCTCAGCGCGCTGGCGGAAAATCGCCTGCCCGATATTCGCCTCAAGCAGTTCGGTTTCATTTTTCAGGATTTCAACCTGCTCTCCGCGCTGACCGCATTAGAGAATGTTGCCATTGTGGCGGAACTCGCAGGGAATAAATCTGGCGAGGCGCGACGAAAAGCCGCTTCTCTCCTGACCGATTTAGGACTCCGCGAACGGTTGAATTTTCTACCCGAGAAATTATCCGGCGGAGAAAAACAACGCGTCGCCATCGCGCGCGCACTGGTCAATGACCCGACCTTGATTCTTGCTGACGAGCCCACCGCCAACCTTGATTCAAAAATCGGTCACGAGATCATGCGCCTATTGCGAAGCATCGCCAAAGAACAGGGGCGCAGTGTCGTCATTGTCTCGCACGATCAGCGCATCAAAGACATCGCCGACCGCGTATTGTGGCTCGAAGATGGGGAGTTCAAGGAAACGGTCACGACACTTGCACCGCACGCAAGTGCAGGTGTGGCGATTGACCCGGTATGCAACATGTCGGTCGAACGCGAGAAGGCGATCAGTACCGAATGGGAGGGGAAGGTTTATTCTTTCTGTGCGCAAGGCTGCCGGGATGAATTTGTGAATAATCCCAAAAAATTCGTCGGAGCGATTTCATAGCATTCTTCAATCTCAATTTCATAATACCATGCGCCATTTTGCCTACTCACTTG
>JBGPNQ010000491.1:0-3472 GCA_041487615.1 Anaerolineae bacterium
ATGGTATGTGCTCATCATGCAAGGTCAGGGCATGGCAGGTGTTACCCGTCCTGATTACTGGGGCGTGTTCCTGGTCAATACTGTGTTTTGGATTGGTATCAGTCATGCGGGTACATTCATCTCCGCCATTTTGCGAGTCTTGAAAGTGGAATCCCGCCGTCCGTTCACACGTGCCGCAGAGTTGATGACCACCTTTGGCCTGGTCCAGGCTGGTCTGAGCATTTTCATGCACCTGGGGCGTGTCTGGCTGACATACTGGATGTTTCCGATTCCGAATGAGCGCACGATCTGGCCCGATTTCCACTCGCCCCTGATGTGGGACCTCATGGCGATCACAACCTATCTGTTGTGCAGCACCATGTATTTGTTCCTGCCGCTTATCCCGGACCTGGCAATGGCCCGCGACCGCACGCAAGGCGGCTGGCTCAAAGCGTTTTACAGGATACTGGCGATTGGCTTCCGAGGGACGGAAGGTGAATGGAAGAATCTCACCACGGGGATGAACATCTTTGCCTTTGCCATCATCCCGGTCATGTTCTCAGTGCATACGATCGTGTCCTGGGACTTTGCCATGGCTACCCGCCCGGGTTGGTCATCCACCGTCTTTGGTCCTTACTTTGTTATCGGCGCCTTACATTCTGGAATGGCGGCTGTAGCAATTGTTTTGTTCCTGCTCCGTTCCTCGATGAAACATTACAAATACTTCATCCGGCCTGAACACTTCGGTACGATCGGCATGTTGATGCTGTTGGTCTCCATGGCATGGGCTTATTTCTACTTCAACGACTACCTCGTTCCGTGGTATGGAGGTGATAAATGGGACAAGCTCGTGCAGGAATATACCGAGAAGGGTCCCCTGGCATACCTTTGGTTCACAATGCTGTTCGTAAATATTGTGGTTCCCTGGGCAACGCTGTGGAACAAGAAGTGGCGTGAGACGCCCTGGCTATTGGCAATCGTGGGTCTTCTGATCAATATCGGTATGTATCTTGAGCGCTACATCATTATTCCAGTAGGTGTGACGATCACTCGCGATCCGTTTACCTGGCGTCAGTATTATCCTCGCATCGAAATTCCCATGACGGTGGGTACATTTGCTTTGTTCCTGCTGTTGTATATGCTGGCATCCCGGCTTATTCCTTTGATCCCGGTCTGGGAAGTGCAGGAGGGCCAGGAAGCTCACCTGATACGCAAGATCGGCAAGGCCGAAATTTCAACTCTCAGTGACATGGAGTAAAGAGAGGCTTGATTATGTCTGACGCAATTACACTTCTTGCCATGTTCAAGGACATCGAACCCGCTTCGGAAGGCATCGAGAAATTACACGGGTTGGGTCTGAGCGATGACGATATGAACGTCATATCGGGCATACCGGTTAAGCATACCATTTTGGGCAGGCCGTCTGCCATCACCTACGTATCACGCATTGGCCTGTTCGGCGCGATCCTGGGGATTGGACTGGGTATCTTCCTGATCTATGGCATTCCCTATTTCTATCCATTGCTGGTCGGCGGGCAGCCCATCTATCCTGTGCCGCAGGGACTCATCATCACCTTCGAGATGACCATGCTTGGGCTGATGGGATTCTCCTTCATCGGCGTGTTTGTGGACAGCGGCTTCCCATCCTACACGCCGAAACAATATGCACCTGAGATCAGCGATGGGAAGGTTGCGGTACTGTTCAGTTGCCCGGCCGCTGAGCAGGAAAAATTCATCGATGCAGTAAAAGAAGCGGGAGCTGAAACAGTTGCTCCCGTGGAGGCACGTCATTTATGAGCACAAGTCTCAGCGTCATCATACAACGTTTGGCAATGATCTTTGCGGCAGTAATTGTTGCCTTTATGGTTCTGTTGCTTTTCACGTATGATGTGATCAAGATCGATTGGCCATCCTTTATGGAGATCCAGCCCGCCTTTCGCCAGATGGAACATCCGCTCCCGCCTCCCGAACGCTCGATCCCGATTGAAGGACCGATTGCCATCCCCGGCATGGGCGCGCCGACAAACCCCAGACCTGCAGATGATGCATCCATTACCCGCGGCAAGGAACTCTTTGCGATCAACTGCCAAATGTGTCATGGCGCGACCGGTGAGGGGAATGGCCCCGTTGCAGCCTTCCTTGTGAAATTCAAGCCGGCCAATCTCACCAGCCCACTCTTGACGGCATTGAGTGATGGTCAAATTTTTATGATCATCTCTCAGGGTGTTCCGGATCGTATGCCAGCGCTAAACGAAAATCTGACCGTCAGCGAACGCTGGGATGTGGTCAACTACGTTCGTACGTTGAAACCATCGAAATAGGGGAGGAGTGACTCATGAATGATGTTAGAAGAGTGATCTATGGAACGATTATTGGTTTTTTTCTGGTGCTAGTATCGTGGTTGAGCATCGTTTATATTTCTGCCTGTGGATTTTCAACCAGTTGTAATCAAGCCTCGCCGTTGGTGATACGAACTCCCATCCCAACGCTCATACCTGCCAAGCCCATATCTTTTCTGCAGCCAACCATCGTTCCTTCTGTAACGCCTGCAGTTGTCGATGGAACCGAGGCGGCCGACGAAGTGGCAAGACCCTCCATTCCTGGTGGCCCTGGTTCAGCAATCAATCTGACCGGGAACCTGGATTCAGGGAAGGAAATTTATGTCGCAAATTGCGAGAGGTGCCACGGCGCTGATGGAGCAGGTGGCATCCCAAATCCCGGTACAGAAGATGGCACTGTCCCACCTCTTAACCCGATTGATGACACGCTGGTGAGTGCTGATTATCAAACCTTCGCCACAAATATCGATCTGTTTATCGAGCACGGATCCACAGCGGCTGGTTCAATCCCGAACTTATACATGCCTGCCTGGGGTGATCGTGGAGCGCTTACACCCCAGGAAATTGCGGATGTGATCGCGTATATCATCAGTTTAAATAAATAGTATTCCTCACAAGTGAAAACATAAAAGGCCCTGAAACGCTTTCGGGGCCTTTTATATTCCGGCAGAGATGGCGAACATTTGCGCAGGCCTTGGGCTTCTAAGATAATCGCGCTTATCTTATCGAATTCGAAATCATCCGTTGATCAATCAGTTCCCTGGTTCTGTGCCAGCCGCCATTCCAGTGCAGTGAAACGCCGTGCTACCTTATTATTTTTAACTGCCATGCCGATGGCGCGCCGGCTGCCCGCCAATACACACAGTTTTCTTGCACGCGTAATGGATGTGTACAACAGGTTTCGCTGCAACATGGTGTAATGCTGGGTAACGACCGGCATCACCACCACGGGGAACTCCGATCCTTGCGCCTTGTGAACTGAAACAACGTAAGCCAGCGTGAGCTGGTCGGCTTCACTCCATTCGAAGGTGGCAAAACGCCCTTCGAAGTCGACGGTCACGGTTTGTTCAACCATATCCATTGACTCAATGAATCCAATATCCCCGTTATAGACATCCTTGTCATAGTTGTTCTGGGTCTGCATCACCTTGTCG
>JBGPNQ010000492.1:0-3470 GCA_041487615.1 Anaerolineae bacterium
GATCGATCCGCGGATCGCTGACCTTGCTAAAATGCTCTTCAATCGCTTCCAATGGCTTCTTCGGCATGCCGACCTCCAAGCTAGCCATTTTTACCTCATTTCAGACCCACTTTAGATGCGATTGCCCTAGGTTAGAATAATAATATCTTTCGTAAATTGTACCGAACGCAATTCGGTAACAATGTAGGGCGGATCCCCCAGGAGGGGGACTATGCTAGCAAAGAGGCTCCAACTCAGGTTGGAGCTTCTTTGCGTTATTAGAATCTTTTCTGAATTTAGAAGCAACGTACTGCTTTGAAGTGGAATCTTGAAGCAAAGGTAGGGAAAACCCCACTGGACAGAATCGTTTCTTGTCAAGGGAGAATCGTTGCAACAACGTTGTGACACACTTCACAATCCTGAAAACGGTTCTTACGTATCTGCAAATGTCATACAACTTAAATATTGGTATAGTAATGGCAATCGTTCATCGCAACGTTCATCACAAAAGGAGTTAATAAATCATGTTTCGCTCATCTAAGTTGTTCGTCATCGTATTAGCAGTCTTGGTCTTTGCCACTGCGGCCTATGCCTTTGCTGCAAGCAACACCGTGCCCTCCAGCTATGCTGGTGAAGGCTCCAGCGCGATCAGTGGTTATACGGTTACCAACCTTGCCTACACACTGAACGCCGCCACGTCATCCAATATTGACGCAGTCACCTTCACGTTGAGCGCGGCAGCTACAAACGTCAAAGCCAGTTTGGTTCCCGGTACGTACTACAGCTGCACCAACACATCAGGCAACAACTGGTCCTGTGCCACCACAGCGCCCCAAGCAACCGTTGCTGCCGCAACGACGTTGGACATCATCGCCCGCGACCACTAAATCTCTCACTTGTGATCGAGTGAGAAGTCCGGCAAATTCCCGGGTCCAATCACGAGCCTGCATTCCAATTACCTGCGGCATATTCCGCGAGCAACTTGAAATGCAGGCTCATTTCTTTCCTACGAAATATTTCCAATGCGACTCAACTTTGTCCTTCCTCGTGGCTTGCAGGCAATCACATCCGCTTTTTGGCTCGTCGTGATGCTGGTAACGTGGGTCATTTTTGCTCCCATCCAGGCCGGAGGACAATCCGCATATATACAGATCATCGGCTCCAGCATGGAACCCACATTTCATGTTGGCGACCTTGTACTAGTCCGGGCTGATGCAAATTACAACATTGGAGATATTGTTGCGTACAAGAATGCGGAACTAAAGAGCAATGTTTTTCATCGCATCATTGGAATAGAGAATAGCCATTTCACGCTCAGAGGCGATAACAACTCATGGATCGATGCGTACCGCCCTTCGTCGGATGAGGTAATCGGAAAACTGTGGTTACATCTTCCCCGAGCCGGAACTCTTTTGCAGAAGATCCGTCAACCGATCAATATGGCACTTATCGCTGGAACGCTAGCCGGCATTCTTGCTCTCAGTTATTTTAATGAAAAGTCAAAGGGCAAAAGACCCATGAATAAAAAAAACCTTCGCGAATGGATCGGTGGTCTCATCCCAAGGACAAAAGCCCGGGAACGAACGCAATCAACACTCGACATGGAAACCGATTCATCGAAGAGAAATACTCTTCATCGATTCATCAGCCTGTTGAAAACCACGGGACCAGCATTTAGCGGGAACACTAGTGAGGTTTCATTCTTCGTTATCAGCATGGTTGCATTCATATCCCTTATTCTTGCGATTATTGCATTTGCCCGCCCGGCCATGATTAGCGCACCAGATGATGTAACCTACGGTCATATTGGTCTGTTCTCCTATTCTGCCGTTGCACCTGCGGGAATATATGATTCAAATACGGTACGGACCGGTGAGCCAATCTTCCCGAAACTGACCTGCACAGCGAACATAAACTTCCATTATTCGCTGATCGGTGATCCACTTGAAAATATCGCAGGCAAGTATCAGATGACCGCGCAAGTCATCGAAGCGCAAAGCGGTTGGAAACGCACGATTTCCATTCAATCTGAAACACCTTTCACCGGGAATACGTTCGATATAACTGCCAAGGTTGACCTGTGCGAGCTTCTTAAACTCACCGAAAGCATGGAGCAGCAGACGGAATTCCATCCTGCCCAATATACGCTGGTGATCTTGCCAGAGGTTAACATCTCGGGAAAAGTTGCCTCACGCCCTCTGAACGACACGTTTGCACCGCAATTATCATTCAAGTATGACAGGCTCAATTTCTCCGTAATCCGGGCCGATCCAGAAAGTGATCCATTTACTGTCTCGCAGCAGGGAGTTTTGAGGGAGCTCACGAAAAAGCCAAATAGCATGGAAATTCTTGGACTGGACTTATTTATCTGGCAATTGCGCTTGCTTTCCGTGATGGGACTCATCATATCCTTGATAGGCTTCCGGATCTCCACAGTCAGACTGCAAAGCATCGCCGAATACCTGCCTGAAACATATATTCGAATAAAATACGGTTCAATCATTGTTGATATTCAGGATAGTTCTCTGGAATCGTCGGACGCAATGAATGTGAACTCCATTGACGATTTGGCCAAACTTGCCGAAAAATATAATGCCATGATCCTCCATGAAGTTCATGGTATATCTCATGTCTACTACATCCAAACGGGCAATCTTGGTTATCGTTTTGCAGCGACTGACAGGATCGCAACCCAGGATTGACAGAGATCATGCAAATGAAAAAACGACTCCTATTGCGCTTGTTTCTTATCGTGCTGACAGGGTTGATTCTGGTCAGCGCGGCCACAGCCATATCGGCTTCGAACACGGTCCCGGCATCCCGGCTCGATGATGTGGCAAATGCCATCACAGCCAATGCACTCAAGCCTTCATCGTGTTCAGCGCTAAACCTGGCAAAAATCGTGGTTTGCTCAGGTGTCGCCACGTGTACTGGAACGAATTCGAAAGAGCTCATTCTGGGAACGGCAAACGCTGAAATCATCCAAGGACGCGGCGGTACGGACTGTATCCTGGGCGGCGGCGGGGATGATCAGATAGTGGGTAACGGCGCGAGCGATGTCTGTATTGGAGGCCCTGGTAACGATACCTTTTCCAGTTGCGAAACTCAAATCCAATGAGTAAAAACTTCCGAAGCAATGGCTCCGGAAGTTTCATTTTAGTTGCAGCAATAGAGGACTTCTGCTTCACCTGATAGGTGAATCCCCCCCTGCGCACAAGACGACTGGAAAAATAGAATGGGCGTAGAAAGAAAATGCGCCCATGAAAAGCCTGCTGAAGATATATGTGATTTGTATCGTTATCTGCGAACCGACAGTGGATCGCTTACGTTCAGCCGCCAGTGCATCGCTTACAAGTTTCTCGTTAGAACCGTCAGTGCATGGCTGACTCTTTTGGCGGTAAGCAGTGACATGCAAACTTGATCAACAGACTTTAGTTTTTATATCTTCGATATAGTTGCTCCGTGTGACAATCGCCATCGATTTTTCTAAC
>JBGPNQ010000493.1:0-3456 GCA_041487615.1 Anaerolineae bacterium
CCCGCCCGCCCCGCAAACTAAAATCCTCATCATGTAAGCTCCTTTCGAGGCAAGGCTACCTGAGCCAGTTGTGCCGAACGGATAATGTTGCTCGGATGATTAAAATTATAAACGATACGCCCATTGGCCAATAGAGTCCTCATTTTGACAAGGCCGGACAGTGACGTCGGCAGATCCTCCATAAAGAAATTGTCAATGGCGGCACGAGAGCTCTCCCATTTTTTGAGTTGCAAGAGAACCGCGTATATGGAGAGCCAGATTCGCTGAGGTAAATCTCCTTCACGGTATTCAGTATCCGAAACGTGAACGACGCCGGCCGGCTCGGTCGCAATCCGGCGATGAATCGGCGTGCGCGTTGCGGAAATCAGAGCATTATCTGGGGAATGCGGGCTAATACCTGCCGGTCTGTTGCTGCCTTCAAACAAGACGAAATCGGAGATGTTTGTGATTTTGCGGGTCACAGCGTCATCACATGCGCTGGCTCGGCGACATACGCGCTATCAGCCGACTTAAGATATGTCGGATGAAGCGGCGCTTTACCGGATGCCAAAGTTTGTTCGACTTTCGCCCTGGGCGAAAACGGATTGGACGGGCTACAAAAGTGCCCGGCGATAGGCTTTGATCTGTAAGCGTGCTGGTGTACCAGCGGCGAACATTGCCTGGCCGTACAAACTGCCCATCGCCGCCCATGTCTTCGATGACCAAACCGCGATGGTGCAAGACCGTCGGCCACACAACTTCATAAAAACCGTCGATTCCATTCTGCCCGGCTGCGATGATCGCGTCGATCGCCTGAGCGGAGAGCCTAGCAAAAGGAAAGAAGCCCCGAATCAGTTCCGGTTCAGCGTTATGCGGCCACACAAGACTTTTCCACCAAGCCCATTTCGGGTTTGTCGTGTATCGATGTACGCTAGTGCAAAGAAGGTCCGACGTGTTATCGGCAAAAGCGTTAAACAGATCGGACCAGCGTCCGGAGAATTCCACGTCATATTCCATGATCCAGTAATAGTCATATTCTGGTTTCAGTTTCCGAAATGCGAGAAGAGCTTGATCAAAACCCGATTGAATATCCCGTCGGTGACTCGGTGAAGTGTCCATCCACCAGCCTACGATGCCTGCGCGGCTGGGATGTCCGAGGGCAGCTCGTTGCGCTGGTGTAATCGGGAACGCGCCTTTTGCATCGGGAGGTATGCTCTCGCCACTCAGATTCAATACGAAATACACATCGGCATGGCTGCCACATTCCCTCTCAAGTCGCTTATATGCACGCCACAGCGTTCTGTTAACGACATGGCTCAAGTACAGAATCGCTTGTCTCGGCATAGTCTATTCCAGCCAATGATGGGTCTGCGTCACGTGCGACCGTTGATGCGCTACCACTGCCATTTGAAGTGATTCTCCAAATCCCAGGACGATTTTATAGACAAATGGGATTTGGTCTTATGTTATCGGATCGAGGGCGAACATTGCGCACTCTACGGGTGAAACGGAATCCGACGTTCTTTGGCTCAAATTCGACCGTCGCGTGATTCTCCAGTTTCGCGGCCTCCTGTTCACGTCCAACGTCGGAATACTGCCGTATCGCTAAGAGCCAGCGGTTAGATGATCTGTGCTGGGTAGAAGCGATTCGGTCGTGCGCTACCGTTTCATATTGTGGTCGTCCGACGCCTGCCACACATTGACTGACAGGACCGTCATAGGCTCGTTAAGACCAGTGCCAAGAATCAACACAAGATGATTGTGATCAATAATGCTAAACATCCAAGGTGGCCTCGGTGGCGGTTTTTGGTTTGTGTATTGTCTCCATGCAACGCGCCTTCCGACCTTCCGACCGTCAAAATAATGTTCGGCGTATCCATCCCGCGTACCCGTTGCCGGCACCCACAAAAATCCATATCGGTGATATTGAGTAAAATCGGTATTGATGGGCACTTCTCGAACGACCACCGAATATGGGGGGGTTACATGACTATATTTGTATTTGTCGCCAGGGAGGCCAAACCAATCATGCAGCGCTCCCCCGAAATAATTCAACTTACCTTTGCCGGCATAGTCCTTAAGATCATACTCGAAAAAATCAGCTTCGATGAAATGCTCATAGCCTGTCTGCTGTCCCAGCCACTGCCGCGTTTCCAGACCCACCATATGTTCGATGGCCATGGACCACCATGCTGGCCAGCCATTGAAGTTATTCTTTACGACGTCGCGAGGATCAAACTTGAACGTAGCCTCGAAATAACCGCCGCCACCGAAGGCCGTACCCACGAATCCGTTGCGCGTACCTGTCGACGAAGCTGTTGCTAGCTCACCGCCGGGGCCAGTTGTGTCACCCAATAACGTAACGCTTCGATCCGTATTTAGAACTATGCTGCTAAGGTTAGTAGACACGCCAAAAAAATGAAACGGATACCACTTAAAGCCGGACTCCAACGAGTTGGTGATATCAACCTGATTTGCACTAAAGGTACTTGAGAACGTGCGAACAGTATAATGAGCAGCGGCTGCTTGCGGCGGAATATCTGGTGACTGGGGGTACTCGCCTGAGACCTGCGCTACTGGCGCGGTAATCAGCAATAGATACGCGCTGATGGTCCTAAATGAAATAGGCAGTGTTGGCCTCATAGGGTTTGCAAATTCAAACTTCAGCATAGGTTTCTAAGCCGTTTTGGCCCTGATACCCCTGTGCCGAACTGCCGACAATTGACGCCCTTGAATACCCACCGCAAGCGCCCTGCTCGGTAGGAATAGAACGATAAACAGCAGAAAGGGATAGGGATTGAGGTTCAGAACGCGGTCATTGAAGATGGTCATCGGAATAAATGATAGTAACAGCAAAAACATCGTTGCGTTAGTATTATATATTCTCCAGCCGTTTTTTAACATAGATACCACGATGAAAAAACACATTAGACCCATTATACTCAACATGCCCAACCACATATTATGCGGCGATATGATGCTGTTAGTTTTGTAGTAGCCAAAACCGGCACCAAAAAGCGGATTGTCCAAGAAAACATGCCAGGCGTTTTCCCAAAGTCCGCTACGACCAACAAACCCTGTGCCAATGCCCCTATATTCATTCTGCAATAAAAATAGATCGGAAATTCTTTCCATATTTAACACGCCAAACAGGACAAAGAGCATCGCCACTATAAATGTCAACGCGATGCGATAAGCAGGAGCGAACCAACGTATTTGCTCTCTATATATGTATAGGGAAAACGCAACCAATAAGGATAGCATGGCCGCCCGCGACTCAAGCAAACTAAGTGCAATAAAATATAGTGTGAATGTCGCAACAATTAATCTCGCATTTAAGCGCGCGATGCAGAAAGCGATAAATCCAGTGAACAAAATTTCTCCTCCCAAATTTGGATGGGTGCCGAAAATAAAGGTGTAGCGACCATTTACATCCCAGACGCCACTCGTGTTTAGCGGGATAAAATTCAATTGGAG
>JBGPNQ010000494.1:0-3453 GCA_041487615.1 Anaerolineae bacterium
CCATGACCGTAACCATCAAATGTACTCTGGTTATAGTCGCTATTGAAACGGATATCGGCTACCTGGCGATTCACACCCATGGACGTGTAAAGATCACCGTTGGGGTTGACACCACTGTCTACAACAGCCACGCCGATCGCGTTTCCCTGTATATAAGGTGATTTGTTCCAAACTCTGTCTGCCTGAATCGTGCGGATGTAGGTATTTGCGAGGTTTTTTGTATCGATGCATGATGCACAGACTGTGGAAACGACCCCGGCATCCAGACTCACCCAGCGCACATCAGGCGAGCGGGCTATTTTCACGGCTGAACCGGCAGTCATCTCTGCTGCAAAGGCATTGATAATTCTTAATTCGTTCCCAACTATACCGCCGAGCCGGATAACCTGATTTTCTACATCGGTAGTCCCGGACATTTTTTGTACAATGATACTCACAGGCTGATCGGGCGCACGAGCCGCAATTTGAGCCAGGATAGCCTGGGCTTTAGGCGGCGGGCTTGCAGTTGACGACACTGCTGGGCCCAGCAAACTGGTCATTATTAACAAGCCCAGAAGTGAAAGCAGCGATTTGCTCCATCTTGTTTGAGTCATGAGTAGCTCCTTGGATCTATTATTGGTCCATATATATTTTCCCCTGATTCAGGTAAAGCGAAATACGTAGTGGTACGTATTTTAGTGACAATATGTACATATAATGAAGTCCGGATAAAAAAACACCCTTGGATAAATTCATCCAAAGGATTGACCGGAGACCGACTATCTGTCTAAACGAGTTAGCAATCCAGAGGTAGGATTCCCCGCTTCAGAGCGTAGCGAATCAGGTCTGTTTGATTGTGTAACCCCAGCTTCTTCATCATTTTCCCGCGGTGAAGCTCGGCCGTGCGTGGGCTGATTGAGAGTCGTTGTGCAATTTCAGCGGTGCTCACGCCCTCGGCTGCCATCTGCAGAACCTCCCGCTCGCGATTTGTAAGGGTTTGATAGGGATCAATGGCGACATTTTCGGTTGTTTGAATCAGCACGTCAATCAGTCTTTGAGAAATCCGTGGGCTTAGGTAACGCTCGCCCTTGACCACCTGCTGAACTGCATTAACCAGCTCACTGGGCCCGGTCTCCTTCAAAACATATCCAAGCGCACCGGCTTTTAGCGCCTCCACCACATAGACATCGGCGCTTTGCATCGAAAGTACAATGCAGCAGGTCGCTGGAGAGCGCTCTTTTACCTGCTTCAATACATCCAGGCCATTTAGACCGGGCATCATCAGATCCACGATCAACACATTCGGTCTGAACTTTTCGGTGAGTTGGACTGCCTGGAGACCATCACTTGCCTCTCCGACGATCTTCAGCTCAGGCTCTGCTTCCAATAAATGTCTCAAGCCCTGCCGGACGATCGGGTGGTCATCAGCTAGCAGAACGGTTACGATCATATTTCCTTCTTTCCAGTGGCTGCTCGGTTATTGGAAGTGCTGCAACGATTTGCGTGCCTTGATTAATGAAGGACTCAACCACGAGATACCCACCGATTAAACTGGCTCTCTCTCGCATTCCGCTCAAACCGGAACTTGGCCGATCCGACAGGGCGGCTAAGTCAAATCCCTTTCCGTTGTCAAGGACCTCGACCCATAGCGTTTCCTTCTGTTCAACGAGTCCTACGAAAACTTCTTTAACTTGAGCATAGCGGGCCACATTGGTAAGGGCCTCCTGAATAATACGGTAGGCAGCGGTTTCAGTCTCCAGAGGGAATCTCCTGGAAAATTGATCGCATCTAAAATTCACGTGGATTCCGGTCTGGCTGGTATAACGATCAATATGCCAGCGAAGGGTTGGTAGCAATCCCATATCATCCAACATGCTGGGACGCAGATTGAGTGACATCTCCCCGACTTGTCGGATAACGTCGCTGACAGATTCCTGGATTTCTTCGAGATGTGCCCGTTGTGTACCGCTTGCCTGGTTCTTGGCGGTCTCCAACATGAACTGTAATCCAGTTAAGAGTTGGCCGAGATGGTCATGAAGTTCCTTGGCAATCCGCCTGCGCTCGGCTTCCTGTACATCAACCAAACTTCTTGCGAGTTTTCGCTGCCGTTCGCGACCCGCGCGCACTTGTTCAAATAATTCAGCATTTTCCAGCGCACTGGATGCCTGATCTGCCAGACCTCTTAAAAGGGCAAGCTCATCTTGGGGAAGGCCTTTCAATCTATGTGTAAATGCCGATATCAACGCTCCAATCAAGTCATCGCCATGAAATACTGCAGCAATGGCCAACGTTCGTATGTCCGCTTTCCTAAATACTTCGAAATAGGGTAGATTGGGAGCGTTCTGAACATCTTGAATCTCGACGACTGGCTGCTCGCGAGATAGCAGTGCCTGAAAGACTTCTTTGGGGATTTGGAACTCATCTCCCCGGTATGCCTGAAGGGCCGGATCCTGGCTCATAGCTGCCATTACGCGAAAAAACTCCTTATGTGGATCTTGAAGGACTACTGCCGCGGCGGCGGATTTGATCGTCCTATTGATGATTTCGCAAATAGTGACCAGTACCGTTTCCAATTCGAGTTGGGAATTTAGCTGGGAGGCGACTTGCATCAGCGCCTCTGCTCGATTTGCCTGACGTTTGATTTCCTGCATTGCTGCCCTTTGTTGCGTCACGTCTCGAAATACCAACACCATACCGTATACTGTGCCTTTCCCATCTTTAATGGAAGTAATATTTGCCTCGATGGGAAGAGGCAATCCATTCCGCGGCAATAGAACTCCCTCGAATCCCTTTTTTGAAGCATGTTGAGGCGGGCCGTCCTCAATCTGAAATACGTCAATGGGTTGTTGAGTGTCTTCATCTACAAATGAAAATACTTCGGCCAGCGGCCTCCCGATCGCCTCAGTGTGAAGCCAGCCTGTGTACTGCATGGCTACTGGATTGATGAATCGTAGTCGCCCTTCTTCGTCTGTTGCGATGACGCCCTCGCCGATGCTGGTGAGAGTCGTGTTTAGCCATTGTCTGCTTTCCCTCAGTTTTCTTTCCAATTGATGTCTTGTCAAGGCAGTCTCAATCGTAACAAGCAATTGCTGGTCATCGAATGGGATATAGATATAGCCAAAGGGACCCGTATGTCTGGCGCGCTGGATGGTTTTGTGACCGATACTTCCTGTAATATAGATAATCGGTAGATCATAGGTGCTGTGGATTAGATTTCCGGTTTTAATTTCCCCGTCCCGATCAGCTTCGATTCGAATGTCTGTCAGGATCAGATCAGGCTTTGAGAGCTCGACTTGTTGAATGGCTTCCTCTTCGGAAGCCGCTATCCCTGCGACTCTATATCCCAGCCTTACGAGGCGTTCGCGCAAATCGCGGGCAATGGTCCTGTCGTTGGTGATGAGCAAGGCAGTGGCGGAAACCATGGATTTCTACTCGGCGCCTTCCCTTACATATATGAACAAAACCTGAACAGAG
>JBGPNQ010000495.1:0-3451 GCA_041487615.1 Anaerolineae bacterium
GATAAATGGTGCGAACTTCGATTGGATAGTCTGTAATAAATATGAATTCGTGACCATATTGTTCCTTGGCATACTCACATAAGAGCCGTTCTCCCTGTGGATCGATATCTCCCTGTTTTGTATCGGAAGGTGGCAGATATCCTTTATCCAGCAGAATTTTCTGAGCCTCATCCATTGTCACTTTTGGAAAAGGCTGGCTTGGTACCACGACCTCGACACCAAATGTTTCAGTGATTTCTTTGCCATGTTTTTCCTTTACGGTTTCGAGCACATGGCAAAGCCAGGCCTCTTCGAATTCCATGATGTCACAATGGGATTCGATCCACGACATTTCCATATCCACACTGGTGAATTCGGTCGAATGTCTGGGTGTAAAGGACGGGTCTGCCCGAAAGGCGGGACCAATTTCAAACACGCGATCCAACCCCGCCGCCATCGCCATTTGTTTATAGAATTGCGGAGACTGTGCGAGTGAAGCCGTCTGCCCGAAGTACTCCAGTGTAAAGAGTTCGGCGCCGCCTTCGCTCGGGCTGCCCATTATTTTTGGGGTATGAATCTCCATGAATCCGTTCGATATCCAAAATTCACGCATTGCCATTTCAACCGTGGTTTGGATGCGGAATATCATCTGATTTTCGGGCAGGCGCAAATCGAGGAAACGCCAGTCCAATCGTTTGTCAACATCGGTTTCGGTCTTCCCAAATAGATCAATGGGAAGCGTCGCATCTGACAGTGAGTCGACAGAAAGCGTCTCTAACTGCAACTCCAATTGTCCCAGTTTCACATCCGGATTACTCACGACCAGACCGGTGACCTGAATTGCGGATTCACGGGTCAGTCGTGCAATCAATTCATTTAATTCGTTGTTCGCTTCAGAACGCTCTGCAACGACTTGCATGAGTCCTGTATGATCGCGCACGATGATAAATTGGACAGCCTTTTGATCTCTGACAGTCTGAACAAACCCTCGTAGGGCGATGGATTCACCAATCTTTTCCCTGGCATCTCGAACGAGAGTTCTTTCCATGATTGCTATTCCCGGATTTGAATATGCAGCTCTTTCAGCTGTTTCGGTTCCACTTCAGACGGAGCATCCGCCATCACATCGCGTCCCGTTTGATTCTTCGGGAACGCGATCACTTCGCGGATGTTCGGTTCGTCCGCGAGCAGCATGACCAAACGGTCGATGCCGGGAGCCATTCCACCATGCGGGGGAGCGCCATATTCGAACGCTTCGAGCATGTGACCAAACTTCTGCTCGATCTGGTCGCCACTCAGGCCCAGCAATTGAAAGACTCTGAGTTGAACATCACTGCGATGAATACGGATCGATCCCGACGCCATCTCATAACCGTTGCAGACCATATCGTAAGCGTCCGAAAGAATGTCACCTGGGTTAGTCTCGAACTTCGGCAGGTCATCCAACTGCGGCATTGTGAACGGGTGATGTTCCGCATCCCATTTCTTTTCCTCTTCATTCCACGCGAACATCGGGAAGTCCACAACCCAGGCGAACGCCATCACGTTCGGGTCAGCTAGATTCAACTTATCGCGGAAGATCAGACGTAGACCCCCCAGGACTTTATTGACAACGGCGCGTTGGTCTGCGGCGAACAGGAGGAGATCACCTTCCTTCGCGCCAACTTTGGTTTTGACTGCTTCCGCTTCTTCGGGTTTGACGAACTTTGCGGCGGTCCCTTTCAGGCCTTCGCCGGTTACCGCCAAAGTAGCCAGTCCCTTCGCCCCAAGCGCCTTCGCGTACTCGGTCAACGCGTCCACATCCTTGCGCGAATAATCCGCACATCCGGATGCAACAATGCACTTAATGACACCGCCGGCTTCAATCGCAGATTGGAAAACCTTAAATTCGCTTTTTGCAAAGACCTCGCTGACGTCGATCAATTCCATCCCGAAGCGCAGGTCAGGTTTGTCCGAGCCGTATTTCTCCACAACTTCACGATATGAGAACCTGGGCCACGGCGAAGAGAGTAACTTCTTTTGTGGCGTCACCGCTGGAATCATTTCTGAATAAAGTTGTTCAACCAATGCCAGGACATCATCACGCTGGACGAAGGACATTTCCAGGTCAAGCTGGGTGAACTCAGGCTGACGGTCACCGCGCAGATCTTCGTCGCGGAAACAACGCGCGATCTGGAAGTAACGGTCCATGCCTGCGACCATCAACAACTGTTTAAGCTGTTGCGGTGATTGGGGAAGCGCATAGAACTGTCCCGGGTAAATGCGGGAGGGGACGAGATAGTCGCGCGCACCCTCAGGCGTCGCTTTAAATAGAATCGGCGTTTCGATCTCGATGAAGTTTTGTTTGTCGAGAAAATCGCGTATAAATTTTGTAACTTTGTGACGCAGGATCATATTCCGCACCATCCGTTCGCGGCGCAGATCGAGATAACGATATTTGAGCCGGGTATTCTCATCGGGTAGATCATTCTCGCCGCTGACCATAAAGGGTAGCGTCTTTGCGGAGTTTAGTACTTCTACAGACTCTGCAATCACTTCAACTTGGCCGGTCGGCATTTTGGGATTCTCCATACCGGCCGGTCGCTTCTGAACGGTGCCGGTGACCTGGAGCACCCACTCCATGCGAACATTTGAAACATGCTCCAGCGTTTCTCTTGAGGCATTTGGATTCACGGTAATCTGAACGATTCCATAGCGGTCCCGTAGATCGAGGAAGATTACGCCGCCATGGTCACGTCGACGATGGACCCAGCCTGCGATGGTCACGTTTTGGTCGGTGTGGGTGGCTCGAAGTTCGCCACAGCTGTGAGTTTTGTACATTGTGCGCCTCCGTTGCATTCATGTCATTGCGAGAAGCCCATTGGGCGACGAAGCAATCTCCTCTTAACTTGTCTGCATTCGATTATCAGAGTTGACCTGTCAACCATGAGATTGCTTCGGGCTTGCGCCCTCGCAACGACATTTGCTTACTATAGACAAAATAAATCGCCCTTCGCTATTGCGTTGGGCGATTAGTCTTCTTTCAAAACCTACTTTTTAACCGGCAAAGCTTCGCCCAACGATACGGGGATTATCGTCATTGTCATTATTATTGTTATTGATGAGGCGAAGTTTATACTTCATATTGGCGGCATTATAGCACAAACAGTTTATTTGGGCAGAGTCTTTTTGTTGCGTGAATAGAGCCAGCCAGAGGCAACGGCGAATGTCACTCCGATCACAATGTTGAGGAGCAGGAACAAGCTGTTAAAGTTATGACGATAGGCAAACCCGCCGTCTTCGTAAAACTGCAGAGGCCAGCCCGCGCGGGCAATCTCGTCAGCGCAGGTGTCGCGGCCAAAGACGGCGAGCAGGCCGCAGTCCGAAGCAAGATGCGCAGCCAGCAGGTTGATTAATAGAAAGGTTAGCAGTCCAAGCAGGAAGCCTGCAGCGAATCGTTTCATCATGCTCCTGGAAATCTATGTAAGGCGGA
>JBGPNQ010000496.1:0-3439 GCA_041487615.1 Anaerolineae bacterium
AAAAGATCCAAAAGATTTGAATTTGAGTTTAGAAGGTAGAGATTACATAATTGGTAAGGAAGGTGATAATAAGGAACAGCCCTATAACGATGGATCGGGTAATTGCACTATTGGCTATGGGTTCATGTTAAATCCTGGTGAGTGTCCTGGTCCAACTAAGAAGTGGTATAGAGACCATCCGCTCACTGATGAGCAAGCAGATGAGTGGTTGGATCAAAAAATAATCCCAAGAATTGAGGAAATTATTGAGGATACTGTTCATGTGAAGCTTACGCAATCACAATTTGATGGCTTGGTTAGCTATATCTATAATTCAGGCGGAGAGCCAGGACACTGGTATATAGATAAGAAAATACCAGAGAAATTGAACGGCGGACATTATTATGAGGCTGCAATGGTGATCGACAGCGGTCCCTACAGTGGGAATAACGGTGGCGATGCCACAGGTCTTGAACCCCGTCGCCATGAAGAAGCAGCGATGTTTTTGTATGGTCTGTATCCATGATTTCTACAGAGGAGATACCATGAATAAGAAATCTAACTTGACCATACTGCTTTCCTGTGTTCTCGCCTACAGCTTGGTTTTGCACGGCTGCGGAGGAACATCATCTTTGGTTTCCAGTCCTACGCCAATCTTTTCCCAAACTCCACAGCAAGCTACGGCAGCTGTGTCTTCAGCGACCGTTGCCATTGAGGCAACTCCTACGTTCACCCCCAAAGCTATCATTATTACGCCAGATAACTTATTCATATTTCCTGGGCTGAAATTGTCAAACACGCCCGATTCAACGGATTTTTGTCAGCATCTACCACCTCCTCAGGTAGGCAAGGGTACTAATCAATTTTCTCCTCTCGTTGGCAGGTTTTCACTTTGCGTTTCACGCTCTTGGCCCTGGGTAAAGACTGCAATGGATTTGGATACGGGCACGCTAGTGTCATCAGACGACAAAAGTGGAGATATAGATATGTACTATACTCATCCAGATCTTAACGGAGAGGCATCTTATTTCGTGTCTGGCCTCAATAACGCGCACATTGATGGAATAGATACCACCAGCCTGACTTACACTGCCTGTGAAAAGTTAGTGTTGAATCTAGAAGACCCTGGATCTTTTGAAGTTGATCAAGGAGGAATAGCTTGTGTGTTGACAACAGAAGGCAAAATGGCAATCATCCGGGTTGAACATATTTATCCACCTAAGACCCAAGGCGTTGAGTTTTCATTCGCTGTCTTGAAAGAGTAGGCCTAGCATGCCTGCTCGGCGGTGGCCTTGGCAGTAAATTGCAATGGTTGACCACGGAGAATTGATCTGCACCTTACCAACTTATATTTTCGGCGCCATAAAGGTGGGTTTCGCCTTATATTAACCACTTTATCCAGCCGGATACGATCATTCCGAGCTTGTCCAATCCGCAGAGCTGGAATCGGTATTCGTATGTTGGTAATAATCCGATAGGCTTCGCAGATCCTACGGGACATGTGCGAGTAGCAGATGAAAATTTGGAATTGAATAAAGCCAGCTTAGATTGTAGTAAGCATCCCGAATATTGCGCCAACGGAAAAAAGAAGTCTGACAAAGAACTTGAGGCTATGAACCCTGTTCACAGAAAGCGTCACAACGAGCAAACGGAAGTTTGGCCATGGGCTGAGTGGGCGGAGCGTGGAGAACGAGCACCTTCCTGGCCAGGCTCGATGGTAATTGATCCTGGTGAATTTGACGATATGCTCGGAGTTGTTGGAGATGATGTCCAAGACTTCTCAATAGGATGGTATGACACACCATTCTGGAACCGCTACGGCATGCTGGAAGGTACAGGCAATATCTATGGAAACGATTACAATCGCAGCGACATAAATTACGTTGGCGAAGGAGAAGCGTGGGCCGCTCTGGGAAAATCGAAATCCGAAACCCAAAATATTGTGGCGTTCTGGAAAGAAATAGTCTATTGGCATCGACCATCAGACGCAACATTTAAATTTACTGATGTTGGATACGATTATTAGTAACTGTTCACGCAAAAGCTGGCTGAGATAGGAAAGGCAAAACAGGCTTGCCCATCAACTGGACTAATTTTTGGAAAGTGTTTTGTCCGTTGCGTTTGGCTGTGTTCAAAACAGTCGCCAAGGCGGCATAGGCTTGTGGGCCCCAATCGGAGCGGAAGCTACCCAAGACTTTGCGATGGATCACGGAGGGACGCAAGGCGCGTTCGCAGGCGTTATTATGAGCAGGTACATCTGCTCGATCCAAAAAGACAAAGAGCGCCTGGCAGTATTTGCGATAACGATCCAGCAAGTTCTTTCCCACGCCGCGGACCCTTCGTTTCAACAAGCGTGCTAATTGGTTCTCAAGCTTCTCAATCTGTCTTGCGTATCCTGTGGCTGTCAATGTTTCTCGGCGATTTCCCAATCGAATGGCTTTGCGGAACAGGGCTTGCATTTCTCTGGCCCAAGCCAAGTGCGGACGTTTCTCGATCAAGCCTTGCAGGTTGCGGATCTGATGTGCCAAACAAAGTTGGTATCGCTTCGCCGGTGCATTCAGTTGCGCTTTCCAACAATCGCAGACCCAAACTTCCGCTTCGCATTCGCGCATGAATTTCTCAACCACGTCATACCCGCGACTTGGCTCGATTACGTGATACTCACGGTTCTCGCCCACAAAGACCCATTCCCACCAATTGTCCCCGTGCACGCGGGCGCCAGTCTCATCACTCCCAATCACCCTGCTCTGGCGGACTTTTTCTCCAATGGCTTCTGCTTCGGCCTGTGCCGCTCGACCGGCTCGTTCCACGATGGCCACGGCTCCGCCTGGACTTAATCTCAAGCCAAACAGTTCTTCACAGATTTGCAGGAGGCGCTTGAAACCAACGTGGTGTTCGTGATGCAGATCGATGATCATCGCTTCCAAACGCGGACCAAAGAATCGGTCTGCTTCGAACCCTTCGGGCAGTCTCCCGCGTTGCAGTTTGCCGCAACATGGACACAGGACTTCGTATTGTCTGGTTTCGATCACCACCGGTTTGATCTCTGGCAATTCTGTCACCTGACGACGGATGACTTGCACTGGAACTTGATCCCATAAGTTGCTGCGACAGGTTTCACAGTGATCTGCGTATACTTCAATCACTTTATTCGGATTGTCTACCCAGGAACGTTCTTGTTTTTCGTGACCAGATTTGGCACCTTTCTTTCTGCTTCTCTTGCGTTTCTTACCCATCGAGGCCTTGAAGTCCCGTGAAGGCGGTTGTGATGAGTTTTGCGAAGTGCTTGGTGGTTGTTTCAGCCGTGCAATCTCCGCTTCTAATTCCCTAATCTTTTTCGCCATTTCATAGATCAGCACAATGAGCTCTTCACCCGATAACTCCTCTATTTTCAGCTTCGCCATCTCTGGTATCATGCTCGTTACAACACTCTTTTCCATCTAAAGTCGTGAACTGTTAC
>JBGPNQ010000497.1:0-3436 GCA_041487615.1 Anaerolineae bacterium
CGTGCCACCATTTTCGTACTAGGAACCACGCGCTCATCAAAGGAAGCCGTGTCACCCACAAACCAGAGGTTCTCCACTGGTTCTTCAGCAGCATTCTTGATGGGAAATTCCATCTCCTTCGCCCAGCGTCCACGCAGACGCTTGCCTTTGCTCATCCAGTTGCCGTTGGTTGCCAACGACTGCAACGCGTTTTGCACCCCACTATCCAACTCAGCACCATCCAGGATCAAGCGTCGGCGGATATCCACGATATCAGCCATGGGCTCATTGCCGACGGGACAAACGCGGACACACGCATAACATGTTGTGCAAGACCAAACGGCCTCAGGCGAGATCACTGTCTCAGTAAGCGGGAGCAGCAATTGGTCGGGGTGTGAGCCGAAGGTCGCTTCTTTGAGGAGGTAACGCTTGTTCACCTCCAAAGCCGAAGGCGAGAGAGGTCGTCCCTGGAAATTTGCAGGGCAGACATCCTGGCAACGATTGCATTGCACACAGGCATAAGCGTCAAGAATGCGAGTCCAGGCGAGATCATGCAAATGCTTTGCGCCCGGTTCATAGGACTTACCATCAATAAGCTTCAAAGGAATCGCAGGGCCAAGTTGGCCGCGCGGACTTTGTTTCGCAAGCCCAAGATTAATCGGACCCACGGTGAAGTGCGTGTGCTTGCTGCGCGTGATGTAGGGAAGAATATAAAGCACCCAACATAGGCTGATCCACCATGCAACATGGACACCCGTTTGAGACGCACCAAGAATGCCATTGAGAAAACTCGCGATCGGCATGAAAGGATCCGCGCCATTTGCAAGGCGAAAAGCCTGACCGAGCAAACGAGCGGTAACATGCAAAATCACGAACACGCCCACAATGAGTGAATCCTGTTGCTGTCCACCCGCCTTGACTTTCGAATTCAACAAAACATTTTCGCGATAAGTCAGGCACTTATCCTTGACGATGAAACGACGCACAAGAAAAACACTGATACTGATAAGCAGCGCGCCACTCATCAAATCAGCGATGAGATTAAATGTATTGATGACACTTGAATTGAGAATGGGAAAAGCCAGATGCTTGCCGCCATAAGTCAACTCAAAACCAGGGATGAATCCTTCGAGAATATCAACGAGATTTACAAACGCATACGTGATCAGTCCAAAGAACAGCCCAAGATGAATCGCACTTAATACTTTTCGCGCCCGAAAAATCGTTCGCTGAAATAAAACCGTAATTCCTGCTTTGACAAGATTCGCAGGAATATTTTTCAACTCAGGTGCCGGGCGTCCTTTGCGAACCGAGTCGACAATTGTTTTTATTCCATGAAGCGTAAACCCCGCCGAAACCAAAGCCAACAAGACGAAGATACCTTTTTCAATCGTAGTGAGCAAGGCGCCCTCCCAGTTTCACGTCATTGCGAGCGTATGTTGCGAAGCAATCTCGAGTCGACCACGTGTATCTCACCAGAGAGATTCCTCCGTTTAGTATGAGATTGCTCACCTGCACTGCACCAAACGCAGTGCGGTGCAAGTGTCGTCGCTTCGCTCCTCGCAATGACATCACAGTAACTCCAACATTGCCTCCGCGACCTCAAACAAATCCGCCGTTGCACCGTAATGCGCCACATTGAAAATCGGCGCCTTCTTGTCGGTATTGATCGCAATGATCAACTCTGCCGATTTCATGCCTTCCAAATGTTCGGGTGCACCGGAGATGCCCAGCATGAGATACAACTTCGGCTTGACCTTAAGCCCTGACTTGCCTACCTGACGTGTACGCGGCAGCCAGCCCGCATCCACGACAGGACGTGACGAGGATACTGTTGCTCCAAGTTTTTGTGCCAACTCTTCAGCAAGTTCCACATTATCTTTGCTTCCAATACCGCGTCCAATCGAGACCAGTTTTGCCTGCGCTGTGATATCGACATCACCGGCCGCAGGTTGGATGGCTTCCACAAATTTTGTCTTTAACCCATCGAGCGAAATAGGGGAAACGATGGTTGTCGCGGTAGTCGAGCCCTGGCCCGCCTCCACAGGGAATGAGCCGGCAAGACAAGCGACAATCGCCATATCACCTTCAGGCGTGATCTCTGCAATCATCTTTCCGCCATAGACCTGACTAGTGACTACAAGCTCGTTATTCTCAATACACAGATCCCTGCCATACGCGACACATGGTTTACCAAGGCGCACTGATAGCCAGGCGGCGAGATCCATGCCTGTGGCTGTCCAGCCGAACATCACGAGACGCGGGGATTTCTCCTTGACCAGCGCTTCGATCACTTTGCCATATGCCTCAGGATTGAACTGTTCAAGATTCGGATCGTCTATCTGGAGTGTTGCATCAGACGCGAAAACATTGGCATCTGCCCCGGCTCCCACTACGACCGCAACTGCCTGCCCACCAAAAGCAGATGCCAACTCTCTGGCTTTTCCCACCATTTCAAATGACACATCAGAAAACTCTCCATCCAGGGGATCGGTGATCACAAAGACATCATTGCTCATGTTTATCTCCTACGCTAATCCCTTGCTCTTCAATAATTCCACGATCTTCGCAGCGACTTCCTTTGACGAACCGCCAATCATCTCTGCGTGACCTGTCATCGCGGGCGGCGCAATTTTCCTGAATGTCAATCCTGAGTTGGCATCACCAGTAGGAGCAATCTTTTCAATCGTCACGGTCTGCGCGACCTGTCTCACTTTGCTGATCGGTGCGTAGCGCGGTGGCTTGGATGCGGCTTGTACACCGACCACCATCGGTAAACTGACAGCATACTTTGCGCCGAAGCCACCTGCGAATTCCTTATTGACAGTTGCTGTATTGCCCGTGACTTCCACCGAACTGACCCCGCCGATGTACGGTATATCAAGATAGGCGGCGATCATCGGTCCGATCTGACCGTCGAGGTCGTTGGAAGCCTGAACCCCGGCAAAGATAATATCGGCAGACATGCCTCTAATTGCTTCCGCCAGCCATTTGGCTTGCATATGTGAGTCCGCGCCTGGTTCATCAGCCGTTATCTTGACGGCCTTGTCTGCACCTTTTGCCAGCGCAAGATGGAGCACACTATCAAGTTCCCCGATCAAGTCCACACCCACAACGGTCACTGTCCCACCGATAGCTTCCTTTACCAGCACAGCCTGCTCAATGGACTGCTCGTCGAATTCATTGAGCACGAAGTCCACCGAGTCGAAGTCGATGTTGTTGCCTTTGACCGGCAGGTCATCCGCAATGCTGGGGATATGTTTGATAGCCACGACAATGTTCATAAAAAGCTCTCCTGTTTTCAAGTTGCTGACTACTGGTTACTGCTCGCCACGCATGGATTTATCCAACAACTCCAAAATATCGTTGACAGTCACATGCTCATTGCCCGTAGACTTGACAGCGTCCTCAAAACGTGAGACTTCAAATGGACAGGCCACTGCCAGCACATTCGCAC
>JBGPNQ010000498.1:0-3425 GCA_041487615.1 Anaerolineae bacterium
GCTATTTATCTCATTGGATTTGGAAGTCTGGTGCTGTTTCCTGTTTTTACAATTATCGTAGCTTTTCGTTTTGTACAAATGTTATGGCTTTCGGGAATCGCTGACCCGGCCTGGCAGGCCATGTTCAACGTGGTCCCCCCTGAACGGCGCGATCAAGTGCGTGCCTTCGTTAGCGGTGTCCCTGAACAGGCTGGCACATTTATTGCCGGTGGAATTCTGATTATTGGCGAGCAAGCCCTCACGCCGCAGCAGCTTTATTTCGTCGGCCTGGTCGCGGCAGTGTGTTGTACGTATGTCATTTATCAAGCCCGGCGCGGATACAACAGCGCGCTGATTGAAGCTCTGCGCGCCGGGCGACCGAACCTTTTCTATGCCCAGGAAAAACCTTTTGGCGGTTTTCATCAGGATGCGATTGCAGTTCAGACGGCGCTAACCGGTTTGCAAGACTCAGACCCGGTAATTCGTCGTATCTCTGCGGAGATACTGGGAAATCTATCCTTGCCTGAATCAACGCCTGCGCTTGTGAATGGATTGGGAGATGATGATGCCCTCGTCCGCGCTGCGTGTCTGCGAGCCCTGACCCAGGCTCGTGCCGCTTCCGCTTTGCTGGAGATTGCTGCTTCTCTTACGGACCCTGAGCCGGCTGTCCGTTTCGAGGCTGTTTCCGCACTTTCGGCATTGGCGGGCTATCCCGTTGGCTTGACGATGTACATTGCTCCCTTGTTGGAAGACGAAAGTGCAATGGTCAGCACACGGGCTGCGGTCGCTTTATTGCGAAATAATCCGGCGCACGACAAGGCAAAGAAGCATCTTCGTCACGTGGCGGTCTTCGGTGATATTGAAGCACGCGGACATGCGATCACAGCGCTGGGGGATTGGGGCGACGTGGAAGCTTTTCAGTTCCTGGCAAATGAATTGCAGGAAAAGACCCTTACCTCAATCATTCGGAAAAATATCCTCGTTTCGATGAAGCGCATTGATTCGCTGAAGTCCCTGCCTTACTTGATCGAATCGCTGGCAAGTGCGGATACTCTTGTTCTGGAATCGTCTGCTGAATTATTGGGAGCGATTGGCTCGCCCGCTCTGAAACCCGTCCTCGATGCGCTTCCCAATGGTCCATCCGCGGCAGGCGCATTGCTAGCGCTTGAACGATTGCAAGTTCCGCCTGCCGGGCCGATTCTCGAATTTGCACGTGCGGCCGTAATCCGTGCGCGGGAATTTGGTACTCTGAGACGCGGAGTCCAGGCGGAACTTGCCCTGGGCGAAGCCGAAGGAGCTGGGAATATTCGCGGCGACGACCAGTGGCAAGGTCGAAGTTATGCGATGAATTTGCTTGCTGAGTCATTGCATGACAAATCCCATCAGCAAGGCATCCATGCGCTGCGCGCGATTGGTCTTTTAGGCGACCGCGCTGCCATGAATACGGCAATTGAGAATCTGGTTACGCGTGATGCCGGTCAGCGCGCAAATGTCATTGAGGCGTTGGAGTCTATTAGCGCAAAATGGCGCGATATTCTCCAGCCCTTGATGCGCTTATGGGAGGATGAGCATGTCAGCCAGACAGATATTGACTGGTCCCGTTTGCTTCAAGACGATGATGAATGGATCCGTGAATGCGCTGCCTTCGCGAAAAATTATGGAGAAGAAAAAATGGATTCGATAGCCAGCTTATCGCAGATGGATCGGATATTGTTTTTCAAGCGCGTGCCTTTGTTCGCAGCGCTCCCGCCAGTCGATTTGAAACAGGTCGCAGCCATCGCGGATGAACAGGTATTTCCAGACGGCGACATCATTGCTCAGCAGGGTGAACAGGGTGAGGCAATGTTTGTTATCATTTCCGGTGAAGTTCGCGTGCTTGTGGAAACAGATGGCAAAGAGATGGAGGTGGCACGTCGCACACCGGGCGAATATGTGGGAGAATTGGCCGTCATCAATCGTGAGCCTCGGATTGCGACCTTGATCGCGTCCGGTGATGTGCGCGCATTGTGCATTGACCAGAGAAGTTTTGAAGGCTTGATACGCGAACGTCCCGAAGTGAGCCTCGTGATCATTCGGGTGCTGACGAAACGGCTCAAGGAAGCAATGGAGAATAACGTATCGCGCTGAGCGGAGGGACAGCGCCCTTCGGTCCCGAAGTCGAAGCGCAGGTAATCAGAGAAGGAACACAATGAAACTGTTTCGTCGTTTTGTAACCCTGTTTTTTGTCATGGCATTTTTTCTCGCTGCGTGCGGTAACACGCCTCCAACTCCCACGCCCCAAACTGAGGTTACGCCAACACCCACAGCTGGAACAGAATTAACACCGATTGATCTTAATGTCGGTTACGGAGTCCGCGGCTCATGGTTCGAGTTGTACTTCACCGACCCCTCGAATCCCACTTCTGCTCAAGGCACGGGTGGTGTGGATGGCCCACTCGTGGAGGCGATCGACGCGGCACGTCTGAGCATTGACGTTGCGGCATATAGCCTCAGCCTGAACAGCGTTCGCTATGCGTTGATCCGCGCGCATGATCGCGGCGTGACTGTGCGGATGGTAATGGAGTCAACCAATATGGATGGCTCTGATGTAAAGGCCTTGATGGATGCAGGAATCCCGATTGTCGGCGACGACCGTCCGGGATTGATGCACGACAAGTTCATGGTGATCGACCGTGCCGAGGTCTGGATGGGATCGATGAATTACACTGATTCGGGCACGTATGATGACAACAACAATATGATGCGCATTCGTTCGACAAAGATGGCGGAGAACTATACAAAGGAGTTCGAAGAGATGTTCAAGGACAATATGTTTGGTCCGGATACGGTCCCGGAAACTCCCAATCCGACTCTGACCATTGATGGCACACAGGTCAATACCTATTTCTCGCCGGATGATGGCGTGTTGAATGCATTAGTCCCATTACTAAATAGCGCGCAGGAGAGCATTTACTTCCTTGCTTATTCATTTACTGCGAACGAACTTGGCGATATTGTCCGTCAAAAAGCAGAAGCCGGACTCACCGTCGGTGGCGTGATGGATGAGGAACAGATCAAATCGAACCAGGGCACCGAATTCGATCCTTTCCGCCAGGCGGGCATTAATGTGTTGATCGATGGAATCGATGGCTTGATGCATCATAAGGTTTTTGTTATAGATGAAAAAATCGTCGCCTTTGGCTCCTACAATTTTTCACAGAGCGCGGAGACCCGCAATGACGAGAACCTCATGATTGTGTACAATGCCGCCATTGCACAGCAATTCGTCCAGGAGTTTCAACGTGTTGCCGCGCACGCTCATAAATAAGAGCTCGATACGATGACGTTAAAGCTGCTCGTTGTTTTTGCACATCCGGATGATGAATCGATGGGGATGGGCGGTACGCTCGCAAAATATTCTGCGCATGGAGTTGAGACCTATTACGTTTGCGCCTCACGCGGGGAGA
>JBGPNQ010000499.1:0-3409 GCA_041487615.1 Anaerolineae bacterium
AACAGTTTTTCCTGTGCCCAACCGGTTGCGTTCTGAGTTCCAAAATCGTCGAGTACCAGAAGTTTTGCATTGCGTATCTGGTCGAACCGTTCTTCAAACGTCGTATCCTCTGCGCCGTATGCGAAGCGCAATGAATCAAGCAGGTCTGGGACCGTTAAGAAAAGAGTGGGGACGCCCATACCGACGGCAAAATTCGCGATCGCGGCCGCAAGATGCGTCTTGCCACAACCATATCCACCCTGCAATAGCAGCCAGCCATTTAAGTTTTGTGCATAATGATGAGCATGGTTATAGGCTGTCTCCAGTGAGACAGATTGCATCTCACCCAGACCTTTGCGGCCGCGTGGTTCAAAGGACTCAAAAGTTAAATCCTTCAACTCCTCAAGATGACTCAGAGCAAAAAGGCGGTCACGTATCTCCTCGGTTAAATTCGCGCGGCGACAGACACAGATTTGAAGTCTCCCAAAATCAGGATGTCCCACGGGCACATCCACCCGCAAGTAGCCCACGCCACCACAATGTGGGCAATTGGGATCGCCCGGCAGGTCACTGTTGGGCGCGCTTACGGAGTTGTTCGATTTTTCTGTCGAGACTTTGTTCGCCAGGTTTTTTATCGTCGCGTCTATCTTGCTTTTCGGCACGGCCTTCTTCCTTCCAGCGTTTCAAAATGGCTTCACAATATTTCCAATTGCGTTTGTTATTTTTCACAGCAAGTTCAATCGTATCCGCGATCCATTCTGCTGGATACATTTCCTCGGCATCCTTCAATGCATCGGCGATCAAGGGCGTGAGCGGACCGATATTCTCTTCATACAACTTGAAGACATTCGGACGCTCCAGAGGAGCAGCGGCGACTCCCGTTTTGGGATTCCACCGTCCATTTTCAATGGCCTGGAGGGCAGCCCTGCCTCGGGGGGAATTCAACAGGAAGTAAAGCGCGGTCCCCTTCTGGACCTTCAACAGGCTGCCGCGCTTTACGGCCTTCGCCAGCCCGCGTGTGATCTCGTCCGCCGCGGTGCCCAACTCTCTGACACTGAAGTCCATCCGGCTCAACGCCCGGAATGGGCCTTCCATATGTTCGAAACGCCATAACGAATATAGCGTAACCTTCAACTCGCCAACATCTTCGATTTCCTTCAATACCTGGTGAAAGAATGTGTCGGGGAGTTTTGTGAATGTTTCCGAGTCGTTGAAGCCTTTGAATTTTGGCATATGTTTTCTGTAGGGACAGGCGGCCGCCTGTCCCTACGAATTATTCATTCGGTCTAAACACCCGCGTTGCTGCATTCTCGAACTTTGCCAGCGCGCTGCGGAATACCAATTCCACGCTTCCGACGGGTCCATTGCGATGTTTGGCAATGATGATCTCGGCAACGTTTTGCTTCACCGTATCTTTTTCATATTGATCAGGACGGTAGATGAACATGACGATATCGGCGTCTTGTTCAAGACTCCCGCTCTCACGAAGATCCGAGAGCACCGGTCGTTTATCGGAGCGCTGCTCAACGGCGCGCGATAATTGCGCGGCGGCAAGCACGGGGACGTTCAACTCACGCGCCAGGACCTTCAAATTACGTGAGATATAGGAAACTTCCTGTACGCGGTTATCGTTGCGTGTGTCACCGCCCATTAGCTGGAGATAATCGATGATGATGAGGTCGAGACCAAACTCCATGTGCAGGCGACGGCATTTTGTCCGCAGTTGAAGAGGAGTGATGGCTGGCGTGTCATCTAGATAAATGTGCGTGTCGCCGAACACTTCAATGGAGTGGGTGAAGAGCGGCCACTCATTCTCCTGCAACCTGCCAGTGCGCAGACGCTGCGAGTCAATGCCTGTTTCCTGTGCGATCAGCCTCTGTACAACCTGCTCGTTGGACATTTCCAGCGAGAAGATTGCCACATGCTTCTTGTGTGTCAGGCCCGCGTTCTTCGCAACGGACAGCAGGAAGCCGGTTTTACCTTGACCCGGGCGTCCGGCGATGATGAGCAAGTCGGAAGGCTGCAACCCTGTCAACAACTTATCGAGGTCGACAAAACCTGTTGGCACACCATGAATATCATCCGGGCGTTTCGCGAGGTCATCGATCCGGTCGTAATATTCGCTCAATACGGACGAGATTGGCTGAAGGTCATGTTTGAGCCGCCGCTCGCTGACGTTGAAGACAGCCTTCTCCGCCTCATCCATCACTTCGTCCACGCTTGTCCGTTCGTTATAGGCGGTCGAAGCGATCTGGTTGGCGGCATGGATCATCTTGCGGCGGACGGAATATCCCTCGACGATACGCGCATAGGACTCAGCATTGAGCGAGGACGGCACCTGATTGACAAGGGACGTTAGATACGCGGGTCCACCGATCTCACTCAACTGGCCGCGGCGGTCGAGTTCATCGGAAACAGTCAGCAGGTCTACCGGGATGCGTTGCTCGTGCAGACTCGTGAACGACTCCCATATCCATTTGTGGCGATGGATGTAGAAATCGTCCGCATTTAAAAATTGGGCGATGTCGTAATAGACTTCGGGGTTAATGAAGACCGCCCCCACGACGGCTTCTTCGGCTTCCCGGTTGTGAGGGACTGCCGGTGACGATGTGGGAGCGGCGGGTTTGTCATCCCCAAAGGGGGCTTCAGGTGGCAGATAGTCGCTCATTTCTTCTTCGGCTTTTTCGGCTTGTCCGATGGCTCATCATCATTGGGCTTGTCGTTTCCTTCGGGCTTGTCGAAATCGAGCTTTTCGAGAAAATCCTCGAAGACGGATAAACGCTCGGTCCCTTCTTCGGATAACGGAGCAGCTTCACTTTTTTCGGCAGGCACGTTCTCTTCGCCCTCAGGCATATCCTGTTCAGGGATGATGCCGGCCTCATCCATTACACTCGCGTGGACAAGGATCGGCACGTGTGCACGCACCGATAACGCGATGGCATCGGAGGGGCGTGAATCGACTTCCACTTCCTTGCCGTTCACTTCGGCGATGATGCTGCCGTAAAAAATTTCGTTCTGTAATTTTACGATCTCGATGCGGGTGATATGGGCATTGAACGCGCCGAAGACATTCTTCAATAAATCATGCGTCAGCGGGCGGACCATTTCGACTTCCTGCAAGGCAACCGTGATGGCTTCGGCTTCGTACGGTCCCACCCAGATGGGGAGGTAGCGGTCTGAGTCGAGCTGTTTCAACACCACCAGACGTTGCGGCGTCATCAGGTGGACACGGACACTGTCAATTTGAACTTCAATCATCTCGGACATGGGAACTCCAACAGTTGGTTACTGTTCATCTCTCATTAATCGTTGGCTTCATAATGTTATCCTGAGCGCAGCGAAGGATCTCCCTCACGGTGTCAGGGACTCTCCCCGGCTCCGACCAATGATCTTTGAATTGCTTAGCAATTCATAGCAAATCAGGCGGTGT
>JBGPNQ010000500.1:0-3401 GCA_041487615.1 Anaerolineae bacterium
GCCTTCACTCTGCGAAAGAATGCTTGGAAAGCCAGGTCAACACGCTCTTGCACATTCTGCAAGACCTGAGAAAACACGTCTCGCAATTCCGGATGTTCCTGCTTCCAAATGGTGAGCATCTTATTTGTGTCATACAGCGAAATGGATCTCTTCTCTTGCTCCCAGGCATTCTTGCGAGTGGCAAGCGTTTCGTTGTAGACCCAACGGCACATCTCCAACGTTTGAACAAGTTTGGTTCGTTGGCTTTTGGATGGTTGCAGGCGATACTTGAAAGTTTTCACATGCGTAGCAGTGCTGTGCATTCAAACGCTCTTTTGGTTTTTGATGTATTGCTTCAAGATAGCAATCGGCGCTCCACCCACGGTCGAGACAAAATAAGATTGTGTCCACAAAGTAGGAAATCTGCTTTTCAAGTGTGCAAATTCCTGGCGAAGCAAACGAGAGCTAAGACCTTTCACTCGCTTCACGAATTTATGCAGTCCGAATTGTGGGTCAACTTCGCAAAGGAGATGAACATGGTCCGGCACACTTGCACCGCACGCAAGTGCAGGTGTCACTTCCAGTTCCATCACTTCGCAACTCAATTCTTTTACGACCTGCTAGATGATTTCTTTCAATCGTTTATCCCCACCATTCACCAAGACGTTGCGGCGATACTTCGGACAAAAGACCACATGATATTTGCAGGACGCAAAGCGTAGGACATGACGATTACTTTGTATCTACTCACACTCCTGCTGGTAAGGGAAGAGCAGGAGTACCGAATAAGTTTTGGATAGCCTGGAAAGGAGGCGTAGCTTTCAAGGCCGCCGTATCGATGACAGAAGCCAAGGCAGCATAGGTTCGAGCCCCCCAGCCAGAGCGGAAGCAGCCGATGATCTTGCGATGGATCACGGAGGGACGCAAATTTCGTTCACTGAGATTGTTGGTCGGTTCCACATCCGTCCGATGCAGGAAGACGAACAGGCTATTCCGATGCTTCTGGTAGCGTCGCAGCAGCTTGCGAGCCTGGGGACGGCGCAGGTTGCGTTTGAGCAACTGATCACAGCGACGCTCCAGCTTACGGACTTGCCTTTGGAACTGAGCAGGTGCGAGCTGGTCTCGCTGGTGATGGAGATGGATCGCTGAACGGAACAGTTCTTGCATTTCAAGCGGCCAAGTGTATTTGGGATAGCGGTCGAGCAGGGCTTGCAGGTTGCGCAGTTGGTGAGCCAGACAGAGTTGTCGCGCTCGAGCGGGCGCCAGTAGCTGGGCAGGCAGGCAGTCGCTGACCCAGACTTCGACCTCATGTCCATCCATCACGTCGCGGATCACATCCACACTGCGGTTGAAGCGAATGATGTGCAGCACCGCACGGGCCGAACTAAACACCCATTGCCACCAGTTTTGCCCCTCGACCCGGCTACCGGTTTCATCGCAATACACCACGGCGCTCTGCTGAATTTCTGCCTGGATCGTCCCGACTTGTTTCACAGCCGCGCGTCCGGCGCGCTGCATGATCTGGTCGATCCCGCCCTGGCTGACCTGCACGCCATGTAAGTTCTGGAGCGTCTCAAGCGTACGCTGATAACTCAGATGTTGTTCCTGCCGATAGTACACCACTGTGCTCTCCAAGCGGGCACCAAATGTGCGGTTCATTTCCAGTCCGAGAGGCGGCTGGCCGACTTGCTCCAGTCCGCAACTCGGGCACAACGCTCCATATTGCCGCACCTCGATCACCTCCGCCCGAGCTGGCGGCAGTTCGGTGATCTGGTTCATCTCCACCAAGTCCTGCGTCTCCTGACGAAGATCGGTTTGGCAATGATCACACACCTTCGCTTGCACTTCCACGATATGATCCGGCTTGGCGATGAATTCCCGTTCATGTTTTTCGTGACCCAGCGGTGGCCCATGCCTGCGCCTTCTGCGCTTGGCAGGCAGATTGCCTTTCCAATCCTTCGACGGTGGTTGCGACGAGTTGCCCGAATTGGTCGGTGGCTTGTTGTTCTTTTCCAGCTTCAAGCGCAGCGCTTCCACTTCAGCTTGCAACACCAAGATCAAGTCGATCAAGGCTTCACGATCCAGATCTGCCAATTCCTTGCGTGTCATCGTGCAGACATCTTACCAAATCTCTCATCCTTCGCGTAAGGTGTGAGTAGATACATTACTTTTATAGACCATATGTTCTATTATACAAACGCATCCTATCTAATGTCAAGATTAGCGCCTTATAGCCCCATTCCTAAAGCAAGGGGCTTTACGGCACTGTTTGGTAAGGGTTAGTCAACTTGAAAAGTCTCGCTACCCCCTACCCCGCTCACTGGCTAACTTCATATCGGCTTGGTCATTTACAACTTGTTGAGACTCTTGGCAAAGAACGTGAGACGATCACGAGATCAATCGTCCAATTGGCGCTTCGTGAACCATATAACCTTATCGCCGGTGATGAATGGCTCCCCGACCGGGACACTCTGTACCGCGAAACTCGCAGATATACCCTGAGGATCGAACAGACACTCGACAACCCAAAAATAAAGCGTCCCATGACATGCCTCCAGTTATTGGATTTGCTCATGGAGGCTGATATGGAAAATCGACCCACTTTGATCACGAACTTTCTGCATCATTTCTATAATGAGGATGTCCAGTTATCTCTGCGGGATCGCATTTTGGGACAATGCTGCAAATACATAAAGCGGCTTTCTCTTTGCAACCCTGTGACTGTCCTTGTGCCGCGTTTATCAACCCAGGAATATAAGCGTTTTTTTCCTATTCTTGCTTCTTTTGCAGATGAAATTATTCCTCCTTTGGAAAGTATTGAAATTCAAACCTCCTCGACTATGTTTTTCTAGGAGGTTTTGTGGACGAATGCAATAGCCCTCTTTCCCCAACCGCTTTAGTTTACAAGCTCAGGGGGGAGCTAATGGAACTTGCCGAATATCTTGACGAGAGTCAGCAAAGGATTGTCAAGATGTTTTGCGATGTTCTTTTTAATAATCGAACGGCGATTTCAGATTCTACTACCCTGTTACCCCTTGAAGCAGCTCTTTATGTAATCCAGATTGAAGAGCATAGAAACATGAATCACGAAATAAGTGAGCTTCACACGAGGATGGATGAGCAGATGCACTTGATCCAGGAACTTACCAGCACCATTGAGGAACTTAAGAAACGATTGAATGATAAAACGTAACGGCTGGATCCTTGACCTCTATGAGCATCCAACAAAAGGAGTTGTACTGTGGCTAGCGGGAGAAGATGGGAAACCATATTCCTTTCATCAGGAATTTGAGACTATACTCTATGCGCGCGGGGAGGCTCTGCAACTACACAATTTGGGGCTTTTTATTCGAGGAAAATATTCGAAAGGGATAGTCAGCTTAACACGCGATAGAAAAGATGACCTGTTCGATGGTCCTCAA
>JBGPNQ010000501.1:0-3393 GCA_041487615.1 Anaerolineae bacterium
AACATGGTTCTATTACTCTGGCTGGGACGCCGTTTCCCTGACCGGCTCAAAGGGGGTGACCTTTTCCTGATCTACGTGCTCAACTATGCGATCGGGCGGTTCTTGCTCGATTTTCTTCGACTAGATGCCTCCCAAGTATTGGGGATAAACTTCAACCAGACTATTATGGGTATCTTGGCTGTGCTCACATTGACGGCCTTGATTTGGAGGCATAGACCTCAACTGATTTCTGGATCGGCAGAGAAAGCATGAGACTGAGCGCTTGCATGCTGACTTTTCATCACTGATGTCGGTAGCGCAGGCTTCGGCAACTCGTTGATCCGCTTTCTTAACTCACCCAGCAGAATGAGTTTTGCTCCCGCAATGTGCCCTTCGCGATATTCCTCTGGTTGGCGAACATCGATCACCAAAGGGCGTTTACCATCTTTGAGCCTTTCGCTAAGTTCCTTGGCGTTCACAGACGGCACAGACCGTCCGAAGAGGGACGATAATAAATTCATCACATGCTCTCCCAAAAATAGATTTGTAGGAGTTAGTTAGATGCACACCACAGAAAAAAGTTCCGCGATTCCGTCATTTTCAGATGATAGTTCGCATACGAGTCAAGTTGCTTTCAACTTCAACTACTTTGCAGACGCGACCTGAGATAAAGATCTGATTTCGAAAGTGTACATCTGGGTGACTTGATAGTATCTATCGCCCGCACACGTACGACACAAGGTCAAACTGTCGCGCATCACCTCCCGTTCGTTCATGATCTCCTCCCCGCACACATCGCAATTGACATGTAAACCAGCTCTCGAAATGATCTCTTCAACGGGTGTGTTCAATATTACTTCTTGGAAGGCCAGCATTTCTTCATCAGGCATGACCTGATATGCATGCATTTGTACGAAGTAATGACGGGATTCTTCAGGAGCAAAAAAGCAGGCGCGCTCCCGAACATCTAGTCGCGGCGCAACTCGAACAGCACGACCGATTTTCGTATCTACGAATGTCACCGCAATTTTGCCATAATCTTCCACGCGTAAGGTACGATGACCCACGGTGCAGCCCGTCGCTGCAATGACACCGTCTACGAAACAACCATCTGTTTCTGCAATCGCAAGCAATTCCTTTTTCGCGGGTGGTCCGCTAAATCCAAGTGCCTTCATACCTGCCAAACCAATGCGCACGCCAAGGATTTGACGCGGGCAAAGATGGTCGTGATCCCGCATAGATTTTTCAAGGAGATGAGTGATATCCATGTTTTACCTTTCAAGCAGTAAATAATTTCAAATTATCTTCATAAGTCAGTTCGACGCGTAATGTTTGAAGATGTTTTGTAGCAGGGCCATGCAGCACATTTCCGTTTGCGTCAAAACGTGAACCGTGACACGGACAGGCAAATCCCTGTACATCGTTTTTTACAGTGCAGCCCAGATGCGTACAAACAAGGCTCAAGGCGGAGAATCCTTTGTCGTTATGAAGCAAAACGGCAGGAGGCTCGGAGAGAATCGTCCGTGAGTTCAATGAATAGTTCGAGGCTGGACCCAGATCAAAATCTGTTTTGGCCGCGGGGTTGGGATCAAAATCCAGAAAGCGAAGCAAACCACCAAGTGCGAGCGCGCCGCTTAAATATAGGAATCCATTGCGGGCAATTTTGAGAAAATCACGGCGGGATAGTCCGGGCATGGTTTATCGCTCCACCGAATGACATTCATGACAATATGCGGAAGACTGGTCTTTGCCCGATTGAGTACAGTGACTGCCCATCACCGGCCGGAACGCAAATTGCTGACGCGTGACTTTACCGATCATTTCATAGGTTCCGTCGGATAGAACGCGCGTATTCCAGAGCGGTTCGCCTTTTTCAGTGACCAAAACTGTGTCGCCCACTTTCAATTCCAAAACGGGATTCAACATTGCCAATCGAAACACAATATCGTTCGGATCGACGATCGTCTTTGTCAATGGCAGTTCCGTGGGTGTACCGTGGCAGGTCTTGCATTGAATATATTGGATATATTTTTGATTTGCGTGCAGATCACCATCTCCCATGGCTTCATTTCGAGTATGGCAATCCACGCAGTCAAGTGTGTATTCGCATTTTGTAAATTGCGCAATAGGCTGGTAATAATCCTGCAATCTGTTCGTCGGATGATCGGATCGTTCAATGAAAGTCATCGTCCGCAGATCATAGTTGCCGCGGTTATGGCAGGCATTACACTGAGTGTAGGACATGGCCGTTGAAAGTGTATGTTTGGCGGTTGCATGACAGGCAGCGCAGCCTGTTGAACGCACATACGCATCTCCTTCACGCGGCTCTGCATTCAGGTGACAGGTCAGACAGGCTTCGCCAAACTTTTTGACGGATTGGTTGGTTTCACTGGACGGATCAAATGCAGAAAGTGATGTGATCCCAGTTCGAGTCTGTGTATCCGTGATAGCCTTGATCCCCAGATACGCATTCAAATCAGCTTGTGCACCGAATGTAAACCGGATGCTGGCAATCGCGCCCGTATAGGTGGATTGGACACTGGTCATCACGCGTTCGATATGATTTCGATCCAGCGCTGCGCTACCCGAGTGACAATTGCTACCACCACATGACTGCTCCACCACTGATAGGTCGGACGGATTCGCCCCACCTCGCATGGTGCTGTGAGCAAGATCCGCGTTAAGGGCGAGACGTTCTCCACCGTGACAGGTGACACATCCAAAGGCTTTGACGGGATGTGATGCGCTGATCTCTGGAACATCTTGATGACAGGTGAGACAATATTCGGGTTGACCTGTCAACGTAGGAGTCAATTCCACAGGTTTAGGCTGACGGGAATTCCACCACCAGGCAAACACCAAGGCGAGAAACAGTAAAGCGGATGCAAGCGTAAGTATTTTTTTCATCGCAGGTTTCTAAGGAATGAACGATATAAGAGTCAGTGCAATAACAATAAGTGCAAATAGGCCGACTACGATCTGTGCCAACCGATTGGATTTTGGGAACCATCTTCCGATATCGCTGTCAGCAGGCTGAGGAAAAAAATAAGGAATGAGCGCAAAAACAGCCAGCACGCCAAGTGGAACAAGCACACCGAAAATAAACGGATCACCCCATTTGAGCATTTGTTGAACCCATAGGAAGAACCAGGGTGCGCGCGCTTCGTCTGGTATCACTGGCTTTCCTGTCATCGCCCGAGCAATGGGCGCGGGAAGAAAACTTGCCATCAAGATAAGCATGATCCCCACTACCAGGATGGCCAACACTTCACGACGAACCAATTCATTACGAGAAATCCTCTGGTTGTCGCTGCGGAGTTTGGGAGGCGGGACGGCAATTCCTCCATCACGTCGGACACGGAAGGCATGCCAGAGCATGAGGATAAAAGCAACAATGGCCAAGCCAAAGATATG
>JBGPNQ010000502.1:0-3383 GCA_041487615.1 Anaerolineae bacterium
CGCAGGGCAAGAGTGTTTTCCGGGAAATCCCAAAGAGGCTGCTCGCCGCGGCTCGGCTTGTAGACAGCCGGATAATGCCCACCTTCATAATGAACGTCGACGAGGAATGTGTAGTTTGAGCCGAGGACGAACTGCCCTTTGAGTTCGTACTCGCCGCATTGCAGGGCAGTGTGTAATTTTTTGTAAGAGTCTGGGTTCATGATCTCAAATTCTAAATCAGAACATGGCCTTTGGTTGTTCAACGACCTGCCAGGAGGGTTGTGACATGATCTTTCCTGGGCGATCACTCACAATAAAAAGACCCTAAAGAATTTTTGCAGAACACAAATGTGTATGCCAAATCAAGTACACATTATAAAGATCATTGCAAAATAAAACTTTAGGGTTTGGTATGAAAAGTATTAATGTTTATACCCATTCTTCTTTGGGCAGAAATGTCCCTCGGGCTCCATGGGTTGACTGCATTGCGGGCAAACAGGACGTCCGCGTGTGACGACTTCGACGCCCCAGCGCGCCAGCATCCGCACCTGCGTGCGCGACGCCCAAAAGCGGACCACCGCCGCAGACTCGGGATCTTCCTCTTCGGTCAGCAATTCCTTCGTGAAGACCACAACGCGGTCGCGTTCCTTGTCATATCCCAGCCCGATCTCGCCGACTCGGAAGAGTGGGTCCACGGGCGGATTGATGCGCATGACCTCCTCCACGTAATCACCCGATGCTTCAGACAATTCCGGGTTTTGTTCGCTGACCTGTGAAAGGAATTGTTCGATGCCAATCGCCATCGATTGCAACTGTGCCTTCTCGATGATGACCGTGATCGTGCGCTGGTCCTGGTATGCTTGCAGGTAAAACACTCGCTGGCCCGGTTTGCCGATGGCGTCAGCGGTAATATGGTCACAGGGGTCTACGTCAATTTCAAAACGGGGCATAAGTTACCTTCACCTGAACAAGTATACCAGTCAAGTATAATTCAATTACCTTCGCCAAAGGAGAGAGCCATGTACGATAAAAAGAAACTGGATGAGCTGCGCGATTCATTCGCGAAATGGGAAGAGACATCTTTACAAAAAGCTTTATCTTCGCTGCCTGAACGTGCCGACGAATTCATCACGACCTCCTCTGAACCGATCAACCGACTCTATACACCGCTAGACGTTGCAGATGATGACTACGGTTCCTCTCTTGGACTTCCGGGTGAGTACCCGTTTACGCGTGGAGTCCACCCGACGCTTCATCGCTCCAAACTCTGGACGATGCGCATGTTCGCGGGTTTCGGCACCGCAGAAGAGACCAACGCACGCTTCAAGTATTTACTCGATCAGGGACAGACCGGTTTATCCATTGCCTTCGATCTGGCAACGTTGATGGGTTATGACACCGATCAACCTGAAGCATTAGGGGAATTCGGCAAGTGCGGAGTTGCTGTCTCTTCCTTGAAAGACATGGAGATTTTGCTCGATGGCATTCCGCTGGACAAAGTGTCCACGAGCATGACGATCAATTCACCTGCCGCGATCATCTGGGCAATGTATATCGCCGCAGCGGAAAATAAAGGTATACGGCCCGACCAATTACGCGGGACGATCCAGAACGATATTCTCAAGGAATTCATTGCACAAAAGGAATATATCTTCCCGCCTGAACCTTCGATGAGGCTCGTTGTAGACACGATGGAATTTGGTTCGCAAAAAGTCCCACAGTGGAACACCATCTCCATCAGCGGATATCACATCCGTGAAGCGGGTTCAACAGCCGCGCAGGAACTGGCGTTTACCCTGGGCGATGGACTCGAGTACGTCCGTTGGGGTATCGCCCGCGGCATGGATGTGGATGAGTTCGCACCGCGCCTTTCGTTCTTCTTCAACGCACACAACGATTTCTTCGAAGAGATTGCCAAGTATCGGGCTGCACGTCGCATTTGGGCGCGCGAGATGCGCGAAACCTTCAAGGCGAAGAATCCGCGCTCGTGGTTGCTGCGCTTCCACACGCAGACCGCCGGAGTCAGCCTCACTGCGCAACAGCCGGAGAATAATGTTGTCCGTGTGGCGATCCAGGCTCTCGCTGCGGTGTTAGGTGGCACACAAAGTTTGCACACCAATTCACTGGATGAAGCCCTGGCCCTTCCCTCTGAACATGCAGTGACAATTGCCCTGCGCACGCAACAGATCATTGCCGAAGAATCGGGTGTGACGAATACAGTCGATCCGTTGGGAGGCAGCTTCTTCGTCGAAGCGCAGACCGATCGAATCGAACAACAGGCCTATGGCTATTTCCGACGCGTGGACGAATTGGGAGGCGTGATCCCTGCCATCGAAAAGGGATTCTTCCAGAGTGAGATCGCCGATGCGGCATATCGTTATCAGCGCGAGATCGATCTGGGTGTTCGCCGAATAGTTGGAGTCAATGCATACGCGGAAAAGAAGCCGCTCACGATCCCCATCCTTGAAATGGATCCAAAAGGCTATGAACGCCAGGTGAAGCGTCTGGGAGAACTCCGCAATACGCGCGATAACGGACGAGTCGGCCAGACTCTAGACCGTCTGCGCATCGCCATGCAAGGGACAGAGAACACAATGCCGTACTTGATGGAGTGTGTCCACGCCTATGCAACGCTGGGCGAAATCATCCAGGTGATGAAGGAAGTGTTTGGGGTGTATGAAGAACCGACGATGATCTAATAAGTGTCAGGTGCGAGGTTTCAGGTGTCAGGTTTATTTGCTGAGTAAGCGTTTGAATCCGCCGATCACGATCAGCCCATCCATCTTTGCTTCATTCAGGCGGCGGATCGCTTCGCGCTGACCCTTCGGTTCCTTGAAGCGTTCACTGCGCCGCGTTTGCAGGATCGTCCTGCCTCGTTGGAGGATTCCGCCAACATCCCGTCCACCCATCAGCCTGAACTCACCGTTCAGCAGGCCTTCATTTCCGTTTAATACCCCAAATAGCTGGGCGTTGTTTGCCGCCTCAGTTCGAAGAACTGCGCGGATTGTTGCATTCATTCCCGGCGCATCAGCACCTGAGGTAAGCACGCCGATTGTACAAGGTTTTGCGTTCATGGAAATTGGTCCAGTTACTTCCTTGATTTCGACCCGCAATTGCACCTTAAGTTAAGTGCCACTCTATTTCGTGGAAAGTTGTACAATACGTAGGACAGCATTGTAAATCATCCATGGAGGCAACTATGAGCTCTGCAAAAAAAGGGGTTATTGGCATATTGACAGGTGGTGGTGATGTTCCCGGTCTCAATCCCGCGATCCGGGCGGTTACGATTCGCGCCTCGCGGGAGGGATATCAGGTTATCGGCATACGACGCGGCTGGGCGGGACTGGTGGATGTGGTCCGCGATGCCCAGGCGGATAACAGCAATAACTTTCAGCTATTGACCG
>JBGPNQ010000503.1:0-3351 GCA_041487615.1 Anaerolineae bacterium
AAACGGTGGCAGTGTTCGGCGTGGGAGGACTCGGCTTGTCCGCCATCCAGCTGGCAAAAGCAATGGGTGCAGTCGAAGTCTACGCGGTGGATATCCAGCAGGACAAACTTGAACTTGCCAATGAATATGGCGCAATCCCCATCGACGCGGGCAGGTGCGACGCCGTGCAGGAAATCCGCAAGCTGACAAAAGGAAGAGGCGCCGATGTTGCGTTGGAGATGATCGGTTTGCAACAAACGATGAAACAAACTGTGGAATCAATAGGTGTGCTGGGACGCGCCGTCATTGTGGGTATCAGCAAAATCCCAATTGAGGTAAATCCGTATGGGACGTTGATTGGCTACGAGGCAGAGATCATCGGCTCGAACGATCATCTCCTCGAGGAGCTGCCTTTGCTGGTTGACATGGTGCGCCAGGGGAAATTGGATACCTCACGCGTCGTGTCGCAGATAATTCCTTTGGATGCAGGCAGGATCAATCAGCGGCTTGATGATCTTGAAGACTTTACCAGCGATGTGCGAATGGTCGTCGTGCCGTAGCAGCCACCTTCCTGAACCAATTGCAGATCGGCGGAATTTGCTTCATAGTCCGCTGCATACATAGAGAGGCGCTGCATTGCATGGACAAAGTTCAACGAAGATCCAACCAAATTTACTTTTGAGGAATAGCACCATGATCGTGAGAATGTGGCATGGAAAGGTGCCAACATCGAAGGCTGGCGCATATCGCGACTTTCTGAACGCTCGCGCCATTCCTGATTACCAATCAATTGCAGGGAATCTCAGCGTCCACATCCTGGAACGACAGGATGGCGGTGTAGCTCACTTCATCACGCTTACCTTCTGGAAAGACATGGATTCCATCCGAGGCTTTGCAGGTGAGGATGCGGAAACCGCAAAATATTATCCTGAAGATAAGGATTTTCTGCTCGAGTTCGAACCCAGGGTTCTACATTACGAAGTTGTTGGAAAATCATAGATGTGGGTCTATCTCCTGCAAGGCATTGGTTATGGTTTCATCGCAGCCGTGCAGCCGGGTCCGTTTCAAACATATCTCATCTCGCAGACACTGCTCAAAGGCTGGCGAAAGACTCTGCCTGCCGCGCTCGCTCCACTGCTCAGTGACGGACCGATCATCACACTTTGCCTGCTGGTATTAAGTCAGGTTCCGTTATGGTTTCAGCGCCTTCTTTCCGTTGCAGGAGGAGTATTTGTCTTATATCTTGCATACGGGGCCTATCGATCGTGGATGAATTTCGATTCCCGCATTCCATCTCGTGAAATGGAAACCCGTCAAAGTCTGCTCAACGCTGCAATGGCGAATGCCCTAAGCCCGGGCCCTTATCTTTTTTGGAGTCTGGTCACAGGTCCGATTCTGATCCGAGGCTGGCGTGAAACCCCATGGCACGCGATTAGTTTCATGCTTGGGTTTTATGTCACGATGGTCCTGATCCTATGCACCATCATCATCCTCTTTGGCGCGGCACGTCAACTGGGGAACAAAGTCAACCGCGCCCTGTTGGGGATTTCTGTCATTGCATTGTTCTGTTTTGGCTTGTATCAACTGTGGTTTGGAATTAATGGTTGATTCGTTTCCCGCATATACAACTGCTGAGCAGTTACAGCGAACTGTCGTGATATTGCAATCCCTCCCTGTTTGTCTCCCATAGGAAAGTCCGTATAATATTGTCATTATTCCACGCACTCGGAGGCGAAGGTGCCTGAAAGCAAAGGAACGTTATATCTCAAGCACACTCAGGTCATTATTCACTGGACCGATGGCAAACAGGAACCATTCCGGTTGGGCGATGTCACGCGCATTGGGCGCGGCAAGAGTGGCAACGATATTGTCGTCCCGGAGGTCTTTCAATCGGTTTCGCGCCGTCACCTGGAGATTCGCCGCGAAAATAACGGCTTTCGGCTGATCGATCTGGGGAGCCGCAACGGGGTTCTGATCAACGGCATTTATGTCAAGGACACCTATCTTCGCGATGGGGATGAAATCCGCATTGGGCAGGACGACCAGGGACAGGATATTCGCATCGAATTCCAATTGGGAAGTGAAGCTTTTCTTGCAGACCTCAAATTGGAGGAGCACGCGACGATCCCGCCGTCTGCCGGGTTGGCAAGCCAGTCGCCGGTAAACACTCCGCATTTCAAAGTCCGCTGGCATACTGGCAGGATAAATTACTTCCCCATCCTCAAGGATCGCATCCTCATCGGGCGCGCACCCGACGCAGATCTGCGCATCCCGGAGACTTTGCGCTTCGTATCGGGTCAGCATGTGGAGGTCCTGCGAAGAGATGCGTCATTTCTCATTCGCGATTTGAACAGCACGAATGGCACATTGTTAAATAACCAGTTGCTCGAATCTGGCAGGTTCTATCCGCTCGTGAATGAGGCGATCATCCGCTTCGGCGATGATGAATACGGTATCTCGGTGGGTTTTACGTTTATCAATCCAGCCGCGCAAGCCACTTCGATGGATGGCTTTTTACAGGCCGCGCCGGCCACTGAGATCGCCAAGAGCAAGCATGTACTAATCGGTCGCCTGCCCAACTGCAATCTGATTCTTGATCATCCGGAGGTCTCGCGCCAGCACGCGCTGATCAGACAGATCGAGGATAAATATTTTATCGAAGACCTTGACAGCAGCAATGGCACGCTGGTCAACGATCAGCCGATCAAACATACGGAACTGCATGATGGCGACCTGATCCAGATCAGCAGCTACCTCCTGCTCTTTCAAGATGGACAACTCTTTCCGTATCAAAGCAGTGGCATGAGATTGGATGTGAACGGTCTCTCAAGCTATGCAAAAACAAAGGACGGTATTCGACGCATTCTCGATGATATTCGTCTAAGCATCCTACCGCGCGAGTTCGTGGCGCTGGTGGGTGGGGTTGGCGCAGGTACATCCACGCTGATGAACGTGCTCGTTGGAATTCATCACGGCGATGGACAGGTAAAGCTCAACGGTCACGATTTCTACCGCGAGGTTGAAAGCTTCCGTTCGCAGTTGGGATACGTCCCTCAATCGGATACGCTGCACGCGGGACTCACCGTTGAAACCGCGTTGGACTTCGCCGCGCGCCTGCGACTCTCTGCCAGTCTGAGCTTCGACGAACGGCGGAGTCGCATCGAGTCTGTTCTCGAAACCGTCGCGATGAATACGCCAGCCATCCACCAAACCCGTATCTCCGATCTCTCCCCCGAACAGCGCAAGCGCATCAGCATCGCAGCTGAATTATTGCCCGACCCCAAGTTGATCTACCTCGATGGAGCCACATCTGATCTCGATCCGGGACTCGAGAAGAAGATGATGCACACGCTGCGTCGCATGGCGGACGAG
>JBGPNQ010000504.1:0-3339 GCA_041487615.1 Anaerolineae bacterium
AAGCGCACATCAATGTGGCGCCTGCTTCAAACGGGATTTCCTCCGGCAGCAGAATTGCGTTGCGCGCTGGAACTGCAACATATTCCGCATAACCGCCATCTACATGATGACCCAGCATTTTTACGGTTGTGCAAAACTGCTCGTTCCCTGAACGACAATAATGACAATCGCCGCAACTGATGTTGTAATGCAGCGCAACGCGCTCTCCCGCCTTGACCGTCCTTACCTGTGCGCCGACCCATTCCACTTCGCCGGATATTTCATGTCCAAGCGTGATTGGCAACATTCCCATGCTGGATTTTCCGGCACGATAATGTGCATCCGAGTGACAGATGCCCGCAGCGCGTATATGTACCAGAATATCTTTTTCACCAGGGTCAGGGATTGGGATTTCCTGCAACACTAGTGGTTTGCCTGCTTCCAGCATGCGGACGGCTTGCATAGATTAAACTCCTCTCGTTCATGTCATTGCGAGCCGCCGTTCTTCGGCGGTGTGGCAATCTCCTGGCGATGGAAGATTGCTTCGTCGCTACGCCCCTCGCAATCACGGTTGGCGCGCCCACGCTGCAATCACCTGAATATCTTCGGGCGTTGTCCTGCAGCAGCCACCGATCAAACGCGCACCCGCCTTGAACCATTCCTTTGCTTCCTCGCCAAACGATTCAAAGGCCGGGTGCCCATGCCAATCGTTCTTCGACGCATCATACGACTCACCAGAGTTGGGGTAGACGAGCACGGGTTTATCCGTTGCCTTTTTCGCCTCACGGATCAGGGATGGGATATATTTCGGCGATGTGCAATTGACTCCGACGGCCGCCACAAATGGACTTGATTCCACGAGCCTGACACAATCTTCGAGTCTTTGCCCTTCGTTGACGTGCGTCTCATCACGACAACTGAAACTGATCCATGCGTCGATACTACTAAACTCATCCAGAAGTTTGACCAGCGCCTGCGCTTCGATGAGACAGGGAATTGTCTCGCAGGCGAGTATGTCCGCGCCTGCTTCGATGAGCGCTTTCATGCGCGGTCGATGAAAATCCATCAACTCTTCTTCGGTCAATCCATACTCCCCGTGATACTCTTCACCGTTGGCAAGGAACGCACCATATGGTCCCACCGACGCGGCAATGAATGGCTTTGACCTTCCCACACGATGCGCCGGGACCGCCCAGAATTCATCGCGCGCCTCCGCTGCCAGCCGGACGGATTTCTGTATCAGCGCGATGGCCTGCCCTTCATTCAATCCGCGTTTGGAATAGCCTGCAATCGTCGCCTGGTAACTGGCGGTGATGGCACAGTCCGCGCCTGCTTTGAAGTAGTCGTAATGGACTTCCTTGATCTTCTCAGGTTGCTCAAGCAAAATCCTGGCGGACCATAAATCATCTTTCAGGTCGCAGCCGCGGCGTTCCAGTTCGGTGGCGAGCGCGCCGTCTATGACGAGGGCAGGATAACGGTCCAAAATGGAAGCGATGGGATGCATGTCTGTGAGGATACCATGAAACCATAAGAGCAAATATCTGTTCGGGCATGACGAAAGATCGGTCCGAATCTTGCATGCAGGGCATTTTTTGTTGACTTTGACATCCATTTTGTTATAGAATGATTGTAGTTGTGATTGGTTCTGGCGGAAGTCGTTCAACAATATCAAAGCCAACCGACGCCTCTCAAACAATAATCGGAAATTTAATGCACCGTCAACCCCTGCACCGTAGAGTTCTTCCTTACAGGCTGAGTGCCGCCGTCTCACTCAGTTTGCTGTTTGTCCTGCTGCTAGGCGGGCAGCCGGTCCTATCCGCGCCGCAGATGCAGGGAGCGGCCCAGTTCAGTCAATTCCAGATCGGCGAGATTTTGCTGTCCATATCGAATGGGGACATTCTCCGGTATGACTCGAACGGGAAGTTTATTGGGCATCTGGATGCAAAAACGCAAGGTCAGCTGGGAGGACTGGTATTCAGTTCCTTCGATAATCAACTTTATGTAGTTAGTCTCAGCGATCAGTTAGTCAGGTTTTTCGATCCGAACGGCAGCCTGCTTGGCTCGTTCAATTCGGGTTTCGACAATAATATATCCATTCTGTTCGATTCCAGCGGTACCATGTATATTGGAGCATATTCTCTCAGCGGGCTTATCCTAAGATTGGATGGATCGGGCACGCTTACAGGAAAATTTGGCGTATCTCTCGATGGAGCAGACGCGACCAGGATTGCCAGTTTCCCGTTTCCCATCATGATGGATCTGGCCGTTGATCAGCGGACGATGTTTTACACCAACGGCGGACAAGCCGTCCATCGCTATGATGTGGCCGGAGACGGAGTCCAACTTGCGGACTTTGTTTTCATCCCTACCAGCACGGATAGCTTTGCACCACCTGCCGGTCTATACGGTTTGCGCCTTCTGCCTCCGGGAGATGGAACCGGCGGCCTGATCGCTGCCGACACAGGTGAAATTCTTCGGCTGAACAGCTTTGGAGAAGTCATACAGACCTATGATTCCTCAGGCGAGGATCAATGGTTTTCTGTGGCCCTGGATCCGGATGGAAAATCATTTTGGAGCACAAGCGGGACCCGGGTCTTCAAATTTGATATTGATTCCGGCCTGCCAACCATCAATTTCGATGCCGGCGGCAATACCTCGTTTTCCCAAACCAATCGGATCTTTGGGGTGGCCATTGTCGGTGAATTCCTGGCCGCACAGCCTACACTGACCCCAACTCCGACCTTTACTCAAACAGCCACCAGTACATTGACATCGACCCCGACCCGTACGCCAACAGGCACTCAATCCCCCACTGACACGCCGACAGAAACACCGAGCGAAACACCTACAGCAACTGAGGTGTACGTCCCTCCACCGGAACCGCCGCCGAGTTTCGACTTTACGTTCATCACAATTCTCACTCTGGGACTCATGGCTGCTGGTGGAACGTATTTTATTACACGTGCAGTGCGAGCCAAACCGCAACCCAAAGATAGAGCGGGCTATCGGCAGACTCGCGTAAAAATGCGGGTCCAGGAAGATCCGGGAAAACAAAACATGGAATTATCCTCGAATGCGCACCTGCCCAATTTGCGGTTAAGGTCCGGGCAGGGCAAGTCCGACTACACTATTGAGATCGATGACTCCGGCAAATAAAAGGGAGAGGCGACCATGATCACCAGAGAAACTCCGCTTCGCGATATCTTTTACCCTCAGGGAACGGGGATGCCCAACCCTGTCTTTATGCAGGCTGTTCCCAAAACCAGGCTATCCGCCATCCTGCCGAACTTTGCAGGCGAGATGTTGGATGCCGTACACAAGGATATCCAAACCAGCACCGACAACATGCTCAAGATGACG
>JBGPNQ010000505.1:0-3318 GCA_041487615.1 Anaerolineae bacterium
AAAGTTCTTCAAGAGGCACGAATGCCAATGATCCGGGTGGCAGTTTGACTGCTGGCGCGGCAGGTGTGGTAGTTGCGGGTTTGGCAACAGCAGTGCTCGCGGTAGTGGAGCCAGCGGCCGGCTGAGCGGGGGCCGCAGCAGGCTGTCCCTTTACATCCGAGACGAACCACGCCGCGACATATCCCTGATCACCTGCGGGATCCTGGATGTTAATCCATTGCCCATTGACTCCGACCTTTGCCTTGGCTGTGGCTTTGGGTTCAAGACTAATCAGTTCCGTGGCCATCACCATGCGCTTCCATAAAAAGCCGCCGACTGATGGATCCGCACGTAGCGCCAGATCATCCTCTGCCGCGTACAGCACATACTTATCTGCGGGAACAGGCACCTTGGTTACTTTTGGCGGTGCAGGTGGTGCAGCGCTGTATGAGTCAAACCACAATACGGCGCTGATCTCCTTATCGATTGTCGCGCCATTATATTTGTAGCGCGTCGTCAGCAACACTTCCTTATCGGGGCCGTCTCCACCATACTTATAAGGATCGTACAGGACATAGTCGTTGCCCTTCTTTTCCTTCACGAGCACGAAGTGAGTCTGAATGCCGGTCTGCTTGTTCCAATCCACCTGCAGAATGACCGGCTTGCCCTGGGCTATCGCCGCGTCGATTTGCGAAATGGGAGCAGGAGATGATTCGCATGGCTGCATATCGCGATATGCGCAGTTTGGCCACACGTATGCGAGAACGCTGGGAATAAAAAATGCTCCCTGAAATCCGCCGGCCTTCTTCATTTTTTCGTTGACGGTCTCGGGAGTTTCACTGTAACCGATGCCATTTAGCATCATCGTTACAGACGTGAGTAGACAGCCCCATCCGCCGATTGTCTCGTTGGAATTACCAAGTTGGGTGCTTTTCCACTTCTCGTCGTTTTGGTACAGGTTTTGCGTCTTGAACATGTCTCTGCCTCCTGCATTGGTAAATTTTTTTCAAACTGAGTTTGTGAGATATAGTACTTAAGTCCTATGCTCTTTGGATTTTACTCCAATCCCTCAAAGTTGGATTTTTTCTTTTGTTAAGTTTTCGGCATGTAGTGCTGCTTCATTCCCAGCCGAAAACCGATTCCGTACCTCGGGCCTTTCCTATCTAAACCCATAGCTGCCTAATCAGTTTCCATTTTCCGAGGAGTTGCCGGTATCCCACCAGCGCGAGAGGTGTTTCTGGGCACGGTGGGGATGGTCGGCGTAATGCGAGATATCATTGAACAGCATCAGCCGTGCGTGGACAGTATCCTTGAAGTCCAGGACGTTCAAACAGGCGGGAGCCTGATCCAGGCGGTCGCGATAGCCGCGCTCGTCGAACCCCAACAAGCTGCTCAATATGAGGCGTATGGTGGCTTTATGTGAAACCACTGCGATATTTCTGTCCTTGTGATTGACAACGATCTCGCGAATAATGGGAAGTGCGCGCGCCAACACGATAATCCCTGATTCGCCGCCTGCGGGGGCAAACGTGAACGGATCCGATTCCCACGACATGTATTCATCGCGGAAATTTTCCTCCACATCTGTGCGCGTCATTCCCTCCCAGTGACCGTGACTGATCTCGCGCAATCCATCCCGCTGAATGGGAATGATGTTGTGCGGCCTGGCGATGATGTTCGCTGTTTCCATGGTCCTATCGAGTGGGCTGGCATAGATTGCGGCAAGGTCATCATCCGCCAGCCTAAGTGCGAGACGCTCGGCCTGCGCGCGTCCTTCGTCCGAGAGAAAAACATTTGCCGCACCGGAGAAGCGATCCTCAGCGGTGAGTGGTGTCGCTCCATGTCGAATCAGATAGAGACGGGTTGTCATAACTACGTGCCTCTTTGGTTCAATCGGATTTTTGATTGAGCTTGCCGCTTGTCTCATCAATAATAAACCCTTTGAATAAATTTGTAAGCTAAAACTCGAATTCCGAGTGGAACTCAATCTGCGGCACTCTGTAGTTTAACCGCTTATCGCACAGGCATAAATCGTTATGAATGGCTGTATCATTGTTCCATCTTCACAAACCTGTCAAAGAATTCTATTGTGCGCTGCATGGCGGTGCTGAAATACTTCGAGATGTTATGATTGTCTCCATCATATTTGTAGAGTTCCACATACTTATTCACATTGAGCATTTGATAGAAGAGAGTTTCGGAAAATTCCAGGGGCACCTCTTCATCGGCTGTGCCGTGATGTAGTTGAAGGGGACCTGATATGTCGCTCAAATAGGAATTGGCGGAAATGGAATTCCAGAATTCAGGGTTCTCTTGGGGCGAGCCATATTGCTGCACCAGCGAGAATCGCCACGAGCGCGCCGATGGAGTTGGAATAGGCGCAGCACCGGGACCGCGACGCCATTTTGTCAGCAGGTCTGGGTAAGAGGCAACGACTCCTCCCCAGATAACGCCAGCCTTAATATCCCTGGAAATTACCATCGAGCGCAGAGTGATATATCCGCCCATGGAGTGCCCCCACATGCCAATACGGTTTGGGTCTGCATAGGGGTAGCGCTTCATCGAAGCGACGGCGTTCAACACGTCCACCGTGTAATCGGGTGTGCTGTACGCGCCTCTGGCTTCGCCTTCGGAATTGTCATGACCACGATAATCCGAACGGAAGACGATATATCCACTGCGGGCGATCAAGTCCACATAGGCGACATAGCGCTCTGTTGTGCGGTAAACGTCCGGCGGGATGTATCCGTGATTGAAGATGATGACCGGCCAACCTGTCGCAGGCTTCTCGCCGTCGGGAACCGTCATCAGCGCGAAGATCTTCAATCCTTCAGAGCGATACGACACGTAGTAGCGGCTGTAATTCACGCCAGGATCGAGCGTGTCTTCAATGACGATGTCGCTACCGGGATAATTGCGGGCGCGCATGGCGCTGATCTCAAGCGGATAAGGAACCCGTGTCGCTGTCGGAATCGGTGTGGATGTCAGGGTCGGCGCAGGAGTCAGCGTGGGAAGCGCGCTGGCAGTTGAAGCGGGGACAACTGTGGGCGTCCTCAAAGATTCGAGGTTATGTCCACACGCAGAGAGGACGAATAAGAATGAAACAATCCATAACCGATAATTGTTGATCTGCTTCATGATTTGTTGGCTCTCTCAAAATATCGGGCTCTTCTCAAAAATAGATTTTGCCTCGTCATTGGTAACTGCGAACCGACAGTGGATCGCTTACGTTCAGCCGCCAGTGCATCGCTTACAAGTTTCTCGTTAGAACCGCCAGTGCATGGCTGACTCTTTTGGCGGTAAGCAGTGACATGCAAACTTGATCAACAGACTTTAGTT
>JBGPNQ010000506.1:0-3317 GCA_041487615.1 Anaerolineae bacterium
CCCTTCCACATACGCATCGTGGAGAACTACGTAGCTGTACCAAACACGCGGCAACGGCTCCGGGGGACGCGGGCCCGCGGGGCGGAAGGATTCCATCGCCTCGCCGAGAAATGTTTGCAGTTCTTTGCCGCGTTCCACATGTGACCCGGCATTGATCCGGGCCCAATCTGCCAGCGGCGACTGACCGAGTGCAATGTAATCGGAATAATGTCGCAATCCATCTTCCACAGTTTTGACGAAGTCGGCACTGAGATCGGTCGAGATGGTCGCCATCATTTCATCCGCCAGGGAGCCCAACTCTGAGTCCTTTGCCTGCGCGTCGGTTACCAGACGTTGAATCTGCTCCGCGCGCCCGGAGCGCAGATTGCTCAAAGAGACAAATGTGCCAACCTTGCCCGCCACCTCTGCCAGCAAATCGAGATCGCCCATTGAATATTCAATCTTAACTTTGGATTTGGCAATACCGACAACGGCTATCTGGTTCGGCCCTTCAAAAGCCGGCGCAATCCAGATAATCTGGGGCAGTCCGTCATTTTCCAGTTGGGATATATCTTCACAAAGGACAATCGTCGAGGAAATCTGCGTGCCTATGGGAACGGATCCCTTTGTAGCAACGACCCGAAAATCCTCCCCGTGGCGAATGGCGATGAGACCGCCGGAAGAATCCAACGTATCACATAACAATTCCAATCCTTCCTGAAGATGAATCTGGAGTTCGCTTTCGTCTGCACTCTGATTCTCCAATGGGCGCAATTGACGTCGGAAGGCGCCCTCATGGCGCATACGCAGGCGTTCCAAAAATTCCCGCACCAGGTCATAGGCTGAATGTGTCAGGACTGCGAACGCTACAACTGCACCCATCTGCGCCAGGGGGACCTTCCATCGCAATGCGAAATAGGCATACAAGCCCGCCAGACCGAGGACGGCAAGCAGGGAAACCGGCAGATCCTGAATGGTCGTCCGCCTCTCGATCATGGTCTGGTGTCGTGCAACGGATATGCCCAACAGAAACATCCCGCCAAAGGTCAGCACATCTGGGATGATGCGCGGTAGTTGAGGCGTGACTGCCAGGCCGATGATTCCAGAACTGATGGCAAATACCGGAAAGAAGGAGGCAACCAGGAAATATTTTCCCTGCCGGGTAAGACCGATCCGATCTTCTGCCAGCAGGTTAAACAATATTCCGAGCACGATCACCAACTGAAACGTTCCATAGAGAATGTAGGGAAAACCCAGCCGCATGTGCGCTACATATAAGGCATTCCCTTCTTCTTCAATGAACGCATCCGGGATGGCCAGCAGGGCGACCGCTGTCAATCCGCCCAGAAAATAAATGACGATCGCCATCCAGCGTAGCCGGGTCCGGCTTTGCCGGGACATCAACCGATACGTCAGACTGTACCACGTTCCCAGGCCCAGGATCAGCAATACCGCCCGCAGGGACGCGGTCCGCTCCACCTGATCAAAAAGATTGTTGTATGCGCCAAAGAAAAATATGGCCAGCAGCAACAGCACGATGACGGCGCGCAAAGTGATCCAGCTTGGAAAACCTCGCGCGAACAGATAGAACGCTCCCCAAAGCATGATGGCCATTGCGATCAGGTCGGTGATCAGTGTTGCCTGAAATAACATGGAACCGCCTTTGTTACTATACAGGATACGGATTTTTGGGCTTCAGGTCAAGATGGTTTGTTGAATTGCTCCCCGCCATGAACACGGTAGGCGTCAGCTGGAGCGCCTCAGTTCAGCCACAAACTCACCGATGGATGAGAATCTCTCTTCCGGTTTCTTCGACAGCGCCTTGAGAAGGGCATCTGCGACATGCTCCGGCATGGGAACATGGACGCGGGGGTCGGGTGGCGGCTCCTCCAAATGGGAGCGGATCATCGCCCAGGTGTTGTTGCGCTCAAACGGTTTGTGACCTGTCAGAACCTGATAGGTCATAACGGCAAAGCTATACTGATCGGTCCGACTGTCCAGTTCCGTTGCGCCGTGGACTTGTTCCGGGGAAATATAATCGGCTGTTCCAAGCACATCTCCGCTGGCGGTGAGCATCGTGTTTTCCGTGATGAAGCGGGCGATGCCAAAATCCATCAGGATGGCGCGTTGGGTGCGTCCTACGGTCGATGTGGTCATGGGTTCGATGATCACATTGGAGGGCTTGATGTCACGGTGAATGACTCCCTGTCCATGGGCATAGTCGAGGGCGGAGGCAAGATCCTCGAGCAGAGGCAGGCTTTCCTCCAGAGAGAGCCGTTCGCATTTCGTCAACAGTTGTGAAAGCGTATCGCCTGTCAAATATTCCATGACGATGAACGGAAGCCCAGCCTGTTCGCCATAATCGTGGATGGTAATGATGTTGGGATGCCGCAACTGCGCCATCGTTTTTGCTTCGCGGGCAAAGCGCTTGTTGAAGTTGGGATCGTCCTTGAAAAATGCGGAGAGGACCTTGATCGCCACCGTGCGGTTCAAATTGGGATGGCGGGCCTTATATACTTCTCCCATGCCGCCGCGGGCGATCAGTTCCAATCCCTGATAGCCGCCGACATTGGTCACCTCGCTGCCCGGTATATTTGCAACCCGGTCCATCTTCTCGTTGCGACGCTTGATCTCATCGAAGTCAACATCCATCCCGTAGAGTTTGCGATTGATGAACCGGCGTAGAATTTTTCGTGTGGGCTGAAAGAAGCTGGATACCGCGATCGTGGAAACGACCACCGCCACTGTGGGTGGATTGTTTTGTTTTGTAATTGCCCGATAGGCGCTCTGTAAGCCAAACAACAGAATTCCAAAAATCGCAGCCAGGACAACAGTCACCGAGCCATAGACGATGGAACGGTTGATGACGAGTTCAATATCGTAGAGTCGATATTTCAAAATGGAAAAGACAACCGCAATGGGAACAGTAAATTGGGCGACGACGGAAAGCGTCTGCGTCAGCATATCCGCGATCAGGTGTGCTTCTGCAGAGGGTCGGGTCAATTCATAGAATGTCATGAACAGGTTCACGCCGATGCCCATCAGAATCCCCACGGCGATGCCGAACACAATCCATTTGAGTTGTTCGCGTTTGGTGGCACTCTCCGTGTTTCGATAACGATATATCTGTGCGTAAATACCGGTGCTCAAGACAGCCAGCAGAGAGAGTAGATATCTCAGCGTTGCATTTCCACCGCGCTCAAAAATGTTGATGGGAAACGAATGCCAGAAGACCGAAACCATCAGCCAGATGAACCAGAAGCCCGCCACATACAGCATCCAGCGCTTTTGTATTCTTCCATCGGGGAAGAGATAACACGAGAGAGGCAATCCCATCA
>JBGPNQ010000507.1:0-3315 GCA_041487615.1 Anaerolineae bacterium
GATGAATCCGCGAGAGAGTTCAGGATGGGTTGAGTGTCGAATGAAGAATTCAAATATTGCGCAATTTTGCTGACCGTTTCCAAAGCAGAAAGCCGCGTTTGTGGATCCTGGGAGTTGAGTCGGGGAGTTAAGTTTGAGATGGCTCCATCGGCATTGCCGAGTTTGACAAGAGCGATAAGCGCTTTTGTTTGAATCGATAGAGGCGAAGAATTTGTCGTAAAGCCCGAGATTTTTGCGATCACTCCAGAGGCAGGGGCCACTTTCAGTTTTGGAAGAACCGTCAATACTACTTCACGTACCTGGTCGTCGGGATCGTCGAGCAGGGGGATGATATCGTCGGCGGAGGAGTCCGCGCACAAAACTCCCAGTGAGGAAACTGCCGCAGCGCGCACAGCCGGCTCGGGGTCGGACAGGAGGCGGGTGAGGTGCGGGATGACCGAGTCCGATTCCATACGCGCCAGCATTTCGGCGGCGAGCCGGCGCGTGGTCGGTTTTGAATTGCTCAAGGCATGTGTGGCGACATCAAACACAGCGGCATCGCTTTGAAATCCGCTGAACGAGGCCTCATTTGCACTGAAGACTTCGATCCGACCTGCCTGTAACGCGTCAACCAGTGCCTGGCCATAGGCTTTACGCATCCGCCAAATTAATACGCTGCACACAAAGGCAAGGACTGTACCCATCAAAAAAATCTGCTGAACGGTGAATTCTTTCTCTGCAACGATCAACAGGATGCCTGAGAGCGCGACGCCAATTTGGGAGGGGACACCATTGTTGAAAGCCAGCACCTGTGCGCGTTTTTGCGAAGGGACAACATTGAACAACGCGTTCCAGGCTGTACCAGCGATGCCCGAAAGAATGACCAGTTGTGCGAAGCGCGCAATCGCTGCGCCATTCAAAGTGTAAAAACCTGCCAAGACTGCAAACGAAAAAATATACGTGAGCGGCATCAGGAACACGCCGTTGATGATGCCGAGGCGGGTGTAAATTCGGCTGGCGAGAAACAGTGACACGAGAAATGTCGCTGCGGTGGTAATGCTATTGAACAATCCAAAGAAACCTGCCACGCCCGCCTCATCTGTAAACGAGGCAGTGACGACTTTATTAAATGGAAATGCCACTGCGAAGAACAGCACGGAAAATAGAACCGATGAATAAGCGATCAGCCGCATCAACGGCGAGACGCGCACAAAGTCGAAACCTGCGCGCAGGTCATCCCAAAGATTTGATTTATTTTTGAAAACTTTTTCCTTGCGGAAATATCCGCCTGCGATAGTGCGGGTGAGAGAAAGTGCAATGCCCAACAGAATCGCATATAAAAGAAGCAGGTTGTCTGTGCCAAGCAGGCGGGCGATCAGGCCCGTGACCGCATTGCCGATGACACTCCCAAGGATTCCAGCGCTGGTGAATAAAGGAAAAAGTCGTTTCGCCTGTCGCGCATCGCAGACTTCCCCGGCGATATTCCAGACAAAAGTACCGAGGATCATGCTCACGCCGTTGATGGTCAGCCACAACGTGGGATAGAGGAGGGGGAATGGCAGAAGGATCGCGGCGCGCTCGAGGATCAACAAACCAATAAATGCCGCGATCATCCATGAAAAGAATCTGCCTTTGTCGAGGCGCCCAAGCGCAGTGGAATATGCGAGTGTGGTAATAAAGGTCAAAGCCCCCAGGAAAAGATACATATACGGCAGAAAGCCCACCCCGTAGCGGAGCAGGAACAATGCGGACGCGGCGTTGTCGCCCATGCCTTGTCCTGCCTGTATGCAGGCGAAGAGAACGGCGACCAAAAACACCAGCCGCCTTTCATCCGCGCGGATGTTCAAGAGGGATGTAAGTCGTTGAAGGATCATATTAATGGAATCAGCGCATCAATTCCCTAACCCGGGGCTGGTCTAAAAACGATTCAGTGAGCCCGACCGCCCGCAGGGATTCCGCGATCTGTTCAACAATTTTGCGCGCTTCAGCGCGATTTGATTCAGCTTCCTTATCAATCCCAAGTTTGGCATTTACATCCGCCAGGTTCGCGAGGATCAGCCAAAGTTGGGGGTTGGCGCCAAGTCTTTTAGCCAGCGAGCAGGCTTCGGTGAGGGTCTGAAACGCTTCGTCGGGTCGATTCAGTCCGACCAATGCAATCCCCTTCCAGCGCAACACTTCACAAACATCCACACGCGTCTGGGACGTTACTTCATTCAATAAATCTTCAAGGAGCGACAGCGCTATCGCATATTGTTCTTTTGCCACTGCAAGTTCGATGTTTGCCAGGCTCAGAAAGATCGTAAAACGCGCATACGGGATCGAAATTGGTTGAAGATATTCACCGCCCGCTGTTTGCTCGGCGGCACGAAGATCGTTTTGCAGCAAATGGATGCGTACTTTCCCCGACTGTGGGAATGCCTTCCAGATGGGTTGTTTTGATTCGGCGACCTGCAACGCATCCTCGATCAACGGATATGCTTTTTCGAATGCGCCGCAGTAGGCGTAGGTCCATGCCAGTTCGGAGCGCAAACCGGTACTGCTGGCGATCAGCCCTGCCTCATCTGACAGTTCAATGCTTTGTTCAGCCAGTTTAATGCCTTCTCCCAATTCCCCTCTCCCCAGATGAACAAATGCCATCAACATTCGGTTGTAGGATTGCCCCCAAATATTCTTGACATGCTCGGTGATTTGCAGCGCCTGTTCAGTGAGTGCCAATGCGGCATCGAATTCACCTGCGTTGAAGCGGGCCTCCGCTTCCGAGCCATAATTATCTGCGAGCATGACCTGATGGTCAAGCGCCTTCCATAGACTTCGAGCCTCCTGGATGACGACATAAGCTTCATCGAATCTTCCAAGGCAGGTGTAGAGTCGGCACAGGTCATTCAATACGAATGCAAGTTGTTCCCGATTGTCCGATTCGCGTGCCAGCTTCAGGGCAACATGGGCATAGACAAGCGCCTGTTCGAATTTTTTCGAGAACAAATGATTCAGCATGAGGTTCCAATTGAGTTTGGCCTGTATGGCGTGGTCACCGATCTCGCGGGATATCTCAAGAGCCTCCATCAGCATTTGTGTACTACGTTCGGGGTTATGCAACCGCGTGAAAATGGAATAAATGGTTGCCTTCGCCATGAGGGCGGACATGACGATGGATGGGTCACCCTGCTCAGCGCCATAGGCTTGCATGTCATCGTAATTTTTCAGCGCCTGCTCATGGCGGCCGGATAATTCCAATGACTGCCCAACCGCAGTATGGAGTTTTGTGATTTGCCGGTTATCGCTGTGAGTGCGTTTTGCAACTTCAAGGGCGCGGCTGAAATGAGTTGCCGCTTCGAC
>JBGPNQ010000508.1:0-3285 GCA_041487615.1 Anaerolineae bacterium
TCCACGCCCCAGAAGAAGCTGATGACCGAGCAGGAGAAGCGTTTGCGGGATAGCGAATCGGCGATGTCTTTATCGGGCAGTAGATCCTTGTAACTGTAAGGAAGGTCGGCGTTGGCAAGCACTGCATCCGCTTCGAGTCGTTGACCTTCGGACAGAATTACTCCGCGCGCATGAGTCGAATTGATATCGACGCGTTCGACAGATTCGTCGAATATGAATTCAACGCCTGCATCCTGTGCAAGTTTCATCAAGGCTTCGACAATACTGTACATGCCGCCGCGCGGATACCAGACGCCGTGAGCCAGTTCCGAGTATGGCATCATGGAGAATGTGGCAGGGGCTTCAAAGGGACTCAGTCCCATATACACGTCCTGGAATGTAAAGGCAGCCTTCAGGCGTGGATCGTCGAAGTAAGCCGACATGTTGCGATAATGATTCGCAAATGGCTTAAGCTGATAAACAAGTGGTATGTTTTTGAGTGCGAAGAAATCAGATGCCTCGCGAAAATCACGGTTGACGAGTCGCTCGATGCCAAGCGTGTAATGACGATGACCTTCCGTCAGGTAGCGCATGAGTCCCTGGAAACTGCCGGGCTCGAATGTCTCAAGCTGTTCCTGCATCAATTTCATATCCGACGTCAACGCCAATTGGCTGCCATCATCGAAGACGAGATGATACGTCGGGTCGACGCGTTGCAGGTCCAGCATGTCACGCATCGTAGTCCCCAACGCTTGAAACTCTGCTTCGTACAATAAAGGCATCACAAGAAGTGTAGGACCGGTATCAAAGTGATGGCCATCTCGGCTAATGCGGTCACATCGACCCCCTGCGTGTGAATTCTTCTCGATCACCGTGGCTTTCATTCCATGCTGCGCAAGATGCGTCGCGGCAACGATGCCACCGATCCCTGCGCCAATCACAAGTACGGATTTTGATTTCATAATTCAGTTGCCTTCCAAAAAACATCTTCTAAACAATGTCGTTGCGAGGGCTGGTGGTCGAGTAGCGTTCTTTGCGTATCGAGACCCAGCCCGAAGCAATCTCCCGTTTAATGAGATTGGCTTGTCGATGAGAAGCAATAGTTTGAGAGGAGATTGCTTCATCGGGAAAAGCACCCTCCTCGCAACGACATAGAATCGTTCATCTGTGGTGCATGAAGACTTGTGCAGCCACCTTTTCGCTCGGCAGCTCTGCACCACCGAAATGGATCATCGAAGACAGCGCGGATGTCACCATGCGCAATGCCGTTTGAATGCTTTTTCGCTCATTGTATTGGGGGCGAAGGATATATCCCTCGCTCTCGAACGTATCCAGCAACCATTCAAAACGCGCCGCATAAGCGTAGCCTGCAAGCCTGCAACGTGGATTTTGTACATGACTCAAATATTCCCTGCCAGCGTTGAAATACTTGCGCGCTAATTGCACTCTATTTTGCACCCAGGAACGATACGCCTCACTGCGTACATCCTCCGGCGAAATACGATTGGCATCCAGCACTTCACGGGGAATGTTGAAGTAGCCAGCCTGAACGTCGTCGAACGTATCGCGCAGCATGTGTGTCATATGCGCGGCGGTCACGGCCAGGTAGCGCGCCTCCGTATGAGGCGAGTAACAACAATGACCGATGAAATAATGCATCGCTTCGGTCACCGCGCTGGCAAGGAGCCGCGTGTATTCATTCAGTTCGATCTGTGAGATCAACCTGCCGCGGCGTTCAGCGTCAAACGCCATCACCGCCATCATATTGCGGAGATAAAATTGCAAGCCGCTGTTCTTTTCGGTGTCCCTGCGGATCAAATCAAGGAGCATTAGTTCCTGGATGTTTGCATCACGTGGCGATTCACCCCGATAACCTGTCTCCAGGAGTGACTTTTGCCGTTCGATAAAAGCGCTTCGTTCGGCCCTCGAGCCTGTTTCCGCGTCGAGGCAGTCGTCCACCCAACGGAAATAGGCGTAGGCCCGATAGGCGTCCGCGACGCGTTCCGAATCCACAAGGTAACGGATCGTGTAATAGGTCTGTTCGCTGGCGGCTTTTGTAATGGAGGGAGCCAGTCCCAGGTCAAAGTTTGTGTTTTTCATCACTATACCTACGTAAGACAATTGATTTGGTTCCATATCGCCACCATCTTACAGGAAACAAATGAAAAACTCCCCCATCGCCGGGAGAGTTTATACACTGGTCAACTGGCCAGGTTATGCCATCTTTGGTCGCATGGCGGCATAAAGCAGATAGATGCCGCCAAGGATAAAAGCAACCGGCCAGAAGATCTCGTAATAGCTGACAAAGAAGACGGAGGCGACCGCCACCACGGCAAGGACAACCGCTACGATCTTCGCCCAATCCTTTGCGTGGCGGAACCACACCACCGCAAAGGTGACAGCGAGTCCGCCCATCAATAAGGCGTTGGCATAGCCGCCTTGATTCGCATTGCGGATCCATCCAGCAATGGCAAAGGTGGTAATGACCGCAAGGACCGTCATCACGCCAGCCGGGATGATCGCCCACCAATTATCCATGGAGCGGAAGTAGATGATGTAAAAAGGAAGCGCCACCGCCAGGAAATACACGGCACCAAAATACGCCGCTGTATTACCGCCACCTGAAGCCATCGCCGGTGCAATACTCAACACTCCCAGAATATACGCCACAAGTAATGCCCAGGTGCGCGTGCGATTGTTCAAATAGACAATGAGGAAACTCAGCCCGATCAGGAAGAGGAACAGCGAGCCGACCCATTCGCCGCCGACATTGTCCACCAGCAGTGTGGTGAGGGCAATGAACAGCATCACGCCACCGGGGATCAGTGCCCACCAGTTGCGCGTGCGGTCTGTGAGATATGCTGCAGCAAACGGGATGAGTAAGCCAAAAAACAATGGCGAAGCCATTGCAGGGTTATCATAACCAGATGTGGCAAATGCAACGATGAGCGCCAATCCGCCAAAGATGCCCGCAGGGAAGAGCCAACCCCATTGTTTCCATCCGCTGGTAGCATAGCTGATGAATCCCAGCAGGCTGATCGCAGCAAAGACGAATATCCACAGAGTGGGTGAAAGATTTTCAATATAGCCGAGTTGTTCGGCGAGCGCCAGCGCACCACCACCGATCAACAACACGCCCCAAAAGAGACTTGATCTATTCACGTTCATGAGAAACCTCCTTCTGATTTCTACAAGTAGTATACGCTTATCACAACCCAGACAGCCTATCCGCTAGGAGGGTTTTTTACCCATCCTGGTGGAAAACAAATGCGAAGAGATTCTTCGCTATGCTCACACCGTCCCGAA
>JBGPNQ010000509.1:0-3266 GCA_041487615.1 Anaerolineae bacterium
CGGCGGGTTGAGCGGGAGCTTTGGCTCCACAGGCGGTGAGTATCGCAATGAATAGAAAGGTGGTGGTCAGTTTTGAAAGCTGTTTGAACATGATCCTCTCCTGTTGATTCAATATCCATGGTGGAAAGTTTAGCATTTTGAAATGAAGTCAAGATGAAGAATGTTCAAGACAAACAATCCCTCTTCTACTTGAAGAGGGATTATGCGCGATTTGGCGATTCAATTACTCGTGACGGATCTCGATCAACTTTAGCTCGAAACCACCCTCCATGTATTTGGTCATGATGAAGCCGATATCTTTGGCATAGTATTTATGCTCGTATACAGGTGGATTATCCAGAGCAGACCACTCGTTGGTCATCAACATATTGTTGTACGAACCCATCGGAATCGAAACAGATTCCGAAAGGCTGAGCACAGTTGCCAGGTCTTCCGCTTCTCCTTTGTAATATTCCTGGCGATAGGTCTCGCCCACTACCGGCGTGGCTTGCATGACCATCCCTGGCAAGGCACCATCTACGCCTCCTTCCCATGACCCCGCGGCGCTGGCGACCGAACCGTCCTTGTTGTATTCCTTGGAGTCCTCCCCAAAATACCAGACATTGCCTTGTTTATCCTGAGCATACCAATCGATGGTTCCTTCTTCCAACACTCCATCGATCATGACTATATCTTTGACGACGAGGCAAGTCACACCCATGATGGTTTTGGTCTCAGAAGAGACGACAACTTCATTATGCTCGTTGCCTTTTTCCGTTTGTCCTTCATAGATGAAGGTAGTACCTGGAATCAAAGGCATGTACGGATTGTCGATCTTGTTCACGAAATTAGCGGGGTCAATGACGGGGGCATACGGTTCTTGCCGCGACGGCGATGAAGTCGATGGAGCCACGGTTTTCCCGGTACACGCTGTAATCAGGAGCGGTATGAGTAAAAGCGCAAACAGGATTTTGGATATACCGTGCAACATAAATCATCTCCTTATTGAAAGATGTGCGCACACTTAGTAGGGTAGCACGTCAAAATGAAGTCCCCATGAAGCTAAGTTGATGGTTACTTCACAATAAATAAACGATTAAAAATCGTTTTGAGTTATGAATCATTCAAAATTTTGATACAGGAAAGTTGCCGTAGAGACTATTGGTCATACACCCCCGGCGATTCAACATCCAGGACACACTTGCCACTTACATGTCAGTCGGCGCGCAAGGCCATGACAACAGTATGCCCCCACCAAACGCGGGGAAAGGCAAAGCGGACATCCAGAAGGGTGAAACCTGTGCTCCGAGCGGAGATTGCCAAATTTTCGAAAGTTGTGGCATAGGCCTGACAGGTGAACCGAGAGAGTGTTGCGTAAATCCGTGCCAGAGGACTATGGGCGTTCGGGGCCGTGACCAGCATAGTTCCTCCAGGCTGTATCAGCCGCCTCCATTCATTCCATAGTGCGATGCTGTCCGGGTAGTAGTCGAGCACACCTAAAGATGCAATGAGCGCCCAGGGACCGCGCGCCTCCTCGGGGTCGGATGTGAAGCGGACGTCTTTCCGTTCTCCAATAGTAGCCCGCGCCTGCTGTACCATGCCGGGAGAAAGATCGTATGCCGTCACAGAGTATCCTGCTTCGAGCAGCAACTTTGTGACGCGGCCGGTGCCGCAGCCAAAATCCAAAGCAGGCGTTTCTCCACGTTGCGCAGGCTGAGGCAACAAGTCACGCATCGCGCCCAATTCGCTCGCGCCAACCCAGCGCGTGAATGGATTATATGAATAGTAGTTCGACAGCCGGTTGAAGCGTCGACGTAAATAACGGAGCTTTTCAATACTGATCACGCGATCGTCTCCAGTTTACCTTGAGGAAAATTACCTTCCAACCAGAGCCAGGCAATCCCGCCAAAAACGCGCGGCAGCCAGTAACCTGTCAAACGGTAGGCTAAGGCAATTGTCAGGGACATCTCGGCAGAAATACCAAACTGAGCATACAGCATTGTCAATGAGACTTCGGGCAAACCAATACCACCGGGAATGGCTCCCAGTAAGTTGATCGCAATCGTGAGTACATAGATGAGGAGCATGGTTTGGACAGGGATGAATTGCCCCAAAGCGAAAAAGCACATTACCAGGCCCAGTGCCTCGAAGCCAGAACGACCCAGCAAACTTAGGCTGATCGCAAGAGGACGGTCGTGCAGCAGGGATGTAAATTCCGTCTTCAAATAGCGCGCGCGTTCGAACAAATATTCCGCCGTCCACGGGGCAAGCACTTGCGGCCAGCGAGTTCGGACCCGGTCATCCCAATAACGAGACACCGCCTGCAATAATTTTTTGCGGATCTGAACCAAACGCGGGGAATGTCGCTGCAACGCGATCACTGTGATCATTGTCAGTATGCTGAACGGGATGATTGTCCATGCGTTAAATGCTAATGTTCCCAACATTCCATTCCATAGGGCAATTCCAACTATGGGCAGGGCCAGCAGGATCACGCTTACCGCGACAAGACTCATCTCGGCCACCGTCGTGGCTGTCGCGACATCCGTTGACACATCATATGGTTTAAGGTATCGCACTCGAAGGACAACTCCACTAATGCTGGCGGTAGGGATGACGGATTCGATAAAGGCCATCGCCAGTTGAATCAAATATTGTTTCCCAAAGGGGACCCGGGCGCCATAGCGCTGCAAAAGAATTTCATTGAGCCAGGTGACCGAGAAAAAAGCACACGCCTGCCAGAGAAGCCCCAGCAACAGCCAGCCCCAGTGAGCTCTTAACAATAAAGCCCTGAGCTGATTCCATTCGATACCGCGTCGAAGGAGAAAAACAACCAGTATAAGTGTTAGCAGAAAGGGAATTGCTCTTTGGAGAAATTTTTTCATTGCTCAAGTCCCGTTTTTTTGTTAAGGGAATAGGGGGTGTATAGCGCAAATAATTCCTGCGGATTTTTTGCCCCAGTTCTTAGAATCTGTCCAGCGGCAAAATTCTGGCTGCGGTAACATGTCAGCGCGAGTACCTTTTGTTCCTGAACGGATTTTGGTAGCGGGAATAGTTTCCATTTATCTGGCAGCACATTTTTGGGAGGCGATGTTTTTGCTTTTTTATTGGCATGTGCGCCAGTCATCCAGAATCGATTTCGCGACCACGTCATGTATGCCAGCATCTGAGGAAATGGCTGGCGGCTATAGTGAGCGCGAGCGGCGAACAGGGTAAGGAGTGCCAGCGTTTTGTGATCCGGGTGTGCATCCCGGGGATGCGGAAAAATAATCGTCGTTGGTCTGAAG
>JBGPNQ010000510.1:0-3256 GCA_041487615.1 Anaerolineae bacterium
AACTTGGCCTGCGGTGGCTCAAGCGCTGTCTGGCTACCGGTCTTCATATCTTGCCTGATTTCCTTGCCGTCTTGTCTAATCTTAAGTTGAAACCTGTTGTTATTCCAATCTCTCAAAACCGTAATGTGTAAGCTAATCAACAACGAAGGCTTGACTGTACTCGCGTTAGATTATTTGTATTGCGGGAATTTCTGCCACATTGCGGTATTTTTCTAGAAGGGAGAGGTGTCCAATTAAGTGGGCTATTTAGTTTCTTCGCCACAGAGCGCGCTGAGACCTTTGAGAGTTTTCTCTGTTTTTCTCAGCGAACTCTGTCGTCTCTGTGGCTAAAGGAGATTTAGCCCATCCTGTTAGGCACTCCGCTAGAAGGCTAGGGTTTATACTGGACTCCAATTGTTGTTATAATCCGTCCAGATGGACGAAACTCCCTTTTATCGGAAACCCTGGTTTTCCATTGTCGGCTGGCTGGTGTTCTTACTACTTGTATATGGGTGGCAAATCTACCGCATGGGCGGAATACAGAGCAGTTTTATTGACATAGTAGTAGACGGAATCTTGTTTGTTATCATACTTAACTTATGGCTTGCTTTCTTTGCCCAGTTCGTTCTTCCTGTTCGAAACTTCCGTGAGCGGCAAAAAATCTTCGACCGCTTGATTGTCTATCTATCGGGTAGTCACGGGCCAGCCATATTCATCGAAAATGGAATAAAGCGGGAACGCCTGGGGGAGAGCGAAAAGCAGGGGCCGGGTGTGCTGTGGCTTGATTCGGCCAGTGCAGCTGTCACGCGCACTGCCACTACGATCAAGCAAACACTGGGTCCTGGTGTCCATTTTATTGAAAACAAGGAATATGTCGCAGGAACCATGGACCTGCACATCCAGTCACACTCAATCGGTCCCAGGGAATCAGACAAGCCTTTTGATGCAAAAAGTGATGCTCAATCTGATGAGGAATACAAGCAGATGCAGGATCGCTGCAAGCAGGTCAGCGCGCTTACTCGGGATGGAATTGAAATTGTGCCGAGAATTTCCGTCAGTTTCAGAGTGAATACAGGTTTTCCAAATGAAGGGCAACCCGGATCGCGTTTTGGGTACCGGAAAGGCGTAACGAAGAAAGACAAGGAACGCGAGGAGCAGGACAAGGATGCGATTCGGCGGGCAATCCTCGGTGAGGGGATTAACCCAATGGCTGAACCTGATTCGCCACGTCACCGCGTGGCATGGAATCAATTACCTATTTCGCTGGCGGTGGATGTCTGGCGTGAATACGTTGGGAAGTTCACCCTTGATGAATTATTCCTGCCGTCGCAGACGATACCGGCTCTGGTGCCTCAGATGCCACAGCCCACCGAGGAAGAGATCGAGGCATTAAGCCAGCCCATCCGCACCGGTGGGACGCGCGAGAATATGCAGAATATGTTCGCATCCATGCTCCATGAGATCAATTTGTGGATGGATCGGATGCTGAAAAAGATGGAAGAGGATAGGAAGGATGATACAAAAAAAACTGCATCCGCACCTTCCGCTACAACGGCCATTCAGAAGTCCGAGAAAAGCGAACCGCCCAAGAAGACGGCATTACAGGTAATCAATGAGATGGTCAAGGCTCGACTGACACAAAAGGAAGTCGACTATCTTGACGATCATGGCATGCGGGGCGAAGGCAGGATCGAGAGCAGGGAATATAAACTACTGCAGGAGCGTGGACTTAAAGTGCTCGGTGTTGGCATAGGGGGGTTGACGTTAAACCCGGTCATCGAAGATACCATCATCCAAAGATGGTCAACTACCTGGCTGAGAAATGCCAAAAATGAGAGCGAGCAAATCGAACGCCGAAAAGATATTATCGAGTCTGCCGCACGCGAACAGGCGATCCGCCAATACGCGGATATGCTCAGCCGTGAGCTGGTTCTGAAAAAACCCGTAGGCATCAAGGAAACGCTCCGAACACTGCTGATGCGCACCCGAACGTTCATTTTCAACAACGATCAATTGCGTCGTCGGATGACGACCCAGCAACAGGAACTGGAAGACATCATCAAGTGGATCGAGGTCAATGGATCATGAGTATTCCCGCATCCTCGGCTCTTGAGTCTTCGGTTACCGGAGAGACCACTCTGCGGAAGGAGCAAAAGCAATTTCGTGAACTGTTCGGCCGTTTAAGGGACGCGGTCATTAACCAGGTATTTGATCTTCGCCCACAACGGGCCGTACAACGAATGCAGTATCTCATCTTCCTGTTTTTGTTGACCGCTTTTTTGATCACGCTCACGCACAAAGATTATTCACTTCGAGTCTGGGCAGCCCATCTCCAAAGCGTTTTTCAATATTTGTTGATCCCTTCCTATGCAGCAACGTACGCTGGGAATGCAATCATTGATTTCTTCAATTTTGTAATCGAGGCATTCACCGACCCTCATACTTTGCAGTACCTGCCGATCCTCCTTGCACCCTTCTTTATTGCTCTGCAATGCGCCGCGATCTATCTTGCCGATATATTTGAACTTGACAACACTGCAGGCACAGGCGTTGGCGCAAAAGTTGCCCGGAATTTTATCTGGGAAGTAGCGCTCACCGGCAGCGACAAGACCATTCGCATCCAGCAAGGGGAAATTTCGGAGGAACATCGGCAGTCCTCCAATTTTCTGATCGGCGGTCCAGGCAAGGTGATTGTAGATTTGGATTCCGTTGCTCTATTCGAGAAGCCAGATGGCACTCCGCACATCATCGGGCCGACCGGAAAAGAACCGCGTGGTCGAGCCACATTGGACGGCTTCGAGCGTTTCCGTCAGGCCATTGATATTCGTGACCATTACGTGGACCTGCGCGACCAGGATCCCAAATCGCAGTCGGTAAAGGGCAGAAGCCTTGATGGACTGCCAATCACCGCCACGGACGTACGCCTGATGTTCAGTGTCTATCGCGGCGAAAAACCCAAAAAGACCGATCAATATCCTTATCCGTTCAACGAAGAAGCGATTAAACAAATCGTCTACAAGGCCTCTTCCGAGGTTACAACAGGACAGCCCAATCCATCTGCCTACAAGTTTGGGTGGATCTTCAATATGATCGGTTCGATCCGAGGTCAACTCGGCGGATTTATCAGTGAGCACAAGTTATCTGATTTTCTGGCAAGCATAGGGATACCTGAATTTGAAAAGGCAAAACAGAGTGAAGCATTGATTGCCGAACAGGTACGACAGTTGTCTCAACAATCAGATGACTTGACCAGGGCCAAGGAGGTGAAACCTCCACC
>JBGPNQ010000511.1:0-3255 GCA_041487615.1 Anaerolineae bacterium
GAATTCTTCGATCAGGCGATGGCAGCTGAAGTGTGGGGTGGCACTGTGAACGAACTGAACATTGGCACGCGCTACAAACACTTTTGTCTTGAGGTGACCGGACTGGATGAATATTGCACAGCGCTGAGAAGCAAAGGTGTACTCGTCTCCGATATATCCATGGGCATGGATAATTCCCGTCAGGCGTGGATTGCCGACCCCGACGGGAATGCCATTGAGTTGATGGAATATGGTCCATCCAGTTTGCAGCTGACAGGATCCTAAAATTTCCTGAGGCAAATTCATGATCGTAATCACTCCCGCGCAGGCATTGCGGATCGGTTTCATCGTTGTGCCGGTCTTATTTGCCCTGAGCGCGTATTTTACGCGTGCCGCTCGCAGACGAGTTACAGCCGCGCTGGTGGCTGCGCTGGCTTTCGGGGTCAGCAACCTTCTTTGGGACCAGGTGGCATTTCGGATGGGTTGGTGGAGTTACCCTGCTTTTCAAGAGAACGATTGGTGGAGGCTTATTTATCTACCGGCGGGTCTCGTTTCTGGAGGCGCATTCGGGTTAATTGGCTGGCGCGTCACTCGTCGCTACGGGACGATTGGATTCGTCATCTTTATTTTGCTCTGGTCGATCTGGGGAATGATTCATGATTTCGGTGGTGGGGCCGCTTTTCAATCCAGCAATCTGATGGTCTTTGAGCAGGGCATCGTTCCCGTGATCGCTGATGGAATGTTGTATGCCACCTGCCAGTTGGCCGCGCAGGCATTCCTATATCGAATGGGTGGATCGGCAGAAGCAGATCGCCTGCGCAGTTGACCCTTCAAAAAACGTGTTGATGAGCTGAAAACCTCCGGCAGGGTGGGTATGCTATACTCGCCGACGAATGAACATTCTGCGCTCATTAAGGCATCGTTCCTTTGCCCTCTTATGGACAGGTCAAACCATTTCACGTCTGGGAGACAGCCTTCATCGCATTGCCCTTGCCTGGTGGGTTCTGGAGAAGACGGGCTCAGCTACAGCCATGGGCACAGTCCTCGTGCTCTCTCAAATCCCTCTGCTGGTTTTCCTTCTGATCGGCGGTGTTGTCGTAGACCGATTTCCGCGCCTACGGATTATGTTCATGTCAGATCTGCTGAGCGGACTTGTCGTCACGTTCATCGCCGTTTTTTCGTGGTTGAATCTTCTTCGAATCTGGCATATTTATGTTGCCAGTCTCCTATTTGGATTCGTGGAAGCATTTTTCTTTCCTGCTTATCAGTCGGTCATCCCGCAGATAATACCGCCTGATATGTTGACAAGTGCCAATTCACTCAACGGATTGAGCGGTCGCGTCACAGGCATCATCGGTCCCATGATCGGGGCGGGGCTCGTGGCGGCAGGTGGTACGCCGCTGGCCTTCGCACTCGATGCACTTTCGTTCTTTATTTCCACAATATGTATTTTCCCGGTCATGCGTTCCGGACTTTATGAATCACCAAAACACGTCGCAGAGACGACTGCAACAATGGCCCGGCCGAAATCAATGCGGGAAGTTCTCAAGCAGGGGCTCGCCGATTTACGCGAAGGCTGGCTCGCGGTTATCGCCGTTCCGTGGATCTGGATTAACATCCTGGTCTTTGGTGTTCTGAATATCATGGAGGGCAGTCCGCGCGCGGTGGCCATGCCTTTCCTCATCAAGGATGACCTGGGCGCGGATGTTTCCGTGCTGGGTTTCTTCGGTTCGGCGTTCTCGGTTGGATTCGTACTGAGCGCTCTCTGGCTTGGACAATACAAACGTTTGCGCCACCGGGGACTTTTGGGATATATTTCAGTGATGGTCAACGGTTTTTTGCTCCTTCTCTTCGGCTTGAAGTCTTCCATCCCCGTGCTCGTGATGGCAATGTTCGTCTATGGATTTTGTTTCAACATCTTTGGCCTGATCTGGACGAACACGTTGCAGGAGATGGTGCCAAACGACAAACTCGGCCGTGTTTATGCGTTTGATTCACTTGGTTCATGGGTGTTATTGCCAATAGGTTTTGCGCTTGCAGGTTGGGCTACCGATCGGTTTGGCGCGCCCACCGTCTTTATGATTGGAGGCTGTGGCACCATTTTGATGACACTGATAGGTCTATCCCATCCTGCCGTTCGCAATCTGGATTGACACTTGATGCCAAACATTTATGCCCTGCCGATGGATATTATCATCCCATTGGATTGGAGAACATCGTGAAATGAAAGATTCAACGGGTAGCGTACCCACTCATGGAAAAAGGATTTTGATCTGGCTTGCCGCGCTTGCGTTGATCCTTGCCTGCGTCCCTGCCACGGCGACACCTGCCCCCACACTGAATCCGAATGATATCAACCTGCTCATCAAGCAGACCGCAGATGCTGCCTCCATACAAACGTTGACAGCAGTACCGACCTTTACTTCAACTGCGACCTTTACGGCCACTCCGAAGGATACATTTACACCCGAACCCACAAATACTCCCATCTCGACATTTGTGCTTCCAACCATCACGCCTGCACAAAGAGTTCAATTTTTCCGTGTCAAACATGATAGTCAACTTGCCAGGTATCACTACAAGGCACGGAATGCAGATTGGTCGTTAAATCCGCAAACGCCTGAAACGGTTCCACTGTTTGCTGCCGCGAGGCCGGGCTCAGGCACACAGCGGACATTCCTCAATTCGGCCTGGGGAAACTATATGGATGCCTTGAACGGTTTTGATCAACACAAACTGGTATACCTGAAATCATCCAGCACGGGATTATTTAATAGTTCGGGATTCCCGCAACTGGAAAGCCTCACAATGGGAGGCAACGTAATTACTCTCGATGAAATTCAAGGCGACTGGGGAAGAGTCCATACGATGGAATACAACCAGGTGGGCTCCATCGAGACGGAAAATTACACAACGAGACCAGACCTTGTGCACAAATTCGTTGTGGTCGTTTGGAGTCGTAAAACCAAATCAACGTTCTGGGTCAATACACCAAAAGGCGATATTTACTGGCCGCTCGTATGCAGCCAGACAGTTTGGGTATCGATGGATCGAGTTGAACCCTTCCCCATCCTGCCCATGGAAGTAACTGCCAACGTTGAGCAGGATATCCGAATGGAGCCAAACGTGGACGCGGATACGACAGGCAAAAAATTATCGGAAGGACAAACAACGACCATCGTTAAATATTATCCTTCCGGTTCCCAGGTCTGGGCCCAATTGCAGAGCGGCAGGTGGATCGCCCTGTTTCTGTATCAGAAGACCGGTCCAACATAC
>JBGPNQ010000512.1:0-3252 GCA_041487615.1 Anaerolineae bacterium
AAGGTGTGGGATTTCATGACCGACCCGGAACAGATCGGTCAGTGCGCGCCGGGGGTGGAGAAAATCGAGATGCTTGAACCGTTGAAAAAGTATCGTGGTACGGTGTCGATTGGATTTGGCTCGGTCAAGGCGCGCTTCTCAGGTGAGGTGGATATCCTTGAATTGGATGAACCGAACCGCGCCAAGCTCAAAGCGCATGGTTCCGCGACTGGCAGTGTTGCAGATGCCGTAAGCGAAATGAGCCTCACTGATGGACCCGACGGTTCGACGCTCGTGCATTGGACGGCGGATGTCAATGTAGCAGGGCAATTGGCAAGCCTTGCTGCCAGGTTGATGGTGCCTGTTTCTCAAAAACTTGCCAGCCAGTTTTATGATGAAGTACGAAAACGTATTGAGAAACAGGAAACAAAATTATCCAAAATTTGATGACTCTGTGAGAGGAATCATTTCGAGCGACTGCATCTCCTATGAAATTTGAAGCTGTGCCACTTTCGGAAGCACAAGGCAAAATTCTGGGACACAATATCGCCGGGTCGAACGGTCAGCGTTTGTTGCGCAAGGGCAAACCACTGACTGTGGAAGATCTGGAGAATTTGCGCGGCCTGGGTCGTGTTTCGGTCTATGTCGCCGAAATGGAATCAACAGATGTGGATGAAAATACGGCCGCGCGGCGTGTGGCGGAAGCAATCTGCGGACCGGGGTTGCACATCTCCGGTGCCGCGTCCGGCCGCGCGAACTTGTTGTCCGATGATATTGGAGTCCTGCGGATTGACGTGGAACGGTTGGCGCAGATCAATGAACATGAGGGTATGACTCTGGCCACAATCCTGACTCACTTGCCGGTTCATGCGAGACAGATTGTCGCGACGGTAAAGATTATTCCGTATGCGGTGCCTGAATCAACTCTCAGCACGGTGGAAACGATTGCAGGTGGAGGCAAGCCGGTCATGAGAGTCGATGCGCTGCCATCCCGATCGGTTGGGATGATTCTGTCCGGTTCAACGTCTTTGCACGCGCGCCTGGTCTCAGATTTTTCTCCACTGCGTGAACGCATCGAAAAATTGGGCTCTTCCGTCGAGCGCACGGATTTTGTCGCGTTGGACGATGAGTCGGATGAAGCTGCGCTGGCGGACATGTTGAAGCAGCAACTCGCCTCAGGTATTCGGATGATCCTGTTGGCGGGCGAGACGGCGATCATGGACGCGCAGGACATCGTGCCGCGTGCTGTCGTGCGCGCTGGCGGACACGTCGAATCAGTTGGCGCTCCCGTGGACCCCGGCAATCTGTTGATGCTGGCATATATCAATGATGTAGCGGTTGTTGGCGCGCCAGGTTGTGCGCGCAGTAAAAAGATCAATATCGTGGATTGGATCCTGCCGCGCCTGCTGGCAGGCGATCACTTGACTCGCAGGGATATTGTAGAACTTGGACACGGCGGTCTATTACAGGATGTGCCCGAACGGGGCATGCCGCGCGAAGTCAAGGAGGACCATACTGAACCAATGTCAAACATGATTTCCACAAGTGAATAACTCGTTCTGTGCAATGTCATGCTGAGCCGCTTCGCGGCGAAGCATCTCTGCCACAACGAATGAGACTCTTCGGTCGTTGTCGCTCCCTTAGAGTGACATACCTATTTCAACCGGCAGCACAGCCGGTATCACAATCTCAAAGGAGGAGGCTGTTATGGCGCAAGCGGTTTCGATCACCGTCAACGGCATGGAGTATGGAAGGGAAGTTGAGCCGCGCATGTTGCTCGCGCATTTTCTGCGTGAGGAACTGGGATTGACCGGCACAAACATCGGTTGTGACACCAGTCAATGCGGATCGTGCACCGTGTTGATGGATGGCGTCGCCGTCAAATCCTGTACCGTTTTGGCAGTTCAGGCCGATGGAAGCAGTGTTACCACCATTGAGGGCTTGGCCTCGGATAGCAAATTGCATCCGGTGCAGAATGCCTTCTGGGAAAAGCACGGACTTCAGTGTGGATTCTGCACACCGGGTATGATCATCACCGTAGTGGATTTGTTGAACAATAATCCGCACCCGACCGATGAGGAGATCCGGCGCGGATTGGATGGCAATATTTGCCGGTGTACCGGCTACGAAAACATTGTCCGCGCGGTCAAGTACGCCGCGGACAGCCTGCCACAGGAGGCGTAACATGTCAAAATATGTAGGCACCAGCATCAAGCGGCGCGAGGATCCGCGCTTTCTCCAGGGTCGGGGCAGTTATGTCGCAAATCTAAAATTGCCGAACATGGCTTATTTAGCCATCAAGCGCAGTCCGTATGCGCACGCGATAATCAAGGGCATCAAGACTGAAAAAGCCAGGAAACTGCCCGGCGTAGTGGGCGTGTTCACCGGCGCAGACACTTCTGATGTGGGCATGCTCCCCAGCGGTTGGAATGTGCCGGGCATCAAAGTTCCGGCGAACCGCGTCCTGCAAACAGACAAGGTCAGGCATGTGGGTGATCGTGTGGCGATGGTGGTTGCTGAAAATCCATATATTGCGCAGGATGCACTTGACCTGATCGAAGTGGATTACGAACCGCTCCCGGCTGTGACGGACGCCAGGAAGACAACCGAGGCCGGCGCGCCGCAGTTGCATGATGATGTGCCCAATAACATCAGTTATACATGGGCTCTGGGCGACAAAGCAGCATGTGATAAAGCCTTCGCCGAAGCGGACAAGGTCGTGGAGTTGGATTTGGTCAACCAGCGTCTGATCGCCACGGCCATTGAACCGCGGGCGGCTGTTGCACAATGGGACGCTTTCAAAGAGGAGATGACCCTCTGGACGACGAGTCAGAATCCGAACCTGACTCGTGTAGTGCTGAGCGCATTCCTGATCGGGATTCCCGAACATAAACTGCGCCTCATCTCACCCGATGTGGGTGGCGGCTTCGGGAGCAAGATCCCGACCTATCCCGAAGAGGCGCTGGTCCCATGGGCGGCGCGCAAAGTGGGTCGCCCGGTGAAGTGGGTGGCAGCGCGGAGCGAGTCGGCAATGTCTGATACGCAGGGCCGTGACCATGTCACTCATTGCAAACTGGCGCTCAAAAAGGATGGCACCATCACCGGGTTGCACGTTGCGACCTGGGCGAATAACGGCGCCTATCTTTCACTGGTCGCTTCGCTCATTCCGACTGCGTTTTACGTGACGCTCCTTTCCGGGCTGTATAAGATCCCGGGCATTTACGGCGAGGTTTGGGGCACGCTCACGAACACGGTTTGGGTGGATGCCTATCG
>JBGPNQ010000513.1:0-3244 GCA_041487615.1 Anaerolineae bacterium
TCGGGTTTCAAAGAGCCAAACTGGGATTGGTCGGTCGAAAAGTTTTATCATCACTGGTTTCAGTCCGACAAATGTATGCTTGGATTGATTCAGGAACTGGGTTGGGATGACAAGGTGATATTTCCGCGTCCGCTGACGGTGATGTATCACAAGGGGAAGTTTTATCCGTTTGACTCGATCCTTCGTGCGATTCTTTTTCCCGGGCTTGGATTTGGTCTGGATAAAATCAGGTTCGGCTTCGTCGGATTATTTCTCCGCTTAACGAACAATTGGAAGGCTCTCGAAAAAGCGACCGCTGACTCGTGGATGTTGAAATGGGCGGGCAAAAATGTCTACGATAAGATGTGGAAGCCTCTGCTGGTCGGGAAGTTTGGTCCGTTCTATCGGGACGTCAACATGGCGTGGATGTGGGCGCGCATCAAGGCGCGGACGACGCGACTTGGTACTTTCGAGGGCGGCTTCCAGAATTTCGCCAATATGTTCGCGGAGAGACTGAGAGACTTGAGAGTGGAGATTCGGCTGGGAGCAAGAGTCGAGTCGATTAAACGGGAGCAGGACAAATTGGCGATTCGGAGCGATGGAAAGTCTGAATCGTTCGATAAAGTACTGGTCACCACATCCCCGAATTTAATGGCAAAGCTGAGTCCTGGTCTTCCAGAAAATTATTTGAAAGGTCTACTCGAGTTGAAATCCATGGGCGCCGTGGTGATGGTGCTCTCACTCAAACATCAGTTGTCGAGGGAAGGCTATTACTGGTTCAACCTGCCGAAGGAAGCAGGCTATCCGATGCTAGCGCTTGTCGAGCATACGAATTTTGTGTCGAAGGATCATTTCGGCGGCGATCATATTGTGTACGCGGGTGATTATCTGGAACTGGGCCATGAATATTTTTTGATGAGCGATGAAGAGTTGCTGGAGCGGTTTGTGCCGGCGTTCAAAAAATTCAATCCCGATTTTTCGCGTGATTGGGTGAAAAAAATCTGGGTGAACAAAACAAATTATGCACAACCTGTGCCGCTAGTAAATCATTCGAAGAATATCCCCTCCATCCAAACGCCCATTGAAGGTCTATATTTTGCATCGATGAGCCAGGTCTATCCGTGGGACCGCGGTACAAACTTTGCAGTGGAAATTGGACGCCGCGCTGCAAGAATGATGATGCAGTAAAGACAAGGGATTCCCATGCGAAAGAAATATCCCTGGCTTGTTTCTGGAGTGACGTTCCTGCTCTTATTGAGCGCCGGACTGTTCTTCATCTTGCAGCGACCCCATGATTCCATAAAGCGACCCAACATCATTTTCATACTCACCGACGATTTGGATTTGAAGCTGATGCCCTATATGAAACAGGTGAATTCGCTCATTGCCTCGCAGGGCGCGGTTTTCACGAACTATTTTGTCACCGCCTCCACTTGCTGCCCATCCCGCGCTTCGATCCTGCGCGGCCAATACCCTCATAGTACGGGTGTTTTTGAAAACTCCCCGGGCTTTGAAACGTTCTTTGAAAAAGGAGATGAAAAAGAAACCCTTGCAACATGGCTGGAGGATGCAGGGTATCGTACTTCTTATATGGGGAAATATCTGAACTTGTATCCGGCCGGCGCTAAACGGACATATGTTCCCCCTGGTTGGGATGACTGGCATGTTTTCCTGTACGGGCCGTCTGAGAATTTCTATTATGCCTACACCATGAATGAAAATGGGGAGCTCGTCAAATATGGGAAACATGAGGATGAATACAGTACCGACGTGATCAAGGATAAAGCTGTTGAATTCATAGACAAAAACATCCAGAAGAATTCTCCATTTTTTCTCGTTGTCGCGGCTTATGCACCGCATGGACCGACGATCCCGGCGCCCCGCCATTCCCAACTGTTTGAGGGAATCGTATATCCAAAAGGGCCATCGTTTCAGGAGCAGGACGATTCTGACAAGCCTTCCATCATCCGTGAATTAAGTCAAACAAGCGGGGTATATGAAGTCCGGGATGCAGACAGATTGTTTCGGCGGCGCGTGCAAACCATGCAATCCGTGGACGAGATGGTCGCAGCGCTAATCCAAAAGCTCGAGGACAGTGGGGAATTGGATAACACCTATATTTTCTTCACATCCGATAACGGGTTCCACATGGGAGAACATAAGCTCTCTTCGGGAAAGATGCTGCCCTATGAAGAGGATATCCATGTCCCGCTGATGGTGCGGGGTCCGGGCATTCAGCCGGGTACGACAATCGATCAAATCGCTGCGAATATCGATATCGCGCCGACCATTGCTGAGTTGGCCAATGCGCATGTTTCCAATTTTATCGACGGTCGTTCGCTCGTGCAATTTTTGCATCCGTCGCAAACAGGGCAGAATAATGGAACCGCGTGGCGCGAATCACTGTTGCTCGAAGCGGGTAATCTGGATAAAGAATCGCCGGTCATTGCCTATCGAGGGATCCGGACCGAAAAGTTTGTCTACGTGGAGTATGAGAATGGCGAAGTTGAGTATTACGATCTAGTCAACGATCCGTACGAACTGAATAATATTGCAGGCACCCTGGATGCTGAGACTTTTTCCACTTTGCATTCCTGGTTGGAGCAGCTCAAGACTTGTAAAGCCACAGATTGCCGCAAAGCAGAAATGATTCCATTTGATGGGCTGAAGTCACTGCCATAGATCCAAATGAACTCGCAATTTATCAAACCGCGTTACGACGAAGGCGGCTTTTCCAGCATTCCCGGCCGCGTGGAAAAGGCATTCGCTTCAGGCAACTATGATGCTGTCGTACTGTTCCTGGTGGACGGTTTCGGCTGGCGATTTTATGAGCGCTTTCAGGATTCGGCATTCATCAAACGGATGGCGAAACATGGCAAGATCGAAAAACTGATATCGCAATTTCCGTCCACGACCGCGGCACATATCACAACAATTCATACAGGGTTGCCGGTTGGTGCAAGCGGCGTGTATGAATGGATCTACTATGAACCACAACTCGACCAGCTGATTGCGCCATTGTTATTTTCTCACGCCGGCACACAAGAACGGGACACATTGAAGCCTGCACGTACTCAGCCCGAGAATTTATATCCGCGAGGGGTTTTCTATCCCGCGTTGAAAAAGATGGGCGTCGACTCCTACGTGTTCAGCACATGGGAATTTACACCATCCACCTACTCGAACGCGGTCATGGCAGGCACCGAGCAACGCGCCTTCCGGACGTTTACCGAAGCATTGGTCAACCTGGCGTTATTGCTGAAGA
>JBGPNQ010000514.1:0-3213 GCA_041487615.1 Anaerolineae bacterium
CATCGCTCCAGAGAGCAGGCCGGCTGTGCTGAGAAGCCTGCGCGAAGCATCAATGTTGAATGGACCTCCGAGCCGCAAAGCGAACTTGGTGCAAGAGCTTTTGCCACAGAGAACACGGAGAAAAATGAGTTTTTCTCAGAGAGCTCTGTGAGCTCAGTGGCTGACCAACAGTAGCGGCGACGGGATGCTTCCGTTATAGAGCCAGGGTATAGTCCAGTGAAGGCTATGCTCGGTAAGTGAGGCTGGCGTCTATTCATCAGCCTAAGTTGGGTGGCACCACGGACGCAAATGCGACGTCCGTCCCATGTGTGGGATGGGCGTTTTTGTTTTGTCGGACCATAGACAATAGACCATGGACCATCCTTTATGGTCTATTGTCCGTCGTCCAAGGTCAATTGAAACTGATAACTGGACAATGCAAACACGCGGAAGAGCATGTTGCGCCGCGATTAATCCCATACCCCCAAAGGAGAGAAGCCATGACTGACCAGACCCGATTTCTGATGAACGAAAGCGATATACCGAAATTTTGGTACAACATCAATGCGGACAGCCCGGTTCCACCGACGCCCGTGCTGCATCCTGGCACATTGGAACCGGTCACCCCGGACTTTTTATCCGTGCTTTTCCCGATGGATTTGATCCTGCAGGAGATCAGCACGGAACGGTATATTGAGATCCCCGAAGAGGTGCGCGAGATCTACAAACTGTATCGTCCCACGCCGCTCCTGCGGGCGCGGCGTTTGGAGAAGGCGCTCGATACACCAGCTCATATTTATTACAAGTACGAGGGTGCCTCGCCGGTGGGTAGTCACAAACCCAATACTGCCATCCCTCAGGCTTTCTATAACAAGAAGGCTGGCACCAAAGCCATGACCACGGAAACCGGCGCAGGTCAGTGGGGATCGGCACTTGCCTTTGCCTGCAATGTGTTTGAGCTTGACCTCGAGGTCTACATGGTCAAGATTTCCTATCAGCAGAAACCCTATCGCCGCAACCTGATGGAAACCTACGGTGCGAAAGTATATGCCAGCCCGACCGACCTGACAAATTACGGGCGGGCTGTGCTGGCTGAGGATCCCAATAACCCCGGTTCGCTTGGCATGGCGATCTCAGAAGCCGTGGAAGCCGCGGCAACGTCCAATGGCGCGAAGAAATATGGACTTGGCTCAGTGCTTAACCATGTGCTCCTGCATCAAACCGTGATCGGTGAAGAGTCCCTCAAACAAATGGACATGGCAAACGAATATCCAGATGTGGTCATTGGATGCGTCGGTGGAGGCTCGAATTTCTCCGGCATCGCATTTCCGTTCCTGCGGGAGAATTTGAAGAATGGCAAGAGGACGCGGCTGCTGGCTGTGGAACCTACTGCGGCGCCAAGCTTGACCAGAGGCGTATACACCTTCGACTATGGTGATACCGCCAGGATGGCTCCCGTGGTCAAAATGCATACGCTGGGTCACGGTTTTATCCCTGCCAGAATCCATGCCGGTGGGCTGCGTTATCATGGTATGGCTCCCACCATCTGCGCCTTGTATGACGCCGGTCATATCGAGGCAATAGCCGTCAAACAAATTCCGACATTTGAGGCTGCGATCCAATTTGCCCGCGCCGAGGGAATTGTCCCTGCTCCTGAGTCTGCGCATGCGATTCGCGCTGCGATCGACGAGGCTCTGGATGCAAAGGCCAAAGGCGAAAAACGCGTGATCCTGTTCAACCTTTCGGGTCACGGCAATTTCGATATGGGAGCCTACGAGGCGTACCTAAGCGGAAAACTGGAGGATTACGAATATCCTGCCGAAGCCGTAAAGGAAGCAATGAAAGATTTGCCGCAAGTGCAATTGGCGTAATAACTTTAAGATGTCGTTGCGAGCAAAGCGAAGCAATCTCCCATTAAATGGGATTCGCTTGGCGAGGAACCAACCTTTTAAGAGGGGATTGCTTCGGGCGCAAGATCAACGCCCTCGCAACGACATCTATTTTGTTTTGAGTTATCTAATGCCATAAATCCAAACTTGCAATCGCGGTGTAGATGAGCAGCAGTCCCAACGCTATGTTGATGACGCGGTCATATTTGGCGAAGAACGTACGGAAGATCGCCCCGAAATATGCCCAGCAGGAGGTGGCGATCAGCGCGATGATGGCAAGGAACATTGAAAAGAAAACCAGTTCTGGAATGCTTTGATATGTAGGAATAATGAAATTGGAGAAAACCGTGATCCCATACAGAATAGCCTTTGGATTTATGAGTTGCATGTAGAAGCCGGCCGTGAACGTATTCAGTCCCTCATTTTCAGCCTCCACATGCTGCTTGGAGCGCATCACGTGGATCGCCAGGTAGATCATATATCCCGCGCCAAATACATTTAGCCAATTATGAATGGAAGGCAGTAACTTCATGAAGGCGAAGTTGGCGAATGCACAAACTAACATCACTACGATAAATCCTGCGAAGACTCCGACCAAAAATCGGATGGCCCTCCGAAAGCCTGTGCGCAGCCCGTTCGACATTGCCATTAAATTGTTTGGCCCCGGTGTGAAGGTGGTGACGAGGACGTACATGCCAAAAGCAAGGAAGTTCATGTTTTCTCCTGAGCGCTTATTGTATTCAAACTTGTCGCTTTGTGTTTGTCGAAATCTCCCCGATCGAGAATTCATGAAATATGCTGAACGCCTTCCTTCAGAGATTTGTTTTGCCTCTCGTCCTGTGCTACTCTGCGGACATATATGGATGTTTGAAACGGTCAGTACGTTTCTTTTGGCGCCTGCCCTGGAAGAATCAAACAATCTCGAGAGGTTTGCGCTCTCGAGATTGTAATTTTGAATGGATGGACATTCATCCCTTCTTATTCAAGCAATTGCGATAGACTAAGGTCCTCGCCATATTCCTGGCGCATCTCGCGGATGAAGCGCTTGGTGATGTGATGAATGTTCAATTGGACCAGATCGTCTACTTCGAAATCTTTGAATCCCATCTCGACCAGTTCCCGCACAAATCTCAGGGTGACGTTGTGATTGCGGAGTTCAACGAGTTCGTCGGTATCGATATCCTTCAGTCCGAGCTCGCGCATCGACCGGATGAAGTTTGCGGTCACGTCGTGGTTGCGAAGCTCAATATAATCATCGGCGTCGAGGTCTTTGAATCCCATTTCGCGCAGTTCGGCGATAAACTGAGGCGAGACATCGTGGTTCGCGAGTTCGACAAGCTCATCC
>JBGPNQ010000515.1:0-3211 GCA_041487615.1 Anaerolineae bacterium
CAGGAATTGCCAAATTGTAAAATATGCAGTATCTTTGAGGTGATACTACAGAGTGCCGCATCACTTGCTTAGCGTGGTATTTGAAGTTCAGCCTGCAAATCTGTGCAGAGTGAAGTTATCAAGGAGACAAGCGGCAATCGCTTTCATCAAAACGAAAGGAGTAGAAATCATGGGCGCAACTGGAAAGAAAGATAAAGGCAGCAAGGAACAGAAGAAAAAACCAAAGCACAGCCTCAAAGAGAAGCGCAAGCTAAAGAACGAAAAGAAAAGCCCGTAAGATATATGAAAACATCCCACAGGTCATCCAGCCAGTGGGATGTTGATTTTTGTTGCAAATAATCTCATGAATACAAATCGATCAACGCCATGTGGAGCGTGATTGTACTCGCAGTTGTTTATCTTGAGGCTTTGAGCGCATAAGCAGCAATGCCGAATGCAACTGCCACATTGAACGATTTTTTATCGCCAAACATCGGGATATAAAAAATCTGATCACAAAGTTCCAGCAATTCAGGATCCACGCCGGTGACCTCGTTTCCCACGATCAGGATCTGGAATTCGTTGGTCGCCGCGCTGGAAGCGTGTCCTATCTCAACGGCACGCCCACCCTCCTCCAATGCCGAAACGATCCAGCCTTCCTTCTTCAAACCTTTAACCAGTTTCACTGCATCCTTATGATAAGACCATGGAACGCTATCCTCTGCGCCCAGTGACGTTTTGGTTACGGCTTCGTTTTCGGGGGTGGGCGTGATTCCGCAGAGATAGAGATGACGAAATCCGAATCCGTCTGCGCTGCGAAAGATCGAGCCCACGTTCCACCCCGAGCGGATGTTATCCAACAGAACGGCGCAGGCTCCTCCACGTCCATCCCCAAATCCAGTACCAGAATTTTCATCGTGCACAAAAGGTCTTCGATCGGGAGCGCCCGAAGCTCTGGTGGGGTTTGGTTCGGTCACCAACTCACGGCGCAGAACGATGCGTGTCGATCCCATACAGATGGGACATCGCGTGCCGAATGGATGTCCGGTTGTAACCGGATATCGAAGTCCACAGGAGGTACAGATTCTGATTTCGTATGAGCTATTTGGCATGAGATGATTATACATGCTACAATTTGCCTATGCATCGGGTTGTGCCTGAAATCATTGTTGAAAATTATCGGAGGGCCCGTTACAGCGGAGAATTCCCTGCGGTGGGAATGTTTTTGGATTTGTCAGGCTTCTCATCCATGACCGATACGTTGATGACACACGGACAGCATGGGGCAGAGGTCCTGGCGAACCTAATGCACGGCGTATTCGACCCGTTAGTGGAAGGCATCTTTAACTATGGTGGCAAGATCGTGGGATTTGCAGGTGATGGGATTATGGCGTTGTTTCCGGTCGAGGGCGATCCAAAATTTATGGCATTGAGCGCGCTTGCTTCGGCCTGGTTGATCCAGGAACGACTCTCAAACGATCCGGGGCGCACGACCGTCTATGGAAAATTCCAGTTTACCGCTAAGATCGGGCTGACATTGGGTGGTGTATCCTGGGGGATTTTGCATTCCGAAGATAAAAACAATGCAACCTATTTCTTCCGCGGTTCTGCAGTGGATGAGGCTGCCATGGCGGAACATCATGCCAGCGCGGGTGAAATCCTCCTTACGGATGAGATCAACCAGCTATTGGGCGATTTGATCCAGACTGAGATATCCGGTTCATTCCACCGCGTTTGCGGATTCGGCAACGAAATGCCGAATCCAACTCCATCTGTTTTCCCGCCAGTGGATTTGAATATTTCGCGCATGTTTATGCCGGAGGAAATCATCGCACAGGATGCGCGCGGCGAGTTCAGGCAGGTGGTCAACCTTTTCATGCGTTTTCCCGATCTGCCGAACGATGATTTGCAGCGTGTGACGCGGATTATTTTCGAACTGCGAAAGAAATATGGCGGCCTGCTGAATCGCATTGACTTCGGCGACAAGGGCTGCAATATTCTCATGCTATGGGGGGCACCGGTTGCCTATGAAAATGATATCAGCCGCTCTCTCAACTTTATCCTGGACTTGCAGGAGCGCGTGAATTTCCCGGTCACAGCCGGAGTGACTTATTATGTGGCACATGCAGGCTATCTGGGCAGCGTGATGTGTGAAGACTATACCTGTTATGGCTGGGGCGTCAACCTGTCATCGCGTTTCATGATGGGCGCGCCACTCGGACAGATCTGGGTGGATGATCGCATTGCCAGACGCGTATCCAGCAGCTTTGAAATCGAGTATGTCGGAGAACAGCGTTTCAAGGGATTCTCGGCATTTCAGAAAGTTCACCGCCTGAAGCGTTACAACCGGGTTGTAGAATCTGTCTATCAGGGGGAAATCATCGGGCGTGAAAAGGAACTTACACAGTTGGAGAAATTTATCGCCCCGATTTGGAAGAATGACTTCGCCGGTGTGATGCTGGTGTTGGGTGATGCAGGCATCGGTAAGGGACGCCTTGCACAGGCGTTCCGCACTTCGCGGCTGTTTGAAACCAATAACGCCATGTGGGCGTTCTGCCAGTCCGAGCAGATATTGAGGCAGTCGTTTAATCCCTTCCGAAGCTGGTTGTTCCATTATTTCGGCTTTTCGGCCGTTCAAGCTGTGGCTGCGCGCAAGGAATTGTTTGATTCCAGGCTGGATGACCTCTTTGCAGCAGTTGCCCCGTCCGATCTTGCATATGAACTGGATCGCCTGCGTTCGGTACTGGGCGCATTGGTGGATCTCTTTTGGGAGCGCTCGCTCTATGAACAACTAGATGCTGAAGCCCGTTACAATAGCACGCTTTTGGCTTTGATATCACTGATAAAAGCGGAAAGCCTGCGGCAACCCTTCATTTTGTTCGTTGAAGATGTGCAGTTTATCGATGAGGATTCGCTGAACTTTCTGCCGCGATTGAAGCGTTCCATTTTGGCTGGCGACGAGTTCTACCCCATTGCCATTCTTACAACGTCCCGCATCGAAAGCCACAATCCTGTATTAGAAAGCGATCTGGTTGATAACGAGATTCGGCTGGGTGGGTTACCCCGTGAAGCAGTCGCCCGCCTGGTGGAGATTATGCTGGGTGGTGTTCCCTCCCTCGGGTTGGTCAATCTTGTGCTGGAGCGCTCGGAGGGGAACCCCTATTTTGTTGAACAGATCGTCCGCTATTTGCAGGAGGAAAACCTGATCGAAATGAGCGCGGACGGCTGGAAG
>JBGPNQ010000516.1:0-3207 GCA_041487615.1 Anaerolineae bacterium
GCTGCCAAATGGCTTTTCCGTTGGACAATTCCCACGGTCCCGCCCGACAAGCCACTAGCCTACGGATACGTGGGAACAAAGGTTGAAATTAAAGTGTAAGAAATCCGTAAAAAAAGATAAGAGTCACTTCATTCCTTGTTTTTTGCGGTTAAACTTATCTCATGCTGAACCCACAAATCACACGTCGTGAGTTTATCAAACTCGTCAGCGCAGGGACTCTCGCATATGCGCTGAAAGACCTGCGAGTCGAGCGCGCCCGCGCTGCATCGCCCATCAAACAGGGCCGCATCACCTGGAGCGGGATTCCGCTCTACGACGCGCCGACTTTTAACGCGAATAAGATCCATGCCTTTCGGGCAGATGAGGTCCTTGAAATTACATCGGTCGATGAAAATGGAGAAGCGGGGAATCCGTACAACAGCGCATGGTATCAGATCAATGGCGAAGGTTATACCTACTCCGGCTGGATCCAACCGGTCGAAACAAATTATCAGAAACCGAAATTCGACATCCCCGCCTCCGGACAAGTTGGCGAGATCACAGTCCCATTCAGCATTACAAGAAAAGACCCGTATGTCTACGCCAAGACCGGTTATCGGATCTATTATGGCACGACACATTGGGTGACAAGAGTTGTAGTCACCAGGGGTGAAAAAAGCATCTGGTATGAGATCTATGACTCTCTCCTCAAGAAATATCTTTATGTGCCATCCCATGATATGCGTCTGATTCCCAGCGATGAATTGACGTTGTTATCGCCCGAGGTCCCCGATGAGCAAAAGAAGATCGTTGTCGATCTCTCTACACAACTGGTCACAGCTTTCGAGGGGGAACAACTTGTCTTCTCCGAACGCTGCTCGAGCGGCGTCAAAGGGACCGACACTCCCAAGGGCGAGTTCCGTACATATCATAAAGGACCCTCCGTCCACATGACCAACGAGGGCGACGCGCTCGAAGAAGAGACTGTCTATAGCCTGCCCGGTGTGCCGTGGTGTTCATTCTTCACCGGCGCGGGCAATGCTTTCCATGGGACATACTGGCACAACGATTACGGTCGTCCGCGCAGCCATGGATGCGTGAACCTGCCGACAGAGTCAGCGAAATTCATTTATCGCTGGACCACGCCCAACGTCCCGGCTGATACGGAGTATCTCCATAGACCGGGCGAAGGAACAAACGTCCACATCTATTGATTTGTAGGGCGGGATACCCTTCAAGTACCATGTGATAGTCCGCCTTACTGCAGAGGAAATTATGAATCCCATTTTTCAATTCCAAAACTATTTGCTCAAGCGCCAGTCAATCGCGTTGACCGGCAAATTTCGCTTCTATGATCCATCGGGCAGGCTGGTGATGTTCAGCGAGCAGAAGATGTTCCGCCTGCGTGAAGACATCCGCGTCTTTGGCGATGAAAGCAAAACGCAGGAAGTGCTGAGCATACAGGCCCGTCAAATCCTGGATTTCTCTGCGGCCTACGATGTGATCGAACCCGGGATGAATCAGAAAGTTGGGGTGCTGCGGCGCAAAGGCTGGAGCTCGCTTGTGCGCGATGAGTGGGAAGTTCTGGATGCGAACGACAATGTCATTGGCAAATTATTTGAAGACAGCATTGGACTGGCGATGCTGCGCCGATTCCTTTTAGGAGCCTTGTTGCCTCAAAACTATGATATTACCGTTGGCGAGACGCGCGTTGCCGACCTCAAACAACGTTTCAACCCTTTCCGTTATGAACTCGATATCGATTTCAGCCTGGATATCAACCATCGCCTGGATCGTCGCCTTGGGATCGCTGCCGCGATCCTGCTGGCCGCGATCGAAGGCAGACAAAGTAAAGAATAATCTTATGCCCCGTCAACCACTTTTTGCAGGACTTGTTATCGATGAAAATGGCAACGTTGCCGAGACGGCGTTCGTCGGCGGCGAGCCATGTTACGTTGTAGACGATATGGGATTCCGCCGTCACATTCCCTCCGAGCAGGTGGACCGAGTCGTGCTCTCCCAGATCGCGGGTTTGATGAAGGGCAGTGAGGAATTCCTATCTGAACAGACTGCCAAAATGATCGGTCAGGAGGATATTTTCACCAAGGCAATGCTGGAAAATCAGCTTAAGAACATTGACAAACAATTCGATCAATTGCTCGAGGCCGGAATTCCTGAAGATATGCGGTTGTATCTTGGCATGGTTGGCTTCAAAATTGTCATTAATGTTCATGGTGAAGTTGTACGTGTGGACCAACCCTCTGCCCCCGACGGTGAAGGTGGCGAAGAATAGATGAAAAGGCGGACAAAATGTCCGCCTTTTTGTATAATGAAAATTATCGGAAATAACATAAGTGCACCGTCCCGAAGGTTTTATTTCGGGTCAGTTGAGCATGTGAGAGGAACCTTCGGGACGTTTTTTTCCAGTGAATACAACCACGAAGCACCAGGGAGCCAATTCGCAAAACATGCAAAAAGAAAATAGCATTCGCCGGTTGCCACGAAACGTCTGGGTGATGTCCGCGACCTCACTGCTCAATGATATCTCTTCGGAGATGCTCATCGAGTTGATCCCGTTTTTTCTTGCCAATATTCTTGGCGTACGTACTGCGATCATTGGTCTGATCGAAGGTGTCGCCGAAACAACGGCAAGCTTGTTGAAGATATTCTTTGGCACGCTCTCCGATAAACTGCGCAAACGCAAGCCGTTCACTGTAATCGGATATTCGCTTTCCGCATTCACCAAGCCATTTTTATATTTTGCCGGCACATGGGGATGGGTGCTGGGCGTCCGTGTGGCGGACCGGATCGGGAAGGGAATCCGTAATGCACCGCGCGATGCGCTCATCGCTGATTCAATTGACAAGGATCAGCGTGGACTCGCCTTCGGGCTTCATCGCGCCAGTGATACTCTCGGCGCTTTCCTCGGACTTGGAATTGCCACCGTTATTATTTGGCGGACTCAATCCCGATCATTGCTGCTCACGATTCCCACGTTCAAGTTGATCGTGCTGGCCAGTATTATCCCCGGAGCGTTGGCGGTATTGGTTTTGGCGCTGGGCGCGGTCGAGATAGCAGGAAAAGGCAAAGGCACCGAGTGGCAGCGCTTATCCCTCGGCCAAATGGATTCACGTTTCAAATACTTCCTCTTTGCTGTGGTCCTCTTCACGCTGGGAAATTCATCTGACGCCTTCATCCTGCTGCGCGGTCAGGAACGCGGCTTGAGTA
>JBGPNQ010000517.1:0-3188 GCA_041487615.1 Anaerolineae bacterium
ATCACAACGTGGCTGCACATGCCGTTCCTAACAAAATGCGTTTCAAATACTAATGAACCTGATTACAGCTTATCAAATTTGAATGATTCATAGAACATGATTCCTGGATACTCCTCTTACACAAACGACCCACCTCTTTTGAAGGAGGTGGGTCGTTGAGGCAGAAAAACAGGAGTCCATCTACACAAGTTCGTCATTTTTATTGTGATTGGAGATCAAGTGGTACCGTTCTGCATTGATGGCGGCTTCGGTGCGGTTGTTCGCATTGAGCTTGCGCAGAATGTTGCTGACATGCTTTTTTATGGTACCTCCAGATCTTTTCAATTCTATGGCAATCTGCTTGTCGGACATACCTTTTGCAACCAGCTCCAATACTTTTTCTTCAGATGGCGTCAGAGGATCGAATACAACCGCGTTGGGAGCGGCCGGTGAAGGTCCGGCCTGTCGCGCGGCCCAGCGGATCGTATTCAGGAGTTCGTGCCGCGAAAACCCCTTACTCAAAGAATAGGCGCCGGCCTGGAGCGCCTGGTCAAGCAACTCATTGTAAACGGTGATCATGACAACCCTAATGGAAGGATGAATTTTGCGCAGGTCGGGAAGAATGTGGATACCGGCCAATTTATCCCCAAGCCATGCAATATCGAGGACCAAAACATCTGGCAGATGCTTCTTGATCAGTCCCGGTAAGGCAAGCAGTTCAGTCGTGGCTCCCACACACTCCATATCTTTTGCCTCCGAAACGATCTTCTGCAATCCCTCCACTGCATAAATATGGTCATCTCCAATTGCCACGCGAATCTTGTTCATTGTTCATCCTCCTTGTCTGTAACCGGCACGATTACCTCCAGATATGTTCCACTTCCCATGTTTGATTTGATACTAATATCTGCGCTGATCTTGCGGGCCCAATTTTGCATGGCTTGTAAGCCCATGCCGCGCTTGCGATCCTTCATGATTTCAGGTGAAAACCCGGAACCGTAATCCTGAACGATCAGGCGACTCTGATCAGCGTTTAATTCCAAAAGAATATACACAAGACCCTGGCTGTCCCTGGGCAGATTCGCATGCTTGCGGATATTGCTGATCGCCTCCTGACATATTCGATACAGGACAAGTTCCACATCGGCGGAAGGACGCACTTCACCATGGATGACGGGTTCCACCCCGGGCAGCCTGGATCGGACCAGGTTCCTCAGGGCTTCTGACAGGCCCCGCTCGACAAGGATGGGTTCCCGCATGTCATCCAGGATCCGTTCCAGTTGTTGATAGGTGTGACGACTGAAACGCCAGAGCTCCTCAGCCTCCTCGGCGATAGCCGGATCACTTTTCTTGTTTGCGCGTGCCTTTTCGAAGATCGACTCGGCAGGTTCCATTACCTTAAAGGCATACGTATTGAGCACATCATGCAAATCTTCACGCAAGCGATTCCGTTCACGCTGAGTTGCGAGGTTTTCGTTCTGCATGGATAAGTGGGCATTATTTATGGCGACAGCTGCCTGTCCGGCCAACATCAGCAGGGTGTTTAGCTCCAATTCACTGAACCAATGCGGTCGGCGATAATTGACATATAACATTCCCACGGTCTTCTTGTGCAGTTCCAGCCTGCACACCGCCACCGCATGAACCTCTTCCTGCTCTGCAAAACGGCTGCGTAAATCCTTTTGCGATTTTAGATCTTCAATAACGAGTAACCCGCTGGGCTCCTGCTTCGCCATCGCTGTTAAGCCATGGGTGCTAAATGTTCCCATATGTTTGAAATCCGTTTGAGCACCGGCAGTGACCGCCTCCTCTACTAACAATTCATCTGTGACCTGATCATACGGCGCAAGGTAGGATATGTCAGCATGCAGTACATCATTCGTTGCCTCGGCGATTCGTCGCAGAACTTCACGCGGCTCGGCCAGCTCCGAGAAGGCTCGGGTCAATTCCTGCAGTCGCTCAAGAACGTGAACCCGGTCCTCCACTTGCTGGTGCAGATTGCTCCGATAAATCGCTGCTGCGGCCTGACTGGCACAGGATTCCAAAAGGTCCAACTCTGTCTGGTGGATTGGGTCGCCAGTCATCTTATTGTCAACGACCAGCATCCCCATCACTCTATTATTAACCAGGAGGGGTACAACTACAAACGGGTCGGTATCGAAAATCCGAAAAAAGTCATCGGGGAGCCGTCCGCGCTCGTTCAACGGATTCACGACCTCAAGTTTTTTGCTCAGAAAGATGTGACTGAACACATCCTCTGTGCCAGCCCGTATCGGAATCTCGAGGTTTTTGGCCTTGAAGTGGAGAGCCGTGTAATGAATATTTTCATTGGATAAGACGTCTTCGATGTACGTTTCCAAACTATGAGCTGTTTCATCCAGAGCTTCCCAGACGTGAAACGCATCCAGGCGTTCAAGTTGACCGATGCCCGTAAAACCTTTCAGCACATTCAATTCCTTGTTGTAGAGCAGCAACAGGGCACGATTAAAGCGCAGTCCATATTCAGCAGTCACTGCCGTCAACAGAATGTTGTAGATAACCTCCGGGTTGTTTGTCAGCTGACCGGCAATATTGAGATGATGGAGCAAGTCCAACAACTGCGCACGGCGCTCCTTGGTATGGAACAACTCGGAGTTGCGAATTGCAATCGCCGAATGATTGCTTAATATTGAAAAAAGGGCAATTTGCGATTCTGTCCAATTTCTAGGCGAGCGACTCGCTGCATATAAGACGCCCACCATATAGTTCTCTTCACCCACCATGAGCGGCGCGGCGATCACGCCTTTGGCATCCAGTGGATCAACCAGCCGATGACCAAAAATGGAATCCGAATCGGAGGTGGCATCCTTGGAGTAGTACACCCGTTTCTCCTGCAATACCTTTCCACCCATGTGCTCAAGGGGAAATGAAAAATTCTGTGCATACTCCTCGGAGACACCGATATAACCGGCCAGCGGCATCGCACGAATTTCCTTCCGCTCCTTGTCGTAGACGGCAACTCCGGCGAACTCACAGTCCATCAATTGACTCGCGGCGGCCGCGATCTTATTCATGGTAACTTTCTTGTCAGGGTCGGAAGTGATGTTGACCAGGTGCTCGTCGAGTCGCATCAGAAACTCGACTTGCTCCTTTTGGAGCTTATATTGACGGGCGTTATCAATGGCAATGGCGGCTTGTTGTGCAAAATCCCGGGCAACCTCAACGTCTTC
>JBGPNQ010000518.1:0-3187 GCA_041487615.1 Anaerolineae bacterium
ATTTGCTCCAGATCAACTGCCAATTTGAGATCGTGCAGCGATTGCCAATTTGGCGGGACAAATTCTGGACGAAACAGGATGACCCATCCGTCCCAGCCTTTATCGCGGCCAAAATTGTGCGCCTGTCCTGGCCTCAAAAGAAGTAAATCCCCCGGATTGCAGGAAACAGAATTAAAATCAACCAGCTGCACACATTGGCCGTCTGTGACAAGAATAATCATATAAAATTCATAGTTATAAGTGCGAAGCATCCCTTCTTCACTCGTTCGCTTCTTAAGATCTGACACTCTGAAGATCTCTAGGTCGTATGGATATGCATTGGCTGGATGGTAACGAATACGCTCTGAAAGTCTTTTGCTTTTTGCGGAAGATGACATTGTTAAATCCTAAATGCGAAGTTGTTTTTAACGACTACTCGGACCGATTTGGGCAGGTGCTATGTTTGAGTACGGGATCGTCCTGGAATCCCTGGGTTGTGAGCAGGATCGTCAGAACGCACGGTTGCAACGGTTCCTGAAATGCTGCTGCCGGGATGGGATTGCCACCCACCGCCATCGTGGGTTGCCGCTTCCCTATCCCCAGGAGGAAGGAGATACCTGGACTGACTCCTTGGGCTACCAGGTGCCCATCATGCCTCATCGACAGCTCTGAATGCTTGGAAATGTCCCAAATTTACCACAATATGTACGATATTGACCGTGCTTTCGCACCAGCCATGTCCAATAATAGCCATACTCAAGCCATCATGAAAGGAGCTGAGATGAAAACCAAAGCCAACAATATCGCCGAGACCCTTCTCGACCTGGAGCGTTCGCTCAACGAGCGGTGGAGCACCGGCGATAGCAGTGGATACCTTGATAACTACCATGAAGACATCACCTATTTCGATCCTGTGGTCGAGACGCTGCTCGTCGGTCGTGCCGCCGTGGTTGCTCACCTTACGAAGCTCTACAAGAACCCCCATATCGTGCGAAACGAGTACCTCCACCCGCATGTGATCATCAGCGAGGGCGGCGACCTTGCGGTGCTGAGCTACAATCTCAACACCTTTGTCCTCAATGAGTCGGGTGCCGAAAAGATGCTGAGAGCATGGAACTCGACGGAAGTGTACCGTCTGATTGATGGTCAATGGCGCATCGTTCATTCGAACTGGGGGCTGACGAAATCCATAGTCGTTGCTTCCGCATCCTAAACCGGTGAAAAACCAAACCTTGTTTCGGACCAAGCTAGGTCCGCAGTGGTCGGTGCTACGCGTTCACTCCAGCGAGCTTTGGCCGCTAACAGAAGGCGTAACGTTCAAACCAGCAAGCCTATCGAAAAGACAGAAGTGACTGGGCGGGCCGGCTGAATAAGCCGGCCCGTTTTCCACCTATTCGACGGGCGATCCAACTAGCCACTACCAGAACATGTTCACTTCTTACGTAAACATCTCATGCCATTGCCCCTGGTCGTCCTGTAATTACGTCTAACTCAGGTTAGAGAGGAGAACATGAAGAAAACAGCGAAGAAACCTTCGGCGTCACGACCGCGCCGCCCTCCACCAGTTCATCAAGGCGCCTTGGAGGATGCGCTCGAACGACTATCGCTCAGGGATGTCACGAGCAAACGGATGTTTGGTGCCTTATGCTATTATGTAGACGAGAAGCCATTCGCTTTTTTGTTTGGCGACGATCTTGCGCTGAAGTTGCCTGCTATGGAGTTGCGCGCCGGTTGTGCCCAGGGGGATGGGCGGATTTTCAATCCCGGTGGGGGTGACTTTCGTATGCGCGAATATCTCGCGTTGAATGCGCAAGCGCTCATGGACGAGGCGCAAATCGATGCATACGTGTTAGCGAGTTATCGTTTCATAGTTGGGCAAGGGGGAGGTGAGGGAGGTGGGTTAGGGTACGATGAGCTGCGACGTGGACGCGACGAATTGTACAAACGAAAAACGTAGCCAAAGTGGTTGTTCCACTCCGCTTTCCCATTTTTTGCTCATAGCCCAGAGTACCATAAGCCCTCCAAAGGCATCATCAGGATAGGCTTTCTTTCAACAAAGGTACGTAAACTCTCATAGGAATGAGAGAGTGCTCACGTTTTGAGCCCCTGTTTTTTGAGCCAATTGTGCAGATTCGCCTCCGTGGTTTTGTAGCGTCGGGCGATGAACCGTTGGGTAGAGCCGTTGGCGAGGAGACCTTCGATAGCTCGCATCTTGTGGACAATTCTTTGATCAGATCCAGATCGCGGTCAGTCAAAGGATTGCGTGTTTGGATCACTAACGCATCTGGCGGACGTGTCTGTATTTCTTCGAGCAACGCGCGGGTGAGCCAACAAGGGGGTACCCCAACAAACGTGCAACCAGGGATCAAGTAGATGGCTGAGGGCAGGCAGTCGCCGTCGCCTGGAACTGCAACCAAAGGGCGTGGACGACCTTGATGGGGGTATCCCAAAAAACACGCACTGAGCCACCATTTCTGTCGAGGGACAACCTGACTACCGCGTGACGATCGAATGGTTCGAGTCACCTATGGCAGGTCAGAGATCCTGGGAATCGGAATGTCTCCGCCTGAATTCAGTCGGTGTGCAACCAGTTTCGCGCTTGAAGAACTTTGTGAAGTTGGTGGTTTCCTCGAATCCGAGTGTCTCTGCCAGATCTGTGATGGGTAGGTCTGTATGCGCCAGCAATCGCTTCGCTTCTAGATTGATCCGGGTGGCAATGAATGCCTTTGCTGTCATCCCCACTGCCATCAACGATGCGCGTGTAAGACTTTTTTCCGTGCATCCAAGTTGACCGGCGTATTCGGCCACCTGGTGCCACGTGGCATAGTGCTTCTCTACGAGCACTTGAAATTTTTTGAAACGCTGCAATGCATGTGGGGTCAAGCCTTCGTGGGCTTGCTGCCGACCATGGAGAATGTTCAGCAACGTCAAGAGCAGGAGGATTTGGTGCCGTAGCAAGGCGTGGACATTTTCTATAGATGCTACGATAAGCGCATCTGAACGCATTTGCGCAATCAAACCCGTTATCCGTTGCAGTTCATCACCTTGCAGCATTATCTGTTCCGGCATTTGCTCCAGATCAACTGCCAATTTGAGATCGTGCAGCGATTGCCAATTTGGCGGGACAAATTCTGGACGAAACAGGATGACCCATCCGTCCCAGCCTTTATCGCGGCCAAAATTGTGCGCCTGTCCTGGCCTCAAAAGA
>JBGPNQ010000519.1:0-3165 GCA_041487615.1 Anaerolineae bacterium
CCCTGAGGGAGAACACCATGGATATTCTGCAATTGATTGACCGTCTGGAAGAACTGTTCAACCAGAGCAAAACCATCCCGCTCACGCGTAATGTGATGGTGGATGAAGACAAAATGCTCGACATCATCGACCAGATGCGGATTGCCATTCCTGAAGAAGTGAAGAAGGCGCAGCAATTGCTGGGTCAACGCGACCGTGTCCTTGCCCAGGCCCAGGAGGAGGCAAACCGTACCCTCGAGATCGCCCGCCAGAAAGCCGATCAACTTGTGGCAAAGGATATGGTGTCTGTGGAGGCACAACGACGGGCTGACCAGATCCTTGCACAGGCGCGTTCCGAAGGGGAGGGAATCCGTTCCGATGCAGATGATTATGTGGTCGATAGCCTTCATCAACTCGAGGCAGAACTCGAGCGCATCTCCAACCAGGTACGGAACGGTATCCGCACGGTGGAGGATGAACAGGCGCGGCGTGCGCCATCTTCCACAACACAGTCAACAGATAAATAATCAATTGTTACCAGCCATTGAAGAATGCCCTGCAATTTGCAGGGCATTTTCTTTACCATCCTGTCATTGCGAGCACTTCGACAGGCTCAGCATGAACTCCGCGAAGCAATCTCATACGAAATTCAATACAAAGCTTACATGAGAGTGCTCCCCGGCACCGACCTACCGGGGCAGGCAGGCATCCTCCTCGCAATGACAAAATCAAGATTATGCCGGGTTTGTCGTTGTTGCAGGTACTTCCTCTTCTTGCCGGGTTTCCACTTTCGGCCTCTCTGCTTCCCTTCCAAACCAGAAGGAGGCGATGGGATTGAATTTTATGAAGAGCTCGTAGATGAGGATGGGGCCGACAACTCCCATAATGTATGCAAGCCAGATGGAAAGCGGAGCGTTATCAGTCAGGCCTCTGAATTTTTGTCCCCAGAAATCCTGAATGGGCACATGGAAGATCAGAATAATGAGCGAAATCTTTCCCACATATTTGAAGAACGATGCAAGCTTTTCCGTCCGCAATTCGATTTGTCTTGAAAGGGCCAGGATGAACACTATCCCCGTCATTGATTCAAGGGTGTTGATGATGACCGACTCATACGTCCGTGTGTTGAGGTCGATGATCGGGGCAAAAAAGATGTTCAGCAGGATCAATCCCACGCCCGTGACAAGCAAAAGGATCGCGTTGTCGAATATTTTCTCAGAGGTAACCTGACGTGTTTCGCTTCCCAGGATGAAGAAAAAGCCGCTGAGCAGGACCAGGTCAAGGCTGAACGGCAAACCGAATAGCTCATAGCTTCGTCCAAATATGGGTACCTGGAACGGATAGAACGTTTTGAGAAACAAGCTTGCGGCTCCAAGCGTAAGCAGGAGGATCAACCATCTCACATACCGGTTATTGATTTTTCCCACCAAAGCATAGAATGCAAACGCATACAGGCTTACGACGAACAAGTGTGGCAGGAACCACAGTTGCACCCAGTCAATGTAACGGCCTGTCCCATAGAGCGATTTGAGGATGCGTACAAGCACGGTTTGGAATCCCATTTTTCCAAATGAGAGTGACCCAAGATAGATCAGAAAGATCGTGAACCAGTAGGGTTTTATCAGGGAGTTGAACCGCTTTTTGAAGAAACTCCAGATCCCAATGGTGGGATTCAGGAAATACCCCGAGAGAAAAAAGAACAAGGGCATGTGAAACGAATAGATGACCTTGTATGCAAATGGGGACACAAGCGAAAAATCGTTGTGTCCCAGTACAACCAGCAGGATGCCGATGCCTCTTGCGATGTCAATGTATTCAATTCTTTTGGACATGGATTCTCCGCCTTGGATTTTACCCCGCAAACTCAAATGTTGGCATCCCTTCCACTTTTGTCCGGATGCGGAACAGACCACCCGTGAGCGGATACTGCGTCAATGTGGCTTCGTCCAGTCCTTTACGCGCGGAGGTGATGTACAGTTCAGTAAGGTTTTTCCCGCCAAAAACGCAGGAGGAGACATTCTTGGCAGGCACAGGGATTTGGTCCAGCAGTTGACCCGTATCCGGATTCCATTTTGTAACCTGTGCGCCGCCCCACATCGCGATCCATAGATTGCCCTGCATATCAGAGGTCATGCCGTCCGGCCAGCCCAGTGATTCGGGGATGGAAACTGCTGAACGCGGATTGGCAATCTTGCCGGTTTCCAGGTAATAATCAAATGCTTTCACCTGGCGTGTGGGCGTGTCAATGTAGTAGAACGTTTTGTAGTCCGGGCTCCACGTCAGTCCGTTGGAGATCGTTACATTGCTCAATAACTTTGTGACTGATCTTCCATCGAACGAGTAGAGTGAGCCGTACGGTTCCTTCTCTCCCATCTCCATTGTGCCCGCAAGGAAGCGTCCGCGTGGGTCACATTTGCCGTCGTTGAAACGGTTGTTTACCAGCTCATCCTGCAGGGATGAAAGAAAGGTCAACTTAAGGGAATCCAGATCAAGGCTGGCGAAGCGGGAGCGTGCTTCGTCCGGATGACTCAGGGCCAGAATCAATCCGCCGTTTTTGCGTGGGGCAATACATCCGACGAGGTCATCCAATTTGGTGAGGATCTCTGCGCCTGCATAAATGCGCTTCTTGAGAATATCGATCCAGTACAACGTTTGCGTGCGAGAGTCCCAAACGGGACCTTCTCCCAGTGTAGCTTTTGTGTCGTGGAGCAGTTTCGCTTTCATATGCACCTTTAAGCTTATCGCACCAGTCTCGAAAACAACAGGCCTGCGAGCAAGGCCATGATTGCCCCGAAGAAAAATGGAGCGCTCGGGCCGAACCCGCTCCATGTGCCGGCGCCCTGCCAGAGTAAACCGGCAATCAATGAGGCGGGCAGCGCGGTGATTCCGATCGCGGCGTTGAAGAGTCCGTAGGCAGTGCCGCGTGACGTTTCGGGGACAAGGTCTGCAACCAGCGCTCTGGCGGTCCCTTCGGTAGCGGCGTAGTAAAAGCCATAGAGCGCGAACAACGTCCACACCTGCCAGCCTGCGTACGAGAAGGCGAATCCCAAATAGACCAATCCATACGCGAGCCAGCCGCCGATGATCAATCTGCGCCGCCCAACCTCATCGGATAGCGCGCCGAGCGGACCCGCAAATATCGTATATACCGCGTTGAACGTCAGCGACATGGCCATTACCTGTAAG
>JBGPNQ010000520.1:0-3162 GCA_041487615.1 Anaerolineae bacterium
ACAGTCTATCACATTGAGAAACTAACGCAACGAATCCGTTTCCCTTCACAATCGCAAGCCCTGCCCGTCCTGCTTGGGATATCCTTTCCCAAAAGCGGAACGCATCTGCTCGATCAAATTTTGCTTGGATTTTCGAATGTCGCACCGTACGCAAAGCGAATTCATTCATTCTATGCCGAGTATGAAGGCGAGAGCGGACGCAAACATGAGCCCGAACAGGCGCTTGCCTGGCTCGATTCCCTGCGTCCGCGTGATATTGCATCCGCGCATCTGTTTGCGAGACCGGAGGCGGTTGCGCGCGTGTGCTCGTCTGCTTTCATTCCTTATTTCATTTTCCGTGACCCGCGTGATGTAGTGGTCTCGCACGTCTTCTATGTGACCGACATGGAAGCGCGCCACGTCCATCATGAGTACTATGCCTCCCTGTCGGATTTCAACGCGCGGCTCAATGTCAGCATTTTGGGCAGGCCCGATGCGAATATCGAATTTCTGAACATCGCCGACCGCTTCGCTCCTTATTTGGATTGGCTCGATCATCCTGAAGTTTTAACTCTTCACTTTGAGGATTTGATCCACGACCGCGCCTCTGCCTTGACCCGCATCATGGACCATTTCCTCGCCCAGGTTCCGCTGCACGCGCCGCGACAGTTGATCCTCGATTCTTTGGAGTCATCCATCAATCCGCAGCGCTCCCCCACCTTCCGTTCGGGCAAGACCGGTGAATGGAAGAAATATTTCACGGATGAACATAAGCAGCTGTTCAAGGATGTCGCGGGCGATTTGCTGGTACGATTGGGATACGAAACGAACAATGATTGGTAAAAGGCTGTCTTGAAGAAACTCTCCCAGACTCGTTGGTTTGAAATCATATTGCTTGCCCTGATATCCGGCTGTACCTATCTCCCTCATATTGGGCAATTGACCTACTATCGTGACGACTGGTATTTCCTCTATGGCGCGCTCGTGAGCGGGACCAAGGCGCTGATTGCGGTCGCGCTGCACACCCGTCCCATTCGTGGACCGTTGTACGCGCTCTATTTTTCGATCTTTGGACTCAATCCATCTCCCTATCATGTCGTTATGTATCTGACGCGGCTTGCAGGTGGTATTGGCGCATTATGGCTATTTAATCTGATTTGGCCAAAACAGCGCCAGACCAATTTTTTCATGGCGGTTCTTTTCCTGCTTTACCCGGGCTTTTTGTGGTGGGTCTCAGGGTTTGAATTCCAGCCCTATGTGCTGAGCGTGGGACTCCAGGCATTTTCAATTGCTTTTACTCTAAAAGCGATTTCATCCGAATCAGTATCCGAACGTCTGGGTTGGACGATTGCCGCGCTGCTTTCGGGTTGGGCCTATCTGGCTCTGGTCGAATATGCCATTGGCATGGAAGGGTTCAGGCTGTTATGCGTCTATTTGTATGTCAGGCGCAACAAACCCCAACATACATTTGTGTCATCAGTGGGTCAAACACTGAAGACTTCGACTCTTCACTTGTTGATCCCTGTTGTATTTTTGTTCTGGTATCAATTCCTGTTTGACAACTGGCGCACCGCTCAGGATGCAGGGACTCAATTGACCCGTTTATTCTCCTCTCCCACTACGATGATATGGCGCCTCGTGGAGATATTTCGGAGTACGTTGAATGTCTCATTGTTCGCATGGGCCGTACCTTTTTATCAAAACTTCTACGCCAACCGCCTGAAGGATATTGTGCTGGCACTCATCTTCGCAGCATTTGTCGTGGGTCTGGTCTATCTGGCATCTGGATATTTGAACAATGACTCGGACACCGCTGAGCGCCAAGATGAATCATCCTCCAAGGAATTGCTCTGGATGGGTTTACTCGGTACATTGGGCGGAATTCTTCCTGTGGTCCTTGCAAATCGCATCGTGACATTTGAGCGCATCTCTCAGTACACACTTCCGGCCTCTCTCACGGGCGTGATTCTCTTGGGCGGGTTGGTTTACTCAGTTTTTCCGAAAAACCTTCGTATAGTGTTGCTTTCCGGTCTGGTCGGTTTGGCGGTGCTATCGCATCATGGATTGGCCGCGCAGGCCGCGAACGAGGAGAAGACCATCTCCGATTTCTGGTGGCAGGTCCTCTGGCGCGCGCCTGATATCCGGTCCGGGACGACGTTGGTTGTGACTTATCCGGGCATCAATTATGCCGAGGGCAATGACGTGGTTTGGGGCCCTGCCAATTTCCTCTATTCAGCAGAGAAACAGGGAGGGACGCCGATTTTGGTGCCCATTTCTGCGTCACGACTCGAGCCGGATAGCGTTTTAGAGATTATGAATGCAAATCGCGCTTTTGAACAAACGGACCTTGTCATCAAGGATATTTCAACGGTCATGGACTATAAAAATCAACTTATCCTGAGCCAGCCGTCGGACGCTTCGTGTGTCCATGCCCTGGATCCGCGCTGGCCGGATATTTCCATTAATGATCAACCGTTCATCCATGCCAGTGTTCGGAATGCACACGTGGAAAATATTATCGTGAACGCAGAAGCTCCCACTCCGCTCGTTTACGCTTTTGGTTCGGAGCCTCCACATGAGTGGTGCTATTACTACCAGAAGGCTGATATGGCACGTCAAAGTGGTGATTGGAAGGAAGTTGCACGCCTTGGAGATGAAGCGCAAAAACTCGGTTTGCATCCCGATGACCAAATTGAATGGATGCCGTTTTTGCAGGCATATGTCTTTCTGGAGGACCAAAAACAGGTCAAAGGGATTTCCACACGTATCAATACGGAACGTTTCTACAAGCAGCAAGCCTGCACGAATCTAACCACAATGCCAGAGCTCGGATATTCACTTCAGCCTGAAATGTCAAATTATGTAAACGAATTATTCTGTCAATGAAATGTTCAGTTGTCATCCGCGCCTATAACGAAGAGAGCCACATCGGTCGTTTGCTGGAGGGAATCAAACATCAAACGCTCAAGGACGTGGAGGTAATTCTCGTCGATTCGGGATCCACTGATTCAACAGTGGAGATTGCCGAGTCGTATGGCGCACGGATCGTGAAAATCCCACCTGAGGAGTTTACGTTTGGGCGGTCGCTCAACTACGGGGTCCGGGCCGCGACGCATAAGTTTGTCATCATTGCGAGTGCCCATATACATCCGGTCTACCCTGATTGGCTGGCATCGCTTCTCT
>JBGPNQ010000521.1:0-3147 GCA_041487615.1 Anaerolineae bacterium
CGAATGCTCTTTGAGGGGTGTATCGAGACCACATCGTAATTAGAGACTAGAGATTGGAGATTCCATGCACCCCTACGTTGCCTCACTCAAAACAGTGTTCGAGCAAAATGCAAATCCTGTTCAAGCCGCGCCGATGAAGAAATACATGCGCGACCAGTTTGAATATCTGGGAATCAAGACGCCACAGAACGTCGCATTGCAAAAGCAATTCTTTGAAGAAAATGGCCTTCCCAGATTATCCGAGTTGGATCCTGTCATACGCGATCTCTGGTCACTGCCTCAGCGTGAATTTCAATATGTGGCTGTGGGTCTGCTCGGGAGGTTCAACAAAGAAATCCCTGCCAAATTCATCAAGACCATTGAATACATGATCCTGACCAAATCATGGTGGGACACCGTGGACAGCATCGCGGGCGGGACAGTCGGCGTTCATTTTCAGAGATTTCCGGAAGTCCGCGAAAAATATCTCGCAAAATGGCGCACCTCCGATAATTTCTGGCTACGGCGTACCACGATCCTCTTCCAGCTTAACTACAAGAAGGAAACAGATTTCGATCTCCTGTGTGAGATCATCCGCGAAAATCTGAATTCAAAGGAATTCTTCATCAACAAAGCCATCGGCTGGTCGCTCCGGCAATATGCACGCATCGACCCGAGAGCGGTAAAAAAAATTGTCAAGTCTACTCCGCTAAATCCACTCAGTCGAAGAGAAGCGCTGAAACATCTTGAGGAGTAGAAATGACCTCACAAAATAACGAACGAATTGCACATCTTTGGTATGAAGTGATGTGGAGCGAACCCAATCCCGACCTCGCCAATGAACTGGTAGACCCCGATTACGCGCCGGAGTGGATCCACATCGACAGAAAAGGTCCTGCGCAGATCAAACACGAGATCAAATATTTCCGTTCCGTCTTCCCGGATCTGAAATACAGGATCGTCGAAACAGCCGCACTCCCTGACCGGGCATGGATTCGCTACAAAGCCAAAGGGACTCAACTCGGTTCTGCCTGGGGATTCCCACCGACAGGCAAGGCCGTTGAATTTGATGGTGCGACTATCCTCTATATTCGTGAAGGAAAAGTGATTGACCGCTGGGGCGCGTTCTCTTTTTACGATATTCTGACCGACCTGGGATTGGTCCCGCCTTTATGGGAATTAAACAGGTATCTCAATTGGAAACCGTAGCTTACAAATCGATGTCGACTCGGTTCTGCATCGAGTTCGCAATCTCGGTGAACTTTTTCTTCAGGTGTTCAATCAATTGCAGGTCGGATTGAGTTTCTTTCAACGCTTTCTCCATGCACCATAGCCACTGGTCATGTTCCGCCTTGCCAATGGGAAAAGGCAAATGACGTTGTCGCAAGCGTGGATCCCCGTACGTTTGCACGTACAAAGCAGGTCCGCCAGACCAGCCGGAGAGAAACATAAAGAGCTTATTGCGAGATTGGCTCAGGTCATCCGGATGTATCGCTCGCACCTTCATCGCTTCCGCTGCCGAATCCATCACATCATAAAACCGATCCACAAGAGAACGTACACCTGTCTCGCCACCAATCAACTCGTACAGGGTTTTTGCAATTTCTGCCATGTCAGGATTGTAATACAAGTTCGCATTCCCATTCTCATCGGCTTTATAATTGAATTGTATATTTCGCTAATGGAGGAACGATGGCAAAGGAAAACAAGCGTAGCACGCCGCAAAGCGGCAGTGTGGAGGATGCTGTAATCCTTTCCGCGGCCCGTACGCCGATTGGAAAGTTTCAAGGTTCACTAAGTAGCCTACCGGCAACTCAATTGGGGGCAATCGCGGTCAAAGCCGCCGTGGAGCGGGCGGGCATTAACCCCGAAGAAATTGAAGAAGTCATTATGGGTAATGTGGTTCAGGCCGGTGAAGGACAGGCACCGGCGCGCCAAGCGGGAATTCTGAGTGGCATCCCGGCAACCGTCAGCGCGAGCACGATTAACAAGGTTTGCGGCTCGGGGTTGAAAGCGGCCATGTTTGCCGCGCAAGCCGTCCGCGCGGGTGACGCCGACCTCTTCGTCGCGGGCGGATTTGAATCCATGAGCCGCGTGCCTTATCTGGTCAACGGACGTTCGGGTGAATTGAAATTTGGCAACCAACCTCTCACCGATGCCCTGCTCTATGACGGTCTTTGGGATCCGTTTGAAAATTGGGGCATGGGCAACGCGGCGGAATTTATCGCGGACGAGTACGAGGTCACGCGCGAAGCGATGGATCAATGGGCTTTTCAATCCCACCGGAAGGCAGTCGAGGCGCAAGAATCAGGTCGCTTTAAATCCGAGATCGTTCCCGTTCAAATCCCTGGCAAAAAAGGGGAAGTCAAAGTTGTGGACACGGACGAATGTCCGCGCAAAGATACATCGCTTGAGGTGCTTACAAAGCTAAAGCCTGCTTTCAAGTCAGACGGAAAAGTTACCCCAGGAAATTCATCCCCGATGAACGATGGCGGCGCGGCGGTCGTGATTGCATCCCGGGCATATGCTGAAAAGAATCATCTGAAACCAATGGCGAAAGTTGTGGGCTATGCACAGGCAGCCGTCGAACCAAAATATTTGTTCGCTGCGCCGGCGTATGCAATTCCAAAACTGCTCAAGAAAATTGGTTGGACTCTGCAGGATGTCGACCTGATTGAACTGAATGAGGCGTTCGCGGCACAGGTCCTGGCAGATGGCTATGCCCTCGCCGACCAGGGCTGGGATTGGAACAAGGTCAATGTTAATGGCGGCGCGATCGCGTTGGGGCATCCTCTCGGCGCAAGCGGCGCGCGCGTGTTGACGACGTTGCTCTATGCCCTGAAGGATCGCGGCTTAAAGCGTGGCATTGCCTCATTATGTCTCGGCGGTGGCGAGGCGGTGGCGATGGCGGTGGAGATGGAATAACGATAAGCACGGTGGTCGAGTATTTTGAGCGAAAGCGAGAAATGTATCGAGACCACCAGGCAATGGAAGATTTTCTGTTACTGGTGGTCTCGACACCTGCGCTGCACCAAACGCACGATTTGCTTAGAGGCTATCCGAATAACGGGTATAGTTAGGGCATGAACCCAGGCCAAGCGAAGCGAAAACGAAGAGCAAATAATGCAACCACCACAAAATATCAAATCTCAGAAGAGTTGTGGGCAG
>JBGPNQ010000522.1:0-3132 GCA_041487615.1 Anaerolineae bacterium
CGCCGAGCGCAAGCGCTTTGCGATAATCTGCGACGGCTCTCGCTTGATCTTTGCGTGCGTTCGCCCAAACCTGGACTGCGCCCAGGAGCGCAAGTCCATATTCAACGTAATAGAACGGAGATCCAAAGATATGACCCTGACGATGCCAGTAGGTCTCCTTTGCACCCTCCAGCCCGGAATAATCAATGCCAATCATAAAGCGATCCCACAGCTCAGCCCATTTCTTCTCACACTTTGACGCATCTGAACCGTCCGCCGAATTTTCGTAAATCCAGTGCTGGAAGGCATCGACCAGCGCCATGTAGGGCCAGAATGTGATAAAGCCCTCCAAAAGTTCAATCATGGTGCGCCCCGCTTCACTATCTGTATAGAAGCCTCCGCAATCCCTTGTTTTATAAGGAGAAGCAAGCAGCTCCATGCCCATGGAAGCGACCTCAGCAAACTCTGCGGGCAGGTAGATCTCGCCGCGCTGGTAGAAATGTACATGCGCGCGCTCGAACTCATGAAAAGCATGACCACCTTCATGCAGAATCGTTTGCACATCCCAGGGTGTATAGGTGCTGCTCATAAAAACAAACGGGCGATGCGCAACATGCAGTCCCAGGCTATACGCGCCGGGAGCCTTATTCCTGCGGCTTTCAAGGTCAAGCAGATTCTCATCCATCATGATCTGAAAATATTTTCCCAATACAGGATCCACCTGTTGAAAGATGGCGAGCGATTTTGCTTTAAATTCATCAATCGATTCAAAAGGTTTGATGGGAGTATCTCCGAGAGGGTCAACATTTAGATCCCAGGGACGCAGGGAGTCAACTCCCAGGCGCTGCCTGCGTCTTTCATAGACGCGTTGTGCAGCCGGAACAACCACCTGCTCGATCGCGGCGTGGAAGGATTTGCAGTCCTCGGGCGAATAATCGAAACGGAATTTTTGTTTCCACATATAGGCGCGGTAATCGGTCATTCCCGCGTTTTCAGCGATCTTCAGGCGCACCGGCATGAACTTCTCCCAGACGCGGTTGATATTCTGGCGCTCTTTTGCGACACGCGCAACGGTGGTTTCCCAGGCGCGTTGACGGATCGAACGATCTGTCTCATAGAAAAGCGGGAATACTTGCGCGAGCGTCCGTTCCTCACCCTCCCACTCAACCGTAAGGGATCCGATGATTTTGTTGTATTCAGTGGCAAGTTTTTGCTCTTCTGCCAGCAGTGGCAGATTTTCCTCTGAAAAAATCTCTGCCTCTGCCCGCATCATGCGCAGCGCAGTCTCAAAGCTTTTCGGGGAAAGTCCACTGGCAAGTAATTTGTGCTTGAGTTTCTGTTCAGCCTTTTTTACTGAAGGCTGTATATCTTCAATATATTTATTGAATTGTTTCTCGACTGCCTGGTCTGCAGTGTTGACCGTTGTCGCGATGTTGAGACGCCAGTACTGTTCATCAGCAGTTGCAGCGAGCCCAGACCAATCATTGAGCCAGGCCTCGATATTCTCATTGCTCAACGGGCGCGATTCAAGTTCCTGATAATGTGGTTCGTAGTCGCTCCATGTCAGCGCGAGAATAGACTCTTTGTCAGTGGGAAGTGTTTGAACCTTCATAAATTCTCCTGCATGAAATAAGAAAAGGCCGAGAATGACTCCATAGACTTTGGATTTATTTGAGAACCGTCAAATTCGCCAGGCTCGCCGCGAGTCTCTTGATCCCAACAGAGTTAAATACTACATCGACGATTTCGTCGTCATCCTGCATGCGGCTGTCGAGGACAATGCCTTCGCCCCAGACCTGATGGCGGACATGAGTTCCGGCGCGATATTTGGATTCGATAACGGGAGCCGCCTGCGGCCGGGAGGGAAGCGACCACTGCGTATCGGGAACGCGTCCACGGATGGCATGTCCTGTGCGTGTCTTGCCCACCAACAAATCCGCCGGGATGTCATCCAGGAAGCGTGAGGGATAGGTTTCCTCAGCCGCGCCGCGTCCACCGCGTTGAATGGCGCGGATGAGATAGAGTTTGTCTTTTGCGCGTGTGATGCCCACATAAAAGAGGCGGCGTTCCTCCTCCATTGATTCGGGCTGGTCGAACGAACGGCTGTGCGGAAGAATGCCGTCATCGAGACCGACGAGGAAGACCACGCCGAACTCGAGTCCCTTTGCAGCATGGAGGGTGAGCAGTGTTGGTACATTGCCTTCCTTAATAGTATCCTGATCGGAGACCAGGGCAACGTTCTCGAGGAACTCATCCAGGGAACGGGTTGAGTATTCTTCGGCAAGGCGTTTCAACTCCATCACGTTCTCCCAGCGGTCCACACCTTCTTCGGATTGGTCGTCAATGTATTCCTTGTAGTTGAGGTCTTTGAGCACACGATCAAAAAGCTCAGCGGTGTTGAGCGAGAGCGCGGCAGTGTGCCAGTTGATGAGCATGCCACCGAAATCCGCGAGCGGGATGGAGGCCCGTCCGCTAAATGACTGCCAGAACCGAGACTCCGCGCCGCGTGCGAGGTCCATGAGGACATACCCAGGTTGCGTGTTGTTCCGGCGTGCTGTTAAATGAAGGGTGGTAAGTGTCTTATCACCAATGCCGCGTGGCGGGACGTTGATGACGCGGTCGAGACTCGCTTCGTCGGCGGGGTTATGCACGAGGCGAAGGAATGAAATAATATCCTTGACTTCGCGCCGTCCATAGAACCGTTGCGCTCCAACCAAACGATAGGGAAGCCGCGCCTGCAGGAATGCTTCTTCCAGCAAACGTGACATGGCATTGGTGCGATACATCACGGCGCAATCACCGGGTTCAAACTGGCGTGATGCTACAAGCTGCGCGATGGCATCCACAACAAAGGCCGCTTCTGAATAATCATCGGGCGCTTCGTAGAAAAAAACCTTTTCCCCTGCGCCGCGATCTGAAAAGAGTTGTTTTCGTTTGCGGTTCTGGACGCGGTCGATCACTCCCATCGCTGCGTCGAGGATGGTCTGACGCGAACGATAATTCTGTTCCAGAAGTATTGTTTGTGCATCCGGAAAGTCCTGGTTAAAGCGTTGTACATTGCGCCAATCTGCACCGCGCCATGCGTAAATTGATTGATCGGGGTCACCCACGCAAAAGATATTCCTATTAAAAGAAGCAAGTTGTTTCACTAAC
>JBGPNQ010000523.1:0-3116 GCA_041487615.1 Anaerolineae bacterium
CTTTTAAGCGGTCATGACCGCATCGTGCTCGTAGAACCGTTGGAGTACGTGCCATGTGTGCAGCTGATGAACAAGGCTTATCTTATTTTGACCGACTCCGGGGGTATACAGGAAGAGGCTCCTTCGCTTGGAAAGCCGGTGCTCGTCATGCGGAATGTGACAGAAAGACCCGAGGCGATTGAAGCTGGTGCCGCGAAGCTAGTGGGAACACGAGCGGAAACAATCGCAGATGAAGTTCAAAAACTGCTTGATGATCCGTTGGAATACGACAAGATGAGCAAAATAAAAAATCCATTTGGCGACGGAAAGGCCAGCGAGAGGATTGTTGGGCATATTCTAACGGCTTTCTGTTAAATATGAGGATGGAATATAGATGCGAATCTGTAAGGTCTATGATGGTGACTATCCCTGGGATGTAAGAGTTGAGAAGATTGTATCGTCTCTAGCGGAGCATGGGCATGAGGTTCATCTGGTATGCCGAAATCTCCTTCGGAGACCGGAGGAAGAGATCTACGACGGGATCCATGTACACAGGCTCCGGGCCTTCAGGAATGATAGACTCGCGCAAGCCCTGACCTTTCCCGCCTTCTTTAACCCTGTTTGGATATCGAGGATATCGGGCGTCGTACGCGACCATGCCATCAGGATGCTGATTGTGCGCGACCTTCCTTTGGCATTGGCGGCTAGCGCCGTCGGAAGATGTTACGGCCTTCCCGTCATTCTGGACATGGCGGAAAATTACCCGGCAATGCTCAAGGATATCTGGAAGTTCGAATCTGTCAGCCTGAGTAATATTGTTCTGCGGAATCCTCTCTTTGCGAGAGGAGTCGAGTCGATAGCAATAAAGACGGTCGATCATCTACTCGTCGTTATCGATGAGGCAAAGGAGAGACTTGTCAGGCGCGGAGTCAAGCCGGAGAAGATATCGATCGTTAGCAATACGCCTAGATTGAATGGACTTGAATTTCCGGCCGAGCGCCAAGACCGGGATAGCCAAGGGTCAACGCTGTCTCTGGTCTTCATTGGGGGACTGGAGCCGATGAGAGGCCTGGATGCGGTTCTGGAAATGCTACCTACAACCCTTCGCAGTATCCCTTCGCTCCGCTTTACAATCGTCGGTGGTGGGAAATGGGAACGTGATCTGAAAAAAAAAGCGCGCGCATTAGGATTGGACGCACATGTGGTTTTTGCAGGCCGAAGCGACTACAGACGTGCCCTGTTTGAGGTCAGCCACTGCGACATCGGCATCGTACCGCATCGGGTGACGGCACATAGCAATTCGACCATACCCAACAAATTATTCGAGTATATGCTGCTTGGCAAACCGGTAATCGCCACTGAAATAGCGCCTGTGAGCCGAATCATCCGGGAAGCCGGCTGCGGGATAATATATCGCGATGAGAAGGAATTCGTTTCTGCACTTCTGGCGCTTCAGGATTCTGCTACCCGGACCAAATTCGGTGAAAACGGGCGAAGAGCCGTCCGTGAGAAGTACAACTGGGAACAAGAATCGCACACCCTTATCGGGGCCATCACTGAAGTATCCGCAAAAGTCGCCTGTCCTATTTGAACAGCTGTCGGTGCACAACTTTGACTGATAGATCCTGTTCGGGGTGAGACAGGTTGGCTATATACAATTGGGAACACTGGAGAATTTGCGAAGAGATTGGATTCCTCGCACAAGGCCCGAAGAGCCATCAATGAAATCGATCATGAGAGAACTCTCAAAAAGATTTTTTTTCCATGTAGAAGCAGCTGATGCAGTACCGTCTCCTTGATCTGGTGTGCTGCCCGTCATGCAAGGGTGAACTTGCAGTCGAGGTCTTCGAGACAAGGCAACGTTCCGGGCTGACCTCGGTGGATGGGAAGCGTTGCCGGGACCGCTGTGCCTACGTTGAGGTCGGCCTAGGAGCAGAACCGGACTGTTTTGCTTGTAGCAGGATTGAGGTGGCAGAGGGTATGCTCCACTGCGATTGCGGCAAGGCCTACCCAATCATCGGCGGCGTGCCGAGATTTCTGCCGGACGATCTGCAAACTGAGCTTATGGAGAGGTATCCGCAGTTCTTCACGTCGCATGAGGATAAGATTCGGCAGCAACTTTCCGATGTTCAGCGAGACAAGTTGAGCAAACTTAAAGCACAGACGATGAGTGCGTTCGGGTATGAGTGGACGCAGTTCGCAGATTACGACGCGCAGAACTTTCTAGAGTTGATCCATCCGGTTCAGCAGAACTACTTCGCGGGCAAACTTGGGCTAGATTGCGGCTGCGGGGCTGGGCGCCACATGAAGCAGGCAATTTCCTACGGGGCGGAGATGGTCGCCATGGACATAAGCTGGGCGGTGGAAGCCGCGTTTGAAAAGAACTTACCGTCCGCCCATGCGATGGTCGTGCAGTGTGACGTATTCAACCTGCCGTTTAAGGAGAATCGGTTTGATTTCATATATTCTCTTGGCGTGCTGCATCATACAACGAACCCGCCCAAGTCGTTCGATTGTTTGGTGCCGTTGTTGAAAACCGGAGGCGGGATTATGGTCTGGATCTACTCCAGTAAGCGGAAGTTTCTCCTGTTCGCCCTGAAGATGGCAAGGGAGTTGACGCTGAAGATGCCTAATTGGATGGTCAAGTGGACGTCGTTCGCAGCGGCGTGCATCGACTACGGCATTTTCATCTGGCCATATAAGGTCCTGTGCAAAGTAGCCGGCCTGGGTAAACTCCTCGAAACAATCACACCGCCGAGGATCAAGGGATACGCGAAGTATAACTTTCACGTCAGCTACACGGATTGGTTTGACCGGCTGTCCTACCCATGCGTGAACTATTACAGCGGCGACCAGGTGCGCGGCTGGTATGAGCGGAATGGTCTCACGAACCTGACCATATCTCCGACCGGACCGTTTGCATGGCGCGGTTTCGGCATCAAGCCCGAAAGCGAATAACATGTGTGGTATCGCTGGTATTATTCACTCTGATGTCTCGCATCCCGTCTTGCGCGGGTCAGTCGAAAAGATGTGCGACGCCATAGCTCATCGCGGGCCTGATGGCGTTGGGCAATACGTGAATGGCCACGTCGGTATCGGAATGCGGCGGCTGAGCATTATCGATTTAGAGACCGGAC
>JBGPNQ010000524.1:0-3105 GCA_041487615.1 Anaerolineae bacterium
CTTCGACCGTCCGAAAGTGGAATCAGAAGAAGCGGGACTCAAATACTTTTTGCTGGGCGCGTTCGCGACCGGATTTGTCGTCTACGGGACGGCGCTGGTCTTCGGTGCGACGGGCACCACATCCTTGAATGGGATCGTGACCTTCCTCGGTTCGAACCCGAACCCGGGCCCTTCGACAGGCTCAGGGGGGCCTCTTCTCCTGACCATCGGCGCGGCCCTCATCCTGGTGGGACTCGGTTTCAAGATCGCCGCAGTTCCCTTCCATATGTGGACTCCCGATGTGTACCAGGGTTCACCCACTGCAGTGACCGCTTTTATGGCGGCTGGCGCGAAGATCGCCGGATTTGCCGCCTTGCTGCGTGTGTTCGCCACTGCATTCCCCTCCATCGCCGTGGATATGACAGGTGTGCTCTGGGCGATCTCGGCGCTGACGATGATCCTCGGCAACCTGATCGCCATTTCACAGGGCAACATCAAACGCATGCTGGCATATTCCAGCATCGCCCATGCAGGCTATATTCTCATGGCGTTTGTGCCTTATGGAAATCCTGATGTCGCTTCAGTTTCGATTGCAGCTGGACTCTTCTATCTAGTCTCTTATGCAATCACCAACTTCGGCACATGGGGCGTGGTCATTGCCCTCGAAAGGGCCGAAGGCAAGGGACTCGAGATCAAGGACTACGCGGGTCTGGGACGGAAATATCCTGCCCTGGCCGCCGCGATGACAATCTTCATGCTCTCGCTCATCGGTCTGCCTCCCACGCTCGGACTCGTCGGGAAGTTCTACCTCTTCCGCGCGGTCATGGCGGGCGGATTCACAGGGCTCGCCATCATCGGCGTGCTAACCTCCCTCATCTCCGCATACTACTACCTGCGAGTCGTTGTCACAATGTACATGCAGGAAGGGGACCCCGAAAGATCGAGTGAATCGTTCCTCGATTTGACCACTGCATTCACAGCGATCGTTACTGTCGTGATTAGTCTGGTTCCACAATATTTATTTGCGTGGGCGAGTAGTGCGGTGTTGAAGTTGTTCTAGTTTTCGTCATTGCGAGCCTTCGGGAAGCAATCTCATTGAATTAAAAACGGGACTGTGATGAAACAGTCCCGTTTTTGATTGTCCTCTCTTATTCCCCCACATATTTCGCATGGACAGCCTTGTAGCCCAACAATTCACCAAGCAACCCCAGTGTGGAGCCGAGTAGGTTCTGCATAGCCATGGAGGGACTGGCCACGTAATTCCCGTGTTTGATGGCAATTCGGATAGTCGCGGACTGTTGTAAAAGTTTGGCGAAACCATTGCTGGGGAGGTTGCCATCGCGCGCCATGCCGGTGCGCGTGGCAAAAATTCCCAATATATCCTGCACCGCGGCGGGACTGGGTCGTGCAAAGCGGTCCCGTTGGCGATAAACCAGTTCTTCGTCGGTGGCATTCCACGGGTGGACGTGAAAGTGACGGGGTTCTACAACAAAGGACTCACCAGCCTTTGCAATTTTTTCGCTGCCATCGAGCTTGTATTTGGCGGTGCCTTTGATGATCTCGAATGTTTCGGTCCAGGTGAGGTGGAGGTGTTCCCCCAGATCCGAGCCGATTCTGGAGTAGCGCGTGACCTCCAACAGCCAGCCCATGCCGTTTGTCTCTGCGTCGCTTTCCAAAACCACCGTGCGCGTTTTGGTGGTGGGATGTTCGAAGGCAAACCCTGCTCGTATCATGAGAAATGCTCCCTGCATGGATTGACGTGGCTTGGATTATACATTTACGTTTAGGGTGATGATGATTTATGGAAGCCGAATGGGACCATGTCACGCTACGTCTCATTATTAATTGATCATCGCCCCAAAAATTATGGGCATCGATCATAGATAAATATATTGTCGATTTCGGCAGTTGCCTTTTGATTGGGATTGAATAATTGAAGTCCAATCCTTATATCCCCTGAAGTTGATAAGAAATCATTTGCAGTCAGGCTTGCCTGGAATAACAACGCGTTTGTCTGCCCATCATAAATTTCCAAATTGTTGTCCTGGAAGGATATCTTTACAGTATGTGCTTTTTCGTCGGTCCACAAAATACCTTTATCCCATTTGCCTATTTGTCGATCGACCAGCTGAATATTGCCCCCGCCATTCGTTTTGAATCCTATGGAGTAATAACTCTTCCATTCGCTTGCCCTGACGATGATAACAATTGCAGCATCCTGCGGGGAATCAAATACACGAGAATCAAAAACAAGACAGAAATTGCCGATCGAAACCTCAGGGAACGGGACGACGCTATAGATTTGAGTAAAAGAGTCATTACTTTCCATTTCACGATAATATTTTCCGTTTTCAATATATGTAAGCGCTCGTAAGCCCGATGAGTTAAAGTCTCGCACAGTTCGGTCTTCGAACCACTTGGCATCGTTATTGTCAAAAGTGTCGCTAAATATCAAACCTGAGGCGTTTGATGAGGGCGGAACAGATGTAGTTTTCATTGATTGCAGAAACGCTGCCAATATCCCTATGATTGCAGCCAGGATGACTCCAGCAATGCCAATGATGGTAATTGTGATCAGAGTTCGGTTTTGTGAATTTTTATTCTCGGCGTTACTGTTTTCTTTTCTCTCTACTCTTTTGACCATGATTGACACCTTAAACCTGTAAATTTTTTAAGAATTATTTGTCCGATACGGTATGAGTGAAGATTATACAATTATCTCCACTTCAGAGGCAAGCAGAAATCAGAATCTCATATGACAATAGGTTATAGGAAGAAACGTTCATAGAACCCCAGTTTTTTGAGTCCTTATTAAAGCACGTGGAAAAATCCTGCATATAATATCAATAAGGAGTCCCGATGCCTGATTTAGACCCGTTGCCTTTTCCTGAGATGAGCACATCCAACCCTATGATCGACCGTGCTTATAGAAAAGCCATGGGTGACCTGCTTGGCAATATACGATTGTTCAAGGATGGATTGTTGGAGCAACCGGAACCGGTCATTTTGGCGGGGCTGGATTACGACACATGGGCATCAAGCTAAGAAGGAAAACGAGTTGAAAAAGAGAGACCTCTGATGTAGGATAGTGGTGCAAACCAAACTATATGCAAAAGAGGTCTCCTA
>JBGPNQ010000525.1:0-3082 GCA_041487615.1 Anaerolineae bacterium
CACCTGTAGCCATAACCAAACCTCCTACCGTCGCCGGAATGCTATCTGTCAGCATCTTTCTAGCCAAAGGCCACCCCTACAGTGGATTTCAAACGGGAATTGACGGACACGGTGCAGCTTCATGTCCTCGGCCTTGTAGACCACGCCCATGCCTCCGCCACCGAGTTTTTCGATGACGTGGTAGTGCGAAATGGTTTGGCCGATTGGCAATCTCGGCGAAGCGATACGCGCTCTTCGTCCGCGATCAAGACGGTGCACCCGTCCTGCTCCAGAAGGATGTAAACAATGACGAAGACCGGTGGTCGGAGCATGGGCTTGGCCATCTAAGGAACCCGTCTGACCTCGAAAGTGAAGATCACGATTGGATTCGACAAGCGTGGATCGGCATTGTTCGCCGGGCATCGGGTCTGCAAACGCAACCCCTGTCGTTCGAGGACCTCCCCGCCGTCGGGCGTGTCACGATCAGCAGTCCCGCAGTGATGCGGTCGCTGTCCAATCTTAACTTTAGAAAAAAGCGCGGTAATCGACTCAAGCCGTTCAATATTTTGTTGTCTTGCCATGTGAAGCAGTTCGGGCACCCAACGGGGGTCGATCCGGAGCGGTTTCACCTTGTGACGCGCTACGAACCAGACCCCGGCAGATGGCTTGAGATGCGTTGGATTGATCAGCACACCTGGAAAAGCTACCAGATCACCACACCCGGCTTCCACGGCGACCGGGAGGTCGTGCGGGTAAAGACATACGGTGAGGTTCTGCGTGAATACGAATTTCATCCTGGTTCAAAGAGTGCCGATCCAAGGGGGCAGCCCAGTGGCAAGCAAACTCTTGGTTTGCTGCAGCAACGGCACATCCGGGTCGAGCAGATCACATACATCGGCAAGGAGTCTAACAACCTCGAACAGGTGGAGTCCGGCATGATTCACTCCGCGCAGAGCGTTTACACCGAATATCCGGACCCTCGTCGCGAGGAATGGCAAACCAAAATCCTACCTGCGCTGAAAAAATTCCCGGTAGCCGCCCTAGTGAAATTGAGCGGGCTATCTCGTTCGATGCTAACAAGGACCCTGGCTGGTCGCAGCCGACCACGTCTCAGAAACCAGAGATTGCTAAAGTCAATCACCTACAGGTTAGGTATGGTCTAGACTCGTCTCCTCAACTTCTGGATCACCTCCGGTGCAAGGAATGCATGCACTTCTTGAATACCACTATCACAGTCGCAGGTGAACTTTGGACACGCCGACTGACATGCGTGCGATGGTCCGACAACATTTTGATTTGACAGAACTATTGCTTGCGATTCGCACGTAATAACTACAACGACTTGCAGACGTAGAATTCGTAGAGATTTTGACAGGTTGCTCGGAGACGGTATTGACGGAATATCTATGCAGTCGTGATGACGTAGTTAGTGAGTATGTATATCGTTGGGAGTCAATGGTGGGCGCGTCTCGACTTTGAAACGGCGCGGCGGAAGGAAGATCGGATATAGCGTAAGTAAGACGTGTCTACAGTTTGGGCAAACTAAATCCTCAGTTCAGAATTGTTTTCCACCATTGAATGCCATGCGAAGATGCCGTCGTGGGGGTCTCGAAAGAGGCATTCAAAGAATCTAGTCTCGTATCTGCCTGTGTCATCTTTCCATCTAACGGCACCAATACCGCAAAATGCAGAAATGCCACCGTTCAAAGCACTCGCCTCTTCTGTAGTCAGCCGTTCCCCAATGATGTCTTGGTACGCGCCGTCGGATGTATGCGGGGGCAACACGCCTCCAGGGTCTTTAAAGTGCAGCATTCCACCGTACTTTGCAAATCCCTTAGACATTTCTGTCAAGGAAAGCACTTTCAGTAAGCCACCTACTCTTGGCTCCCTTAGAGGAAAATCTCCAATGTTTTTGAAGAGCAGAGGTATGCGTGGTTCCTCTCCGCCTTTCAGCTGTGGATTCGAGTTGCCCGCTGCGGGAACAAAACTAGCATGTGTGTGTTTGGGCGGAAGTGAAATGACTTGTGCTTGAGGTTGTGGGGATTTGAGCCACGAGGGCAGAAGTTGCACTACCGCATTTGCAAACTCGTTGGGGCTGAGTTCCTCTTGTCGCCCAGTGCGCAGATGCCAAAGGAGTAACAATCCCACTCCAAGGACGAGACACAAGAGTACGTTGCCAAGATATTGCGTCACCACCCGCTTTTTCTCAAAGAAGTCCTCCTTGAGTATCGCTGCCACACCTAGGGAAACTCTGAATAAGCCAGGTCGTTTGGGGCAGTAGCTGTTTAGCCATGCCGGTGTAAGTGTTCGGATTCGGGTTTTCCTCGGTCGCCGGTCCGCTTCAGCGGCTCGCCCATGATCAGCAACCGTCGCGGCGGGGCTAGGCCGGTGCCAGAAGCAGCAGTTTTTTCCGCAGCAGGTACAGATTCACCAGCGCGCACACCGCGAACAGTTGGTTGGCATTTTTCTTTAGTCCTCGGTAGCGTAGCTTCACAAATCCGAACTTCAGCTTCATCACCCCAAACACGTGCTCCACTTTCGACCGCACCGTCGACTTCGTCCGGTTCTTCGCCCGCTCCACTTGGTCAATGCGATCCTTGTAGCGGTAGCGCCGATGAGTGCCGTCCTGGGCCTGGGGCGCGCACTCCCGGATCACCTGGGTCTGTCCGCGATAGGCCTGATCGCCCCACACTCGGGTTTCTTCGCCGTGCAATAGATCGGGCAGCACCGCCGAGTCGGCTACGTTGGCCGCTGTCGCCACCGCCGTGTGGATGATCTTGGTCTTGCTATCCACCCCCACGTGCGCCTTCATCCCGAAGTGGCGAGTCGGCCGAGGGAACTTCCCCCCAGCCGCTCTCAGATCCGTACGTGACACTCTCGCGTCATACGGCTCCCATTATCCAACCATATTCCCAACTTCACGCCAGTGGTGAAACAACTGCGGTTCGGCATCCTTCATCTTGCGCAGCCACTGCACACCGCCCCGCTTTCGTCCCGATAAGGCCTTGTACTTGCGTCTGGCCCACCGTTCGAGCGCGCGGTCAATATGCTGGTAAACATGGAGCATGGCTGTCTGATAGAACGCCCCGTAATAATTCCACCA
>JBGPNQ010000526.1:0-3053 GCA_041487615.1 Anaerolineae bacterium
CAGGAAGATTCCCAGCACCACGAGCCACAGCTCGCGCGAGAGACCAAAGCCCATTCTCTTAATCATTGCGCATCACGTGCAGCATCATTACACTTCCTCTCTTCAACATGTTGGTCCTCATTAGATAATATCGGAAATAACATGTGAGCACCGTCCCGAAGGTTTTTTTCGAGTAATTTGGGCGCCTGACGCAAACCTTCGGGACGTTTTTCCTAATTACCGATAAAGTCTAGTATAGAGATCCCGGCGTAAGAACTCAATTACCTGTGAGGTAATGGCGCACAGAACAGAATGACATATACTTGATGCTAATAAGAATCATGTCGTTGCGAGGGAGTGGCGCCTCGCGCTGAGCGGAGCGTAGCGAAGACTAAGCGTAAGCGCCACGACCGAAGCAACCTCCTCACTTCATGAGAGTCTTCTGTTAAGAGGAGATTGCTTCGCAGCGAGCGCTCGCAATGACACTCTCAGATGCTACGAATCCACTCGGAGGACAGCCAAAATGATCATCGAATCCTCACCCAGCTCTCTGGGCACCTTGCTCAGGCAGTGGCGGGAACGCCGCCGGATGAGCCAGCTTGCCCTTGCCGTCGAAGCTGAGATTTCCTCGCGCCACCTCAGCTTCATGGAAACGGGTCGCAGCCGCCCGAGCCGCGAGATGGTACTGCTCCTGGCCGAGGTCATGGATGTGCCGCCACGTTCCCGTAATGACCTGCTCGCTGCGGCGGGATATGCACCCATCTATCGCGAGAGCAACCTCGATGCGCCGGAGATGGCACAGTTCCGTCGGGCGCTGGACTTCATCCTGCGGCAACAGGAACCTTATCCCGCCATCGTGCTCGACCGTTACTGGAACATCCTTCTCGGCAATGAAGGCACTGCCCGGTTCATGGGATTATGGATGGATTCCGAAGCGATCGATGCATTAGGTCCGCCGAATGGACTCCGACTGATCTGCCACCCTCAAGCTCTGCGGCCCTGCATCGTCAATTGGGAAGCGACAGCCGCCGCTCTTATACAATGGCTGCATCGTGATCTTCTGCGCAGTGCCGATGCCGGGATGCGGCTGCTCCTGGACGAGCTTCTGGCATATCCTGGTATCCCCCGCAACTGGCGAACACTCGATCTGGACGCACCGACCGCACCGTTCCTGGCGATTGAAATGCAAAAAGGGGAGACGCACTTAAAGTTTTTTACAACGCTGACGACCCTCGGCACACCCTACGACATTACGCTTCACGAGCTGCGCATCGAGAGCTTCTTCCCGGCGGACGAGTCCACTGACACGGCGCTGCGACGGCTGAACGTGGCTGGCGTGACGTAAGCCAGGCGCTGATGTGAGCCAGAGTTCGGATGTCTCATGCCTTGGACAAGTGGTGAACAAATTGTAAAGTCCCCTTGTCACGTTTCCGGCTATGCTGCCGATCGCACCCGCGGGGTCTGCAAAAACAGCCTGTGCGTGGCGTTTTACGGTTTATTGGGTACGCTCTTTCATGAAAAGAAAGGTCCCGTGCAGGATTTCCTATCACGGGACCGTTGTTTTACTTCCTGCCTTTTCACTCATACCCCGGAGAACGAGAACATCAACGCAGAAACTGCTTCAGCGTTTTCGAGTCGATCTGCAACCCCGCCTAACTTCGGCGGGGTAATCACGCGCAAAGCCAATGCTTGCGCATGTGCCACTGCATCATCGGGATCTTTGCCATAGGTCAGGACACCGGGTATTTCCTTGACCTCCGCCAGCCAGCGACCATCTTCTTCCTGTTCATATTCAACAGTAAATTTCATTTCGTCCTGCCTTTCTCTTTCAGCATTATGCCGCCTGCAATCTATTTCTTTTTCCTCTTTGGGGACGATGTCTTTCCTTCTTTCTTTATACTTCTCCACTGTCCAGTTCACATTGACGGAGTCTACTTTCTCGCCAGGTTTCACTTCTCCTTCAATTTATAATACGTATTCTTACTCTTCCCCTCGCGTTGGATCAATCCCATCTCGATCAGTTTATTGAAATCCAGCCGGCGGGTTGGTTTTGCACGGTCTACAATCCCAGCGTAATCCCTGTCTGTGATATATCCATTTTCCTTAATGAATTCAAGGATCAGCTGATGATAGGGCTTGAGTTCATCCTTTGGGCTTTCGCTGGAACGCGGCAGGATTTTCTCCACACGCAGGAGTTCATCGATAATACCGCCTGTAAAATATTCCAACCATGGACTGTGATCGATCGTCTCCACAATCTCATAGTAGTCCCCTCGAAGGCCCACCGTTTGAAAATAGCGGGTTACATTCTGATTGTAATAATTCTCGAAACTGAAGAGATTGAACGTGTTCAAACCCATGTTGGCCAGCAGGATCTTTGTGAGCAGGCGGGTCGTCCTGCCATTTCCATCCATAAAGGGATGGATGATGACCATTTGTTTATGGAAAAGACCTGCGAGGATCAGGGGATCTATTTTCGTTTTATTACTTTCAACAAACAAGATCAAATCTTTAACGCGGACAGGCACATCTTTTGCGTCAGGCGGCCAGTAGACTGTCGTACCTGTCCGTGGGTCACTTACGAAAACGGGATCTCCTCGCAACTTGCCCGATTGAGAGGCTGGCAATAATTTGAACGTCACCTGTTTGTGGATTTGCAGCACCAAATTCAATGTGAAAGGAAGATCGCCTTTCGCAAGCTTTTCATTGATATCTTTTAACGCTGTGTTGTAGTTCAACACCTCGCGTTCGCTGTCACGGATATTTTGTGGCCGGTTCTTGAGTATCCTTTTTACGTCCGTCAGTGGCAGGGGATTCCCTTCAATACTCGTCGATGCGAAACTGGAAACCGCCTCGGCCTCCTTCTGTAATTCCACCAATACTGTATGAGGAAAACGTCGTTGGTTCAGCGTTTGAACAAGGCTATAGATTCGCTTAATATTTTCCAGCAGGGCATGAGTGATTTCGTATTTAGGCTTAAACATTAGTCGAATTATAGTCGAATATTAGTCGAATCATAGTCGAATAATAGTCGATTCGAATTTAAAAAAACAACTCCGAGGTTCCAAGAACCC
>JBGPNQ010000527.1:0-3021 GCA_041487615.1 Anaerolineae bacterium
CTTCGGATTGGGCATGATCAACACCCTCCTGAAATACAAGCGCCCGGTTTCTGCCGGGTGCTTGCTTGATATCGTTTTGTATTTTGAGGATTTAACCAGTGTGTCTGCAAACATACTGACCATTCTCGCCGAGTCTGAGAAGCCTGCCTGCTTTAGCGATGAGGTACGCCGCGCCTGTGATGGGCGTAGGTGTAAGAGCTTCGCTCAAGGGATTTATCCCTTTCGCAAACCTATTATGCAGTAACAGATTTTTGTGTGGTCATGTACCGGGTACAGATATTTATCAACTCCAATCTTCCTTATGAGTGTTTCGATAAAACCCTGTACAACAGTCTGTCCGGGTTGATTTCGTTTCAGTATTTAGCCCAAAGTGGCATATTTTCACTTTCCTAATTCGACAAGAAACTGCCCATCGCGGCATATATCAAAGATACGGGTATAAACTCCCTCCTTCAAAAAGTATACCGCTATAGGGCCGCACCCTTCCAAACCTTCTCTCAGAATATCAAGAAGATTAGACCAAAATTGGAATTCAGGTTTTGATTCTTATCAACCTTTAGCAAAGGCACTTGTGAGTGTGTTTTGTTTTAGTTTATGCAAAAAAGACCTGCGGTATAAACTTCCCGACCAGTCGGGATATGGCACTCATGACACGGGAAACCTTTGGATGCTAGACTGTGTAAATCTACCGAAGACGGGAAATCATCTCTCGTCACTTGCATCACAGGAGAAGATCTTGTGGACATTATCACCCTAAAAAGTTTCTTCAAAGGAGGCTCCAAATGACAACATACAACCTGAAGGCTAAGGCCGGTCTTAATTGGATACAAATACTTGTCGGGGCTGTTGCAGCCAATTTGCTGGGCGGCCTGGTTTTTACCCTGACTGAAAGTCTGGTTCCATCATGGGTTGTTTACCCAATCCTGCTGATCATTGGTCTGTGGATACTGCGCAGACGCGCCATAACAGGGGCGTTGTTCCTATTAGGATCCGCCGTCCTCTTTCTGCTGGTCCATCTGCCGTTCACACTATTAGTTGGATTGAGAGGCAGCCAATGCCCTGACTGCTCTCTAACTCTCCTGTGGGTGACCTTTATCATCGTTCCACTCTTAACCGCTTTTGCAGCCATGATGACTTGGCAGCAAGTACGCCGAAACGAAAGCAAAAAGGCTTAAACGAAGCTGAGTGTCTGTTGCCATAACATATGTTTCATTAGTTAGGCGGCAATCACCAAAGTACAGGCTGCCAGGAGGAGAAGATGATGACTAATAGGCGATTAGAACAACTCGCGGCCGGCAGCTAGAAAGAGCGAAGTCACAAAAACCATTCGGAGCAGCAAGGCTCCGGGAGGATACTCCCATGATACGCAAAACTCTTAAGTGGATCGGCATTGTGTTGGGAAGCCTGGCGGGCCTGCTCATGCTGGCCTTCATCGTTCTGTATGTCATCGGTGGAGCGAAGTGGAACCGGATTCGCTGGAACTATGATTTCCCATTTGATTCGTGAGTGTAGTCTCATGTCAGTGGGAAAGGCCAGATGTATTCAATGTTTACTGGCTCACTTCGTATCGGAAAAAGTTATTCAGTAAGGAGAAAACAATGTCTACAACACAAATGAACTCAATGTCAGCGCCGTCCAACCGCGCATCCACGTTTTCAACCTGGATGCGGCAACATCCGCTGGTGGCTTTCTATTCAATCGCCTTTGCCGGCACCTGGTTGTTGGAACTTCCAATGGTTCTGGGCAAGGACGGCTTAGGCTTGCTCCCGTACAGCGTGCCGATGATTTTATTTATCATCCTGTATATCCTGGGTGTGTTCAGCGGACCGACGTTGGCGGCATATCTGGTAACGAATGCCGTGGACGGAAAAGACGGGATGCGGAAATTGTTTCGACGCTACGGTCAATGGCGGGTTGGAATGCGCTGGTATCTGTTCGTGATCTTCGCCTTTCCAATTTACTATATTGCCGCCGGCAGTATTTCATTACATGGCGTGCCTGTGGCAGATCTGCGCGCGAACTGGGCTACATTCTTTTCCTCCTACCTGCCAGCCCTGTTGATCTTTCCCGCTTTTCTCATCTGGGGCGAAGAAACCGGCTGGCGTGGATTTGCCCTGACTCGTTTGCAGGAAAGTTATCACCCGCTCGCCTCGAGTCTGATCGTTGGCTTTTTTCACGGACTTTGGCACCTGCCCGTTTACCTTCTGGTTATGGGTCCAGTGGCGAGCGGTCCATTCGATCTCGTAAAATTTGCGACCGGTACTGTTGCCCTCATGTCAATTACGATCATCTCGACTTGGGTTTTCAACAATGCCAAGGGCAGTATCTTGTTTGCAGTTTTGATCCACGCTTCGCTGAATGCGGCACAGGCTTGGATGGGCAGTTTGATCCCGAACTATCCGCAGGATGCCTTGGACATTGCTTCTGGAATTTACATTTACATCGTGGTGGCGTTGGCGCTTATTTTTATCACCAATGGACGGCTTGGTTATCCGTCTAATACTACAGATCAAAAGGCTGAATAAATCGAAATGCTCCATCGAGGTCTAAGACCTCGATGGAGCAGAATAAATAAGAAGGAGGGGCCTTATGAAAATCAAGGGACTGATTTGGCTCGGCACACGCACTTCAAAATTTGATGAAATGCGGAACCTGTATCACAACATAATGGGGCTTGATATCGTCTATCAGGAACCTGGCTTCGTCGTGATGGATTTGCCGAACGGCGACAGGGTTGAAGGCTTTGGCGACGAATCGCCTTACAACACGTTCTTCACTCATCCCGTCGCTGGTTTTCTGGTGGATGACATCGCCGTCGCCCGCGCCGAGATGGAATCGCAGGGAATAGAATTCGTCGGTCCCACCGAGATGGCGGAAGACGGCTATGCCTGGAGTCACTTCCGTGCGCCCGATGGGTTTGTATACGAACTCACTTACAGTCCCACACACCCATCACTGCATAATTAGCAGGCGTCCTGCATTATTTACAGATGGAATAGTAAATCAGCAACTTTCATAATA
>JBGPNQ010000528.1:0-3011 GCA_041487615.1 Anaerolineae bacterium
AGTAGTTGCAACCCATTCACCAGCCGCAGGAGGCTTTGCTGTTGCTCCACTACAGCCAGTTAACAGTAATGCAACAAAGATTAAAACAAATATCCACCGCAATAGTTTTTTGCTGTTCATAGCGCCCTCCCAAGGTCAATATGTTCATCAAAAGAATTGTTCACAAAATATCGCATTGTGAGCCATACGCTTCTGTATCGTAGAAGATACGCCAGTTTTACTGTGATGTAGGCAATCTCCCTGCCGTGCCATTGCCCTGGCTATTGGCACCAATGCTCACGTGGTTGCGGCTCTTTGATTACCATTGTTTCTCACTGCGACAGCCGCCGAAAGGTTTGCGTTATCGGCAGCCCTTCGTGGACGGAATTTGGCGAGAAAGGTTATAGGGTACACTCGCCTAGATTTATGTGCATGATTGCACAAACACTATACGTCATTTTGGGTTTGGTTTCAAGCGCAATACCACAAATAAAACTGGACTGGCAAGGTTCCCAGTCCAGTTTATTTAGAGATTAGGCATGCCGCCGAACGGTGTGCTTTACCCGCTGGTGGGCGGGGCGACCCTCTATACCTGCTTCCCGAAACAGGCATAAACCGGGAATCGAAACGTAACAAACAAATCCAGGATTCTCATTGCCATCTTTTTCGGATTCCACCTCAACCGTATGGCAGTCAGTGTCATCCTGTCGAGGCTGTCACAGCTTTTACACAAATGCAATGAAAACAACAACCAAACCAACATTAAGAATGTATCAAAACGAAAACGATTATTGGCGCATTCGCGAGTTCCTGCGCCAAGTGTCACTGCTCAACGATCGGCACGATTACTCCTGGTCACTTCTGCGCTGGGATTACTGGCGCTGGCACGTCAACATGAACATCTTCCACTTCGAACTGGAGGATGTCATCACGCTCTGGGAAACGGACGAGTATATCGTTGCAATGCTCAACCCCGATACGAATGGTGAAGCTTTCTTCCAGGTCCATCCCGCCTATCGAAACACGGAACTCCTGTGCGAAATGCTGGACGTTGCCGAGGTCAAACTTCCCAACCATAAAGAGGGTGGTCTGCATGATCTGATTACGTGGGTGAATGCGGATGATGCCCTCTTCAAAGATATCCTGACGCGCCGCGGATACGCGCGCTCGAAATTTTCCGCCGAGCACATGCGCTATCGCGCCTTTACCCAGCCTGCACCAGATTCCGTTCCCCAAAGCGGATACATGGTCCGCGCGCTGGGTGACGAGAACGAACTGCCCGCGCGCAGCTGGCTTTCATGGAAAGTCTTTCATCCGGATGAGCCCGACGAAAAGTATCAAGGCTGGGAGTGGTATAAGAATGTTCAGCGCGTTCCGTTATACAACCGAAACCTCGATATTGTCGCTGTTGCACCAGATGGAGAGCTTACCGCGTTCTGCACCGTCTGGGTGGACGATGTGACACATACGGCAGTCTTCGAACCTGTTGGCACGCATCCGAATCACCAAAAGCGCGGACTGGGCAAAGCGGTGATGAGCGAAGGCTTGCGCCGCGCACAGAGACTCGGTGCAACGCTGGCAACTGTTGGATCGTATTCCACAGGCGCACACGCGTTGTACGATTCCATGGGCTTCACGGAGTTCGATCTCCTTGAGCCATGGATCAGGGAATGGTAATACCTGGTTACCGTCATTGCGAGCGGAGCGAAGCAATCTTCTAAGTAATTTTTTGTTTGCATATTGCTCATGAGATTGCTTACTCTACGAGTACGATGTCGTCGGGCATTGCCCTCCTCGCAATGACGGAAAATCTTTTACCAAGAAGGAATATATTCAACATGAATCCACAAGATGAAATTCATTCACTTCTCCAAACCTTCCAGGATGGTTACACCAGCTGCGATACAAGTCAGGTTGATTCCTTCATGGAATTATTTACCGCCGACGCAGAAGTGATCGGCACGAACGGTGTTAAACCCGGCCTAGATGAATGGTACATGGACCGCGCCTCTGCCCGTGAACTGGTGGAAGTAGACCAGCAAGGCTGGGGCGACCTGCGCCTCGATCTTGAATCGATGTCCATTCATCGTCATGGGGATGTGGGTTGGGTGGCTGCCTCTGCCACTGTCACGCAAACGATCGGCGAGGAAAACTACGCGTCCTATCTGGCGTTTGTCAGGAAATATCTCGACGATTCACAACTCAGCCCCGAACAAAAGCTTCTTTACATCCTGCGCGGCGGGACAAATACACTCTATGAACTGCGTCGCGGCGAGAAGTTTGTCTGGGCGCTGCGGTTCACTGCTGTCGTCGTGCGCGAAGAGGATGCCTGGAAGTTTGCACAGATGAATTTCTCTTTTCCAACCATATACTTTCCCGACGTGCGGATAATGGAATAGGTTTAGAAACAGGAAAACGATGTCAAACGGAAGCAACTCACCACTTGAAACAAAATGTCTCGTCCTTCGCCCCATGTTGGAAGCAGATCTTGATGCGCTGCATCTCATCTTCACCGACCCCAGGGTGATGGCGGCATTCGATCACCCTCTATTCACTCGCGAACAAATGCAGGGATGGCTTCAGCGCAACCTGGATCATCAAAACCGGCATGGCTATGGCTTGTTCTCGGTCATTCTCAAGGAGACCGGCGAACTGATCGGCGATTGTGGCCTGGAACAAATGGAAGACCAGGGCGCGGCAGAACTTGGTTATGACTTCCGCAGTGATTATTGGAATCAGGGTTATGCCACCGAAGCCGCTGTTGCTGTGCGCGACCATGCTTTCGATGTTTTGGGCTTGCCGAAATTGATCAGCTTGATCCGCGTGGGGAATCTTGCCTCCAAACGTGTCGCCGAAAAAGTTGGCATGACTCTTGCTGAGGAATTCACGCGTCACGATGTTCGATATTGGAAATACATGATCAAACAATCCTAGGCGAATTGGAGGACATCATGGATTCAACACTCATTTATTTTGCCCGGCAGCGTCGCAGGTCTGACCCGGGGCACGGTCCAGGTGCATGTTTGAAAAAT
>JBGPNQ010000529.1:0-2938 GCA_041487615.1 Anaerolineae bacterium
CGCTCGGCACCGAGTGCCTCGATGGCTTCCTTAACGTTGGCAGCGGGACCCCACTCACCGGCGTGGATGGTCACATGCAGGCCTGATTGTTTTGCTTCCTTGAAAATGCCATAAAATGGTTCGGTTTTATATTCCGCCTCGTTACCGGCAAGATCAAGAGCAACCAGTCCGTTATTGATATGCTCGACAGCCAGCCAGGCTACTTGCTCGGCAAGTTCCGTGCTTTCATGACGATTGACTGAAGCAATCAGACGCACGACCACACCACACTTCTTCGCCGCATCCTGCGCGCTGGACATCACCCAATCAATGACATCATGAAGCGGAAAACGTTCTGCCCGGCTTAACGCCACCGGTGTGAAACGCAATTCCATATATTTCACATTATCCCTCGACGCGTCTTCAACGGCTTCACGAGTAATGCGATCGATCACATCCGGCGAACGATAGAACAGGCGCAGCGTATTGAATTTGCCAAGGAAATTCTGAAAGGTGAATTTATCTTCTTCCTGGACCTGCACCAGATTGCTCAAACGCAGAACATCGGCGGGGATTGTAATACCGTGCTGGCGTGCCACATCCAGCATGGTATCCAGGCGTAACGAGCCCTCCAGATGGCGATGTAACTCCACCTTGGGGAGAGCTCGATATGTATTCAGCGAAGCGGTGACACGTTCAGTTGCCATACTTCTAATGGATTAATGACGTCGCCTTTTTTTCTTTTTACTATTATCGATTTGCATCGTCTGAGCCTGGGCAGGCAAATCTGCTGTTTCAACCGGTGTAATTTCAATGGGTGTGGGACGATACGCGAAGACTCTGTTGATGACCAACCCTCGAATGTCCTCCACCAATTGAGAAAACATTTCAGAGGCTCTACCTTTATATTGTACCAGTGGGTCACGTTGGGCGTAAGCCTCCAAACCGATCGAAACTCTCAGGGCTTCGATGCGTGTCAAATATTCAACCCACAACTCGGAGGTGGCCGCCAGCAGCAATTGCCGGTGCACTTCGTTTAGCACATATCTGCCAATGGACTCGATCAATGCCTCCCGGTCCGACTCACCGAGGCTTGCCGCCGTTTCATTGAGTCGTTCCTCCCCGAAGGCTCGTTTCGCAGCGTCCCCAAAGTCCGCCAGCCGCTGTGCATTGGATGCCAGGCGCGCATATTCACGTTGGCCCCATGCCATTTGCAGGGACTCCTGAGCCTCTTCAAGATGGTTCAACACATCCTCGATAACCTGAGCTGCCTCCTGTCCATCGAGGAGTTTCGCAATAAGAAACATATAGCTGAAACGATTGAAGACTTGTTTCACCTGCCGGTGTGTCTTCTGGTCAAAAGCCGTGCGGGCACCTTGTGAAAGGTTCAGCAGCAATTGGAATTTAGTAGTATCCGTCAATTCACGCGGCATCAGATTGTCAAGATCGCGCGCGATCTGTCCGTTTTCGCCGACCAGCCGCTCGCGACGATTATCCAGGGCGTTCCCTGCGGCCTCCAGGATTTTGTCCGCTGCATCGTCCCAGTTCGAAATTTCGAATTTCTCAGCAATCGCTTCTCCGAAACGGTTCTGCACCGCAGAAATCACCCGCGAGGCGTACATGGCTGTCAGGTTTGACACCAGAAGATTTTGGATATCCTCTTTTGCTCCGTCGGGGTCATCGCCCAGGGTCCGCAACTGTTCGTTGTTAAGCCTTAACTGCAAACCCACCAGCGCATTAATATCCTCAAGGATTTTTTGTGGACGCGGGGTCTCGTCCATATCGCGCAAGCCTTCGAAGTAGGCATCGAGCGAATCGGCACGGGAGGCGATCTGCGCTTCGAGGCTTTGCTCTGTATTCTCGATCAAACCTTCAATTGCATGAAGGTGATGTTCGTGTTCCAGATCAATCGCCCGGGCGATCAAATCGAGCACAGCTTGACGGACATTGTCAGAACTGGATAACTCCTTCAACAGCAGAGACAGGCCAAAGCTTGGAAAGAGGCGTTCCTCGGTCATAAAGGGCGGCTGGACCTGTTCGAGCCACGCAATCAACTTCCATGGCCCTTCCTGGTCAGCAAGTCCTGTTTCGACACGCTCCTTGATTTCAAGTTCCAGCATTGTGGCAATATCGTCACTCAAATCTTCCTTGACGAAGATACGATCACGCTGACCGTAGATCTGGGCGCGCTGGTTATTGAGCACATCATCATATTCCAGCAGATGTTTGCGGACATCGAAGTTCGCACCCTCGATTCGGTGCTGCGATTGTTCGATCACATTTCCAACCAGCCGTACCTCAAGCGGAAGTGAATCATCCACCCTCAGCCGCTCCATGAGGCTGCTGACCTGTGAGCCGCCTTGCAGGCGCATCAGATCATCTTCCAGTGAAAGATAAAAGCGCGATGAGCCAGGGTCGCCCTGACGGGCCGAACGACCGCGCAACTGATTATCAATACGACGCGCTTCATGTCGTTCGGAACCAATGACATGCAGGCCGCCGAGTTCCTTGACGCGTTCCATGTCTTCGAAGTATTGCAGGAAGAGCCTGACCTCGGCATCATAAATTCCGAAATTTGATGGATCGACATTCTTCAGCGCGGCGCGCCGTTCCTCCTGGGTCATATCAAATGGGTCTTCGTAACCCGCCCTGCCAAGCACGCGGTTGACAGCTGTGATGACTTCCTCAGCCAACTCACCGCCGAGCTTGATATCGACTCCGCGGCCTGCCATGTTCGTAGCGATGGTCACGGCCCCAAAGGCACCTGCCCCCGCAATGATCTGCGACTCTTCCGTATGTCTGCGCGCGTTGAGCACCAGATTTGGAACGCCTCCCTGCAGAACTTTCCTGAGTCGTTCTGTATCACGGTCGCCTAGATGGAGAATATCCAGGACAGTCGGAAGATTGGATAATTCTTCAGGGTTGAGATTTGTTATTCCAAAGGGTTGAATAAATTTCC
>JBGPNQ010000530.1:0-2915 GCA_041487615.1 Anaerolineae bacterium
GGGACATCGGTAGGTTCAGTGGATGCGCTAACAAACGCTGCACAGATCATAAAGGATGCGCGGGATGAATATCCGCGCGTGGTGGTCATTACTTCGGCGATGTCGGGCGTGACGGATCTACTATTGAAATCCGCGTCGCTCGCGGCGCAGGGAAATATTGATTCGCTTCCCGATGCGGAATCCACGCTCAGAGAGAAACACTTCTCGTGTGCAGAGGCGCTCATCAAGGATGAGGAATTGCGTGAGGCAACGAAGGGAGAGATCAACTGCCTGATTCAATTGCTGGTCGACCTATGCAGAGCGATCGCGGTGCTTGGCGAAGCCAGCCCGCGGGCATTGGATGCGGTGGCATCTTTGGGCGAAAGGATGAGCGTTCGCCTATTGGCAGCAGTTGCACAAGACCTGGGCATTAAGGCAGAGGCAATCGAGTCAACCGAATTTATTATCACGAACGCGCACTACCAAAATGCTCATCCTGATTTTAGAGTCACAACTGAAAAAACGAGGGCAGCATTAAATCCATTACTGGCTGAGGGCATTATCCCAATTACCACAGGTTTCATCGGCACAACTCCCGAAGGCATCATCACAACCCTGGGACGCGGCGGCAGCGACTATACCGCTGCGATCATTGGCTCGGTGCTGCCAGCAGATGATGTGTGGATCTGGACGGACGTGGACGGCGTGATGACCACAGATCCACGCATTGCGCCGGATGCGCAGACGTTGCCGGAGATCAGTTACGGCGAAATTGCGGAACTTGCTTACTACGGCGCGAAAGTTTTGCATCCGAAGACGATTCGTCCCGTGGTCGAAGCAGGAATCGGACTCCGCATTTGCAACACATTCAACCCATCGCATCCAGGCACGCGTCTGATAGCCAATGGACATTCCAAAGGCAAGGCGTATCAACCTGAGAAAGTGATCAAAGCCGTGACGGCAATTCGCAAGCAGCGGTTGGTGACCATCGAAGGGCGCGGCATGCTCGGCGTCCCTGGTGTGGCAGCGCGTGCGTTTGGGGCGGTCGCCTCCACGGGCACGAGCGTTCCACTCATTACGCAAGCCTCATCAGAGCAATCTATTTGTTTTGCCGTGCCTTCTGAAACGGCTCGGACGGTTCTTGATGCCCTGGAAAAAGCATTTGTGCATGAAATTGAAGACGAAGACATCGACCGCGTCTGGTCTACAGAGGATGTCTCCATTGTGACAGTTGTCGGTGCAGGAATGCGCCACACGATTGGCGTGGCGGGCCGGGTCTTTAGCCAACTAGGAAACAATGATGTCAACGTTTTAGCCATCGCTCAAGGTTCTTCAGAAGTGTCCATCAGTCTCGTAGTGGATACCTTGGATACGGAGAAAGCGGTCAAGACGTTGCATAAGTTAATTGTTCAATAAGTCAGCGGTGGTCGAGCAGGTGGGGCGATAGCGAGAGTCCATAGCGAGACCACCTGCTGGATTCAAAAGAAAATTCTCTTGAAAAATGTGGTCTCGATACGCCCCGCAATAGCGGCGGGGCTACTCGACCAACGAAATGGAAATCAAAGGAGAAATCATTATGCCATCCCAAATTCCTGTAGCAGTTCTCGGCGCGACAGGTTCTGTCGGTCAGCGATTTATTTCGTTGCTGGATAATCATCCGTGGTTCAAGGTGGTCGCGTTGGCCGCGTCGGATCGATCGGTTGGTCAAAAATACTCGCATGCGGCGCGTTGGGTGTTGGATATTCCAATGCCTGAATACGCTCAGGAGATGGTTATGGTTCCTGCATCAACGGATTGCATTGATGCAAAAATTGTTTTCTCAGCATTACACACGGAAATTGCCAATGAACTGGAACCGCAGTTCGCGAAGGCAGGTGCGGCAGTGTGTTCGAATGCATCCTCCTACAGACGCGGCGAAGACGTGCCCTTGCTGCTTCCTGAGATCAATGCAGAGCATATCCGTCTGGTCAAATACCAACGCAGGAATAAAGGCTGGAGCGGATGTATCATCACGAATCCAAATTGCACGAGTACAGGTCTCACGATTGCGCTCAAAGCCCTTGACAATGCTTTTGGTGTGAAAAAGGTTTTTGCGGTCTCGTTACAAGCGCTTTCCGGCGCAGGTTACCCTGGTGTTCCTTCTCTGGATATTATGGACAACGTCATTCCCAACGTAGCCAACGGCGGCGAAGAGGAAAAAGTGGAGTGGGAACCGCGCAAGATGCTGGGAAAATTTAATGGGAACAAGATCGATCTGGCGGATATACGATTTAGCGCGCACACGAATCGAGTCGCTGTGATCGATGGGCATACGGTTTGTGCAAGCGTTGAACTGACAAATCCTGTTGAACCCGAGATTGCGATACAGGCTTTACGCGATTATGGCGCGCCACTGTCAGCGCAGGAATTGCCATCGTCACCGCGACCTGTTATCACTGTCCGGGATGAAGCGGATCGCCCGCAGCCAAGACTCGACCGATTAACCGGAAAAGGCATGACGACCGTCGTCGGACGCGTACGGCGCGATCCCATCCTTGATCTTAAATTTGTTGTGCTGTCACACAACACGATTCGCGGCGCGGCTGGTGCATCCATCTATAATGCAGAGCTGTTAGTGAATGAAGGATTATTGTGAGTCGGATTGACAATCCGACCTACCTTATGATATAACCCGCCCAATTAAATATTCGCTCTTATCCAGAGAGACTGAGGGAACGGCCCTGTGAAGTCTCGGCAACCGATTAGCAGTTAGCGATCCGCTACCAGCCAAAACGGTGCCAACTCCGACAGCTGAATGGCAATTGTCATTCAAACACTGGAAGATGAGAGGATGGTATCGGATGTACCTCTTCTTGTACTTTCAGAAGAGGTTATTTTTTAGCTCTCTTCTGATTGGGCGGATAAACCATATTCAAGGAGAGTCCCATGCTCACAAC
>JBGPNQ010000531.1:0-2883 GCA_041487615.1 Anaerolineae bacterium
CGAGACTTATTCCTACGATACTGTCCTTTCTCATCTCGCAGAAAAGTGCTTTACGACCCGAAGGCCTTCATCGCACACGCGGCGTTGCTGCTTCAGGCTTTCGCCCATTGAGCAATATTCCCTACTGCTGCCACCCGTAGGTGTATGGACCGTGTTTCAGTTCCATTGTGGGGGGCCACCCTCTCAGGTCCCCTACCCGTCGTCGCCTTGGTGAGCCGTTACCTCACCAACTAGCTGATGGGACGCAGGTCCCTCCCAAAGCGAATTGCTCCTTTAGTCATCAGTTTCTAAATCCGAAGACCACATGCGGTATTAGCAATCCTTTCGGACTGTTATCCCACACTTTGGGGTAGGTCACCAACGCGTTACTCACCCGTTCGCCACTAGGATACTCTCGTATTGCTACAAAAGCACCTCGTTCGACTTGCATGTATTAGGCACGCCGCCAGCGTTCATCCTGAGCCAGGATCAAACTCTCCGCAAAAAATTTTTCACTCTTGCGAGTGTAGTTTATACGGAATATTTACTGGATCGACAGAGTTGTTGCTTCCTATCACTGTTCAGTTGTTAAAGTTCGGGTAACAAAGCGGACGGATTTTACACGCACCACTTTGGCCTGTCAAGGGATTCACAGACAAAAACACCGATGTCTTTTGTCTTTCGACATCGGCTCGTCAGACTGCAAAACCCGCAGGCTTGTGTCTCTGACTGGAGACTATTCCTCAGTTTTCAATGATCTGTCAGGGGGACGAGATCTACTAAATGTACTGGCGAATGATGATTATATGGATTTCGGTGGCTTTGTCAAGAGATTATCAGACAATTAACCTTAAAAAATCTTGATTGCTATTCGCAACAGATTTTCTTTTATAAATCCACCTACTCCCTTCTTTCAGCGGTCAGATGATATCACAAAATCCGTTGGCGATTCATGGTTCTTTTCCATAAAAATCATTGGCATATTTTTCAATTAAATCGATGGAACTTTCAACACCGTCTTCGTTTCTTAACTCTTGACCTACGATCTGGACGCGATTTCGTATCGCACTATTTTCACTTTCATCAATTGCCAATGCCAGATTCTCCGTTGAAAGCTCTTTGACGGGAATAGGCTTTGGACCTGCGCCAAGGGCGTGGACCCTTTTCCCCCAAAACGGTTGATCTGCTGTGTATGGTATTACGATATTAGGGATACCCGAGCGCAAACCAGCGGACGTTGTCCCTGCCCCTCCATGATGAATGATCATCTTACAACGCGGCAACAGCCATTGATGAGGCACTGCTTCCATGTAGAGAATTTCATTTGATCGTGCACCCTTTAACTCACTCCACCCAGAAAGAATAATTCCCCGATTGTTCGTCTGCCTTAGCGATTCGCCGACAATGCGATCTATGTTTTCAGCATTTCTATTCAACATACTACCAAATGAAATGCAGATTGGAGGTTTGCCGGAATCAAGAAAACTCCGCAACTCAGCAGGATGTTCATATGATACTGCTAAATCACTGAATAAATATCCCGTCACGTGAACGCTTGATGGCCAATCCCTCGAAGGTGTAATAACCGTTGGGCTCCATGCGCACAGAACCGGGGTCCGAGGGCGAAGCCGGTTATCATCAAAAGGCGAGTAAAGTTTACGCTTGGGAAGTCCTGCCGTGCGGCGAACTTGTGCATATCCAGCCCTGGAAGTCCAAAAGACTATTTTATGAGATAGCTCATGTGTAAATCGATTCAGGGAACGCACTCTCAGATCAGGCAGAATGATATTTGGATAATCTCCAGTGGGCGTAAACAGGGGAAATAGTTGTACATGAATATCCGGAATATTCTTTTCACATGCAAGTGTATGAGCACCGACAGCATGCATAAAAGTATGGATGATCAAATCAGAATCGCTACATGCTTGCTCAGACTGTCGCAAAACATCCGCCCCAATTTCAACCGCATGGGTCATTAGTCCACGAACCATCTTTACAACGTTGCTTGCTGAATCATTCAAATGCCGACTTAACTCGGCAGGCTCTCCCGCCAAAGGCACAATGTGAATACCATATTCCTCCGCAAAATTTTGAAATCGAGCGGGGTCCACCAACTTGACAGAATGTCCACGCGCCATCAAACCAAGCGACAATGGAATAAAAGGCTGAACATCGCCGCGCGAACCATAGGTAAGGATGGAGATCTTCATATCAGTATTTTACCCTGCAGTGTATGCTATAGTTATATGCATAAGGAGTGACCATGCGTAAAATTGGAATACTACATCCAGGCGAAATGGGAATATCAATCGCGGCGTCAGCGATCAACAATGGACATGAAGTTTATTGGGTATCTCAAAATCGTAGTGATCAAACACGAGCACGTGCAGAAAAGTATGGGTTGACAGAGGTTGAATCGACTTATCAGCTTTGCGAAACTTGTGCAATTATTTTGAGTGTTTGTCCTCCACATGCAGCAGAAAACATAGCACGATCAATAATTGAAATTGGGTTTAAAGGCTTGTACCTGGATGCGAATGCAATTGCACCACAGCGCTCTATCAAAATCGGACGGCTTATGGAAGCCGCCAGCATTCGCTTCGTAGACGGCGGCATCATCGGTGGACCAGCCTGGACTCCCAAGGAGACCCGGCTTTATTTATCGGGAAATTCTGCAAACGAAATCTCAACGTGTTTTTCAAAGGGACCCCTGGAAACGAAAATTATTGGAAATGAAATCGGTAAAGCATCAGCATTGAAAATGTGCTATGCTGCCTACTCCAAAGGCACAACTGCTTTGCTTGCCGCAATACTGGCTGCAGCTGAATCGCTCGGCATACGCGAGAATCTTTATGAGCGGTGGGACATGGATGATACAGGCTTTTCGGATGAAGTGAATCAAAG
>JBGPNQ010000532.1:0-2865 GCA_041487615.1 Anaerolineae bacterium
GTAGAGCCGTCCCGTCAATGCGACTGCCAATGCCGTGGATTGGTTACCGGTTAGCAGGGTGATGGCCCCGCCAAACGCTCCTTCGAAGGTTCCAACGGCTCCCGGTAAAGAGGGGATCGCGCCACCAAAAGCGGCAGCTCCCAATCCGAACATGCCCCAAACCACCAGCGCCTGTGGGAAGAACGCGCGAATGATCAAATAATAGGAGACGATTGCAACTGCCCAGTTCAAGGTCATCCAAAAGAGGAAGCGCAGGAACAGCCAGCCATCGGTCAGCACACCCAAACCGGCAAAGAATGATTCCAGAAAGCTGCCACCGAACTTTTGAAGGGACGGCCAGCGCGCGCTAAGTTTGTGGAATAGATCCAGCGCCCACTGATTATTACGAGCCAGCAAATAAAGTATGACGAAGCCCGCCAGCACGACGATGCCGACGACATATCCGATCCGTTCTGTTCCTTTTGCGCCGACGACGTAGGGCAGCGCAGCCAGCAGGACAATCGCGGAATATCCCAAATCCATGGTACGTTCGATGACGATTGTGGGCAATATCTCCATGAATTGCATGTCAGATTTGCGGCTGAGGAGAAATGCACGTCCCACTTCGCCAAGCCGGAATGGAAGGAAATTATTTAGTAAATAGCCTTCGCCCATTGTCCAGAACACGTCACTATATTTCGCACGGTTACGTAAAAGAGTACGCCAAACCAGGGCACGTATGGCCATCCACAAAAAACCAATGGAAAGCGCAAGCGCCAGCAATGCATAATTGGCGTGGCGAATTGCATCCACCATGGCGCGCAGATCAACAAAGTAAAGAATTGCAGCGATCAATAAGATACTGACAATTGCCCCGGGCAACCAGCGTTTTGCATCTTTCATGAACAAATCCTTTTAGACAGTCAGAAGCAGGTATACAAGTAAACACGTAAACAAGTCATGCATTTACCTGTATACGTGTCTACTTGCGTACTGAATCATTCCTCTTCCAATTTCAAAACCGCCATGAATGCGTCCTGAGGGATTTCGACATTCCCAACCATCTTGAGACGTTTCTTCCCCTTCTTTTGTTTCTCAAGCAGTTTCTTCTTGCGTGTGATGTCACCACCGTAACATTTTGCCAGCACATCCTTGCGCGTGGCTTTGACATTGGCGCGCGAGATGACGCGTCCGCCGGCCGCGGCCTGGATGGCGACATCGAAAAGTTGACGCGGGATCAAATCCTTGAGGCGCGTGATGAGGCGCTGACCTTTGTGATAGGCGTCCTTTTCATGGACAATTGCTGCTAGCGCATCGACCGGTTCGCCGTTGACGAGGATCTCCAGTTTCTGCAATTTGTCGGGGCGATATTCAAGGAATTGATAATCGAGCGATGCATAGCCTTTCGTGCGCGACTTTAAATCATCGAAGAAATCCACGATGATCTCTGAGAGCGGAATTTCGTAATCGAGCTGGACACGGTGAGGTGCGGGATATTCCTGCTGCTTGAAGATGCCGCGGCGTTTCGTGACCAGTTCCATAATGGGACCATAATACTCCGTTGGTGTGATGATCTCGATGTTCATCCACGGTTCACGGATTTCCAAAAGACCCTCATCGGGAAGTTCGGCAGGCGAATCCACCCTGAGGACTTCATTATCGAGTTTGACCACTTCATATTCCACGGATGGTGCGGTAAAAAGCACATCGAGATCGTATTCGCGCTCGATGCGTTCCTGGATGATCTCCATATGGAAGAGACCGAGGAAACCGGCACGGAAGCCAAATCCCAATGCCTGGGATGTCTCGGGCTGGAACGTCAGTGACGCGTCGTTGAGCTGCAGCTTATCGAGCGACTCGCGCAAATTGGAGTAATCGTCAGCTTCGACGGGGTAAATTCCGGCGAAGACCATCGGCTTGGGAGTACGATAGCCAGGCAGAGGCTCCGAAGCGGGAGCCACCGCGCTCGTGATCGTATCCCCCACGCGACATTCATGCACGGTTTTGAACCCGGTCGCGATATAGCCCACTTCCCCCGATCCCAACGTTTGGACGGGTTTCATGCCAGGGGCGAAGATTCCGATCTCAACGGGCCGCATATCCACCTTGGTGGCGAACATGCGCAGAATATCAGTGGATTTGAGCGAGCCTTCGATAATACGGACGTATGCAATCACGCCCTTGTAGGAGTCGTAATGTGAATCAAAGATCAACGCGCGCAGCGGAACGGCATCTGCATCCTTTGGCGGCGGGACACGCGTGACGATCGCTTCGAGGATCTGGTCGACGTTGATACCCTCTTTCGCAGAGACTTGAATGACATCGAGCGGGTCGACACCAAGCAGTGAACCAACGTCCTCGGCCACTTCATCGGGGCGAGCCGAGGGCAGGTCAATTTTGTTGATCACGGGGATGATCGTCAGGTCCGCCTCGAGCGCCTGATAGAGGGTTGCCAGCGTCTGCGCTTCGATGCCCTGCGTGGCATCCACAACCAGCACCGCGCCTTCACACGCTTTGAGCGCGCGGCTGACTTCATACCCAAAGTCCACGTGACCTGGTGTGTCGATCAGGTTGATCTCGTATTTTTGATTATCCTTTGCGGTGTAATACATGCGCACAGCAGAGGCTTTGATCGTGACGCCTTTTTCGCGTTCGAGGTCCATCGTGTCGAGCATTTGCTCGCTCATGTCGCGTTCAGAGATCGTGCCCGTCAGTTGAAGCAGGCGGTCGGCGAGCGTGGATTTGCCATGGTCAACATGGGCGATGATGCAGAAGTTACGGATATGGTCGGTCATATGCGGGGGAAAGTATAACCGAGTTTTAAACACAACGGACACAAAGAGCACGAAGGTTCTTTAACCGCCAAGAACGCGAAGAGCGCCAAGA
>JBGPNQ010000533.1:0-2863 GCA_041487615.1 Anaerolineae bacterium
CGGTATGGGTGGCGGGGGAATGATGTGTGGAGGCATGATGTTCCCTGAACCTGAAGTAAATCAGAACCTTGCCACGTTGAATATGTTCCGTTGCCGCGATCAATCCTATATTGTCGCTTTCCTGAAGACATTGTCGGATGGTTATTTCCAGCGCTAAACGCAGCTTAATCAGTCGCCTAGTTTTCTCAAATTCTTTGATGTCCTTTGATTAGGATAAGCTAATATAAAAACTGCCAGTGAGGATTTCCTCCTGCTGGCAGTTTTATCATGATATTGCAGGTGCAGAAGAGAGTTTCAATCCTAGTTAAAGACGAAGAGAGAAGAAGGACAAACCGATATGCTATTCATCAGTAAGCTCCTTCGCAATCGCAAGCTAAATCAACCTAGATGATTATGATGTCCAAGGCGGTTTGTGGCTTCCAAAGAAAGCATTCATGCAGTCACTATGCAATCCAATGCTGAGCGGGATCGGGATTCTGTTAAACGGAAACTACGCGGAAGCTATTTCACGAATTGGAAAGAAACCTATTGCTTTTAAACCCTGTCTCGCTTCGTAATTATTGTGTTCAAGTTTGCAAAGAATATTCACTATAATGTAGACATTGGAACGTGAGGAGTATTACCATAAATACAAACCTTCAATATGACAAGGATTCTTCAGACCGTCTGGTCGCGATGTACATCACTCCAGAATTGTTCGAACAACGTAAGGAGATCTTGCAGGCTCTTAGCCCTCGTCCCGGCGAGCATGTTCTCGATGTGGGCTCGGGGCCCGGCTTCCTGGCTTGTGCAATTGGCGAAGCAGTGGGTCTATCGGGTTGGGTATGCGGCGTTGTGGGCTTTACCCAAAAAAGTGGAGAGTGAGTTAAGACAAGTTGATGTAATAACGCCGCTCGAACTCTTCTGGGGATAAGTAGCCCAAGGACGAGTGACGGCGTTGACGATTATAGAAACCCACGATGTACGAAAAGATGTCGGTCGTGGCTTCCTGGCGGGTGCGATAATTTTGGAAGTGAACGTGTTCGCATTTGAGAGTGCTAAAGAAACTCTCCATGGGGGCATTGTCATAGCAGTTGCCTGTGCGGCTCATGCTGGTTTGCACCTGCTGGTCGAGGAGAAGTTGCTGGTAGGCTTCTGCTGCATACTGGCTACCCCGATCCGAATGATGAAGCAGTCCATTGAGCACTGTCCGGTCTTGGACTGCCAGGCGGAAGGCCTGCTCCACCAGACAGCTCTCCATCGTCGCGGCGAAGGCCCAACCGACAATCTTGCGAGAGAATAGATCCAGGACCACCGCCAGATATAACCAGCCTTCGGTCGTTGGGATATAGGTGATGTCGGCTAGCCATTTTTCGTTGGGTCGGGTGGCTTGGAACTCCCGGTTGAGCCGGTTAGGAGCCACCGGATGGCTATGCTGGCTGTCCGTGGTGCGCGGCTGCTTCTTTTTGCGCCGTCCATACAGGTTCGCTGCTCGCATCAACTGCGCGACTCGGTTCCTGCCTACGCTCGAACCGCAAGCCCTCAGTTCGGCATGCACTCTGGGACTGCCATAGGTCTTTCGGCTGCGGCTGTGGATCGCTCGGATCTCCGGCAGCAGTTGTTGGTTTGCCTGCACCCGTGGACTGAGCGGCCGGATCCGCCAGGCATAGTAGCCACTCGGCGAAACACCCAACACGCTGCACATACGTTGCACCGGGAACTCGTCTTGATGCTCTTGGATAAATTGGTATCTCATCGCTTTGGCTCGGAGAAGATGACCACTGCTTTTTTTAGGATATCGCGCTCCTGCCGCAGGATTTCGACTTCTCGCCGCAGATGCTGCAATTCAGCCTCCTGGTCTGGCAGCTTCCCCTTGCCCGGAAAGGCTGCTGTCTCTTGCTGCCGAGATTGCTGCACCCATTTGGACAGCAGGTAGGGCATAATTCCCAGTTCCTGCTCGATCACACGCATCGATTTCTCGCTGGCCTCGTACAGCCGCACTGCTTCCAACTTGAATTCACGCGTGTATCGCCGCTTTTCCTTCTGTTCTGACATGAGTCTGCCTCCGATGTAAGTGTACCTTGTCCTTTCTATGTCTCCACTTTTTCGGGGGAACCTCAAGTGGATTTCCAACCGATCGCTGGACACTGGAACGTGTCCAAAAATTGATCAAAAAGGAATTTGAAGTCAACTATCATCCGAACTACCTCAATCGATTGTTGCGCACCTTGGGTTTCAGTCCACAAAAACCATTACCACAAGCCGTTGAACAGGAAAAAGAATTGGTGGAGGCGTGGTTGCAAGGAGATTGGCCAAGGATAAAAAAAGTCTCGGCGGCTCGGCGCAAAAATCGTGTTTTGGGATGAATTCGGCTTTTCCTTTCAAGAAATATTAGCTACCACGTGGGCACGGATCGGCAAACGCCCGGTTTTCCGTCGAGTGACAAAAGAGCGTCGTGCTTTATCGACAGCGGTGGCACTGACGCTTTCAGGAAAGATCTACAAAAAGTGTTTTGAAGGTTCGATCAAAAGCAAAAATCTTATTGATACGCTCGAACATGTGCAACGCCAACTTCCTGGCAAAATCATCTTGGTTTGGGATCGAGCCCGTATTCATCTTAGCAAGATGACCAAAGCCTATCTTCATAAGCATCCTGAAATTCTAATTGAAGAGTTGCCTGCCTACGCCCCACAACTCAACCCAGAAGAGTATTGTCATGGCAATGTCAAACAACGTCTCAAGAATGCTCGCCCTACCAGCAAAGAGGAGATTCGTTCCATGCTTGATCGTGGCTTTGCTCGCTTACGCCGTCGACCAGATCTGCTCCTGGGTTTCTTTCACACCGCTGGCCTCTCTGTTAGGCAACTTCAGTTAACCTGAATAA
>JBGPNQ010000534.1:0-2861 GCA_041487615.1 Anaerolineae bacterium
CATCAGGCGACTCTCTGGCACCTCATCCCTCTTACATTGGAGCGCAGTCGCCCAACTGGCAGGCAAGCCACCCAATTTCAACCGGTATTACTGGCAGGGCAGTTTCTCTCGACGAGATCGTCCGTGTGGCAGATGTCACCCAGGAAGCGGGATATATCGAATTCGCTTCCGGAATTCAGGCTGAACTCTCCATTCCCATCCGCGTACACGGACGGGTCATCGGTGTAATCAATATTGAAAGCCAAAGACCAGCAGCTTTTGGCGAAAATGACGAACGATTCCTCAGCACGGTTGCCAATAGTGTCGGTACAGCCCTGGAAAGATTGCGTTTTTTCAAAGAGGAACAGCAAAGATCAAAGGAACTGGAAACACTTTACCAAACGACCAAATTACTTACACAAAGCCTGGAGCCCCATGTCATCGCGGAAAACCTCATCGCCATTATGGAACAACTACTTGGGTATGAGTATTGCGCAGTTGTGTTGCTGGATGAATCGAACCAGAAACTGGTTCCACTGGCAATCAGCCGCGAAGGCAGGAATTCAGAGTCTCACAAAAAAGCACTGGAGCCGCGCAGTTTCCAGCCAGGGATGGGAGTGATCGGATGGGTAATCCAAAATGGAAGACCCTTGCGTTCAAATGATATAACAAGCGATCCTCGTTATCTCAGGAGCCTGGAAGACATTAACTCCGAGCTTTGTGTCCCGCTCATTTCAATGGGGAAAACGATCGGTGTCATCAACGCCGGGACTTCGAAACGAAATGCATATACCGAAAAGGACGAGAGCTTACTTTCTGCGTTGGCCAGCTCTGCCGCCATAGCCATCGAGAACGGTCGCCTGTTTGAGTCGGAGCAGAAGCGTCGTCAGGAGGCGGAAACACTGCGCCAGGCAGCAGCAGCCGTTTCGTCCACGCTCGATCTCAATCGTCTTTTGGAAGAAATTCTAAAAGCGCTGAAACAGGTTATCTATTACGACAATGCAAGCGTATTCCTGCTTGAAGGTGAATGGTTAAGAATTGTAATTTGCCAGGGTTTCTCGAATGCTTCGAGTCTGATCAACCAGAGGTTCCCGGCCGGTGACGAGTTGTTCACGCAATTAAGCGACGGTATGCGTCCGATTATTATGAATGATGCTCAAGCCGATCCACGTTTCAAGAATTGGGGCAATGCGACCAAAGTCCACGGTTGGATGGGAGTTCCGTTTATTACACGAGGCCGGGTCATCGGTTATATCACGCTGGACAACTATGTCGCTGGTGCATATGACGAAGCGAACATGGACACGGCCATGGCATTTGCCAACCAGGCGGCAGCCGGCATTGAAAACGCATGGTTGTTTCAAGAGCAGAAACGGCGGGCGCAAATCATTCAAGCGCTGGCGGATATTGCCAACGAAATCGCCACCACGCGCGAGGTGCTGCCTGTTCTGGATCAAATCACTCAGCGTGCCCTCGAAATGCTCCATGCCAATCATGTAGCCATTTATCTGCTTCAAGATGACAACGTAACTCTAAAAACAGTCGCTGCCCATGGCACTTATCGGAAGGAATTGTTGTCGCATACGCGAAAAGTTGGCAGTGGTATTACGGGCATGGTATTCCTTAACGAGAAACCTGAAATCATCTACAATACGCGTGAAGACCCGCGGCGGGTAACGGTGCCGGGAACTCCCGAGCAGGAGGAAAACCTGGAAAGTCTCATGTCGTCACCGTTGATGTTGCGCGGAAAACCCATCGGAGTGATCAACGCCTGGAGACGTAAAGATAACGGACTGTTCAATGAATCGGAACTAAGCTTCCTCGTAGGGATAGCCCATCAAGTATCGATCTGCATTGAATCCGGACGGCTTTTTCAGGAAACCAGGAGCCAGGCCCGGGAGGCCGCAGCCATCGCGGAGGTCGGCCGTGATATTTCCGCTACTCTTGAATTGGATATCGTGCTGGAGCGGATTGCATCCTACGCCATGGACTTGTTGCATGCCGAGACAAGTGCTGTTTATTTGGCTGAAGCGAACAAGCTCCGTGCGATCGCAGCATTGGGATTTGATGCCGAGGCAATTAAGAATGATCCACTTTCCATCGGGACGGGCATCCTTGGAAATATCGCCTTGCAAAACATCGGCGAGATCGTCAACGATACTGATATCGATCCGCGCACCATCATTGTTAAAGGCACGGATAAAAACCCTCTTGAACACATTATGGGCGTACCCATCCTGTTAAAGGACAAACACACGGGACTGCTTGCCGTCTGGCGGTCCGGCAACGGTACAGAGTTTGCTCCGCGGGAATTGGACTTCCTGACGAGCCTCGCGCGACAGGCAGCAGTCGCGATTGAGAATGCACGTCTCTACGATGAAACACAACGACGCTTGAAGGAGTTGGAAATCATCAACCGTGTGTCCACTTCCCTGCGTGTTGTTCAATCGATCGAAGAAATGCTTCCCATCCTGTTGAACGTGACTCTGGAATTGGTTAACAGTCAGCACGGTTCGATCTGGTTATATGACCACACCATAAACAGACTCGTTCAAAAGGTTGCCAGTGGCTCACTGACAAACCTGAAACATACCACGTTGTTGCCGGTCGATGGAATCATCGGTCGTACATTTACAACAGGCACAAGATACACATCCTTGAGTCTGAAAGAGGATCCACAATTATTTGAGCCGAATCGAGAAAGCATCCCGCCTGGACTGGCCGGGATTTTCATCCCGATCCAGTCAACTGCCGGACCTGTGGGTGTTTTGACAGTCTCCATCGAAAAGGGAAGGCAGATCAAGGAGGAAAACAACCTTCTCACCATCCTGGCAGAGATTACAGGGAACTCCATTCATCGTGTGCAGTTATATGAACAAAGC
>JBGPNQ010000535.1:0-2846 GCA_041487615.1 Anaerolineae bacterium
CCTCGTCTTGATCGAGAGTCACGGAATTGAGAGTTGGCGCTGCGCTGTCGAAATCTCCAATGTACTCCATCAGAATGGCATTCTTCTCCATCGCATACGGTCTGGGGACATCGGCTCCCGCGGCTGCAAGCATTTCCAGTGTTTGGAATTCGTAAGCAATCCAGGACTGATGACGAAGCTCCTCTCCATAATTGGTGCGCTTCGCCATCGCATGAATATCGCCGTCTTTCACAATGGCGTTGCCTTCCGCGTCGAGATCCGTTCGCCCTACGCGATATTGACTATCATTCTTAAGGTTACGCAGCGAGCGCGGACGATACACTTTCGCAGCAACCAGCGACTCTTCAATCGCAGGACCCGAGCGACAGAGATAAACCGAGGCTTCCTTGCCGCCTTTGAGTCGACGCAGAACATCAGTAATCCATTTGTGCTCATAGAATTCGCCGAGCGATTCAAGCAGCCACCAGGATTCAAAGCGAGCCGCCGGATATGTAAAGTTGAAACTGCGACTGGAGTCATCCTGTCCCTTGAGGAAATCAGCATTGGACTCTCGAACGTATTTGAAATGGCGTTCGGGGAATCGCTGGCGGCGCTTGTCTTTATTTATGAAATTGTCAGTCTGTCCGTTATCGTCCAGTTCATCAAAAAGATCAATATACTCGTCTGTATTCATCATCTTATTCATCGAAAGGCCTGACAGGTCCGGTGCACATTCCTCACACGGCCGCGGAGACTTGTCAGGTCGATGATTAAAAGAAAAACCGCAGGGTGTGAAGCACGCCTGCGGTCAGTAGTGGAGTGACGGTTTCAGCCGTTCATATACGGACTAAAGTCAGTTCTACCATAACCTTTAGGAGGCGCGCTCAATGCAAGTTGGGTGGCTGTCAAGATGGATTTCATTTTTTCGTGCCTCCTTTCAGAAGGAATTTTGAGTTCGATGATGGGAGTCTATCATCCGAAGTTGGGTATGTCAAGAAGAATATGAGGCTACACCAGGTGAATGTTTGAGTTCAGGTTGCAACTTCTCAAACCCGCTCATCTCGAGCAGTATTGACTTATCGTTTAGCGGGTTCAGGAAACGTGTTCTTGAAAGAAAAAGCATAAGGCGATTCACCATTCGCCCGCAGAAATTCCAGGCGTTTCTTGCTTTCCCCGGTGCCCGGCAAATGACCAGCAGGAATCCACCACAAAGCATAATAAGGGCCGTCAAATCTTTGGAACCAGCGTTTGCGGTCGCGTAGCACGTCACTGTGTGCGCTTTTATAGACAAACTGTCGGAGAGCATCGATACTTTCCCAAACAGTCAGGTTGATTATGACCATGTCATCATCAAAAACTTTGATGCTGGTCGCGTCGCCACTTTCAGACTGGAGCCGCCATACAAAACCAGGACTTTGTTCCGCTAATGCATTGACCGGCGACAGTTGCGCCACGAATTCTGACATTACGGGGTCGTCAATGGGAGCCAGCATACGTGCAATATTGATCTGGGCAAGATGATGGTTGGACATATAAATTCCTTTCCAATTCACCGGGCAAAGTATTATTTCTTATCATGAATTTGAATGAACTCCTCGCCCTTCCTCATTAACTCTTCATGGTCTTCCGGCGCCGGTAGGTCTTTCAGGAAATTGACGGTGTACTCGGTCAATTTCTTCTGCACATGTGGTTGACCTGCCTGGATCCATTTTTCCATGCTCCAGCGCGGGAAGATCGGATTCACGTAATATCCGGTTTTGTATTTCTTGAGCGTGGTCGGCGCGGAGACATAGCTCTTGCCCGCGCCGACCTTGTGAATTTCGTCCAGTCCAACGTGCACGTCATCCAGTTGGAATCCATTTGAGAAACGCAGAGCCTGATCGATGATCTCATGGCAATAGATAAATGTCTGCGGAGAGACGGCTTTGGAACCCAGCGTATCACCCACAAACGGAGCGATTCCGCCTTTCGTGAGACTGAACATCAGCGTATTCATCCAGTAGGTCTCTGCGGCGAGCAGGTCCATGCCCCAGCCTGTGCCACTTCCCGATGTCCCACAATGGGGAACGCCGTAATGAGCCATCATCTCTGCACAGGCGAGGCTGACCAGAATACTTTGCGGGTCGTAGAAGTTCATCAATGTCTTCATGTCGAAATACACAGGCAGCATGCCAAGCAGCATCGGCGCGCCTTCTCTATACAACTGACCAATTACCAAGCCTGCGAGCAATTCCGCCAAGAGTACAGTTACAGTTCCGGCGGGAGTAATAGGCGTCGTCGCGCCGGACATGCTGTAATTGGAAATGATAACCGGCAGTCCGCGTTCGATGGCAATCCGCATCTTGTCCGCGGTGCCTTCGTTCATCACCAGCGGCGAAACGGGATTGAAATACGGGATGATGAACGGCTTCTCACCCAAATCTCGGCCGTGCAGCATTTCAAACATTTGCATGACATCCTCAAATTTATGTTCATCCGAACATAGCAGCACCATCGGCTTGACCCCATTCGCAAAGTGTTCGAGGCTGCCATAAAGATCGGTCAGATGTTCGGGTACATCGCGCACAATCCCCACCGTGGAGACCATGTCGTAATGTGGAAGTTTATTCCCCACCCGCACCATATCCTGCATGTGTCTGCGCTGAAACAAGACTGGTGTGTCTGTATCGGGCTCCTGATAATATAACGCGGTGACGCCAATGCCAAAACGCGTGCGATCCCCTTCTCCACCAATTGTAAACTGCGGGTTGCCACGACGGTCATACATTTCGATTTGGCGCGGTGCAATCTTGATCGCCCATTCGACCAGTTCCGCGGGGAAACGCACGGTTCGATCTTCGACCAGTGAGCTGCCAGCTCTTTTCTTC
>JBGPNQ010000536.1:0-2801 GCA_041487615.1 Anaerolineae bacterium
ATCCCGGTCCGACGCCGACCCCTGAGCCAACCCCGGGGCCCGATACCTCTCCCGGATGTGTTCCCGGGTTGATTCGGCAGGTGACTCAGCTTTTCAAAAGTGGATAGCCTGTCTTAGTCAACCTTCTTGCTTCGGAACTATTTGATGCTGGCCCAAAAACTGAAAGGCAGCGTTCAAATCTTTCGACCCGAACTTCCTTTTGCTCCTGGCATTTGTGTCGTTCTCGGTGAGATCATCGCGCTGGGAAATTTTCCAACTTTTCAGGTTGCGGCGCTTGGATTTCTATGCGGTTTTTTCATTTTGGGCTCGGCAATTGTATTGAATGATGTTTTTGACCTTGAAGTGGATAAAGTCAATACGCCGGAGCGTCCCCTGCCCGCCGGAATCGTTTCGCCGTCAGAGGCAATCGTTCTGGCGATTCTCGCGACGCTGATAGGTCTTACCGGTCCCTCATCCTGGGATTCCCTGCATTGATTCTATGTTCGATATTTTGGTCCATCGGCTTCCTGTATAACTGGAAGTACAAGGAAGCCGGGCTGCTCGGAAATTTGATGGTGAGTTCATCCGTGGGGATCACATTCATCCTTGGCGGAATGGCAGCCGGCGAGCCGTGGAATCACATCGTCTGGTGTTTTGCGTTGATGGCTCTCCTCATCGACCTTGGCGAAGAGATCGCCGGTGACGCCATGGATATCGAGGGAGATAAAATACGGCACTCGAAATCCATGGCGATTGTAAAAGGGAAGAACTTTGCTCTGTTGGTCGCAAGTTCCATTTTTGGTCTTGTAATCTTGATCAGCTTTATCCCCGTTATTTTTGGTTGGATGGGAACAAGCTATCTGGTCATGATTTTCATCACCGATCTGCTGATCGTAGTGTTCACGCTACGACTCTTGAAAAGTGTGTCGCCGGCAGACGGAATATGCGCGGAATCTATCTCGGAGCGCTGTTTGGGGTATTGGTCGCCATTATGGGTCAGGTTATCCAATGAGGCCGGGTAGGCTGTGGATCACAAATGATCGTCCATCGTCTATGGTCTATCGTCTGTATCGAAAATAGTACGGAATTAGCATAGCCAAACAAACCACCGGCAGGTAGAATCCAACTATGAGTGCCAGTTCACGTTATCTCCTCCTGGTGGAAGATGACCCCGATATCCTGAAACTCCTGAATACAACATTGACCTTCAGCGGATATCGTGTGGTCACTGCGCAGAACGGCAGGGAAGGGCTGGAAGCGGTTGGGCGGGAACGCCCGGCGCTCGTTATCGCTGATATCATGATGCCCCAACTGGACGGTTTCGGCCTCGTCCATCGTTTACGCATCAATCCAGCGACGAGGGCGATTCCCGTAATTTTTATCACAGCCACTTATCTCACCCCTGAAGACAAAGAATTTGCCATGAACATTGGCGTGACACGCTTTCTCCAAAAGCCACTGGACATGGAAATATTCCTGGAAACGCTTGCGGAACTCCTCGATCAGAGCGAAACTGCGACACTGGAACCTCTCAAGGAGTTCAGCTTCTATGAGGGATATCGGATACGGCTGGAAACAAAACTCGCTCAAAAAAATAAACAGATTGCGCGTGAGGAAGGTTTATTGCGCGCCCATCCAGAGGAACAGAATCAATCCCTGCAGACCTCGCTCCGTCATGCGCTGCGCGAACGGGATGAACTCAAACTTCTCCTCGACCAGGTACGCGGATATCTTGCGAAGTTTGCAAAGTCTGAATAATTTTCTGGAAGTGGAAGAGGTCAACGCACAGATGGATGGAGAGGGTGAGATCTTCGTCTCCTAAAGCCATCTCGACAGAGCCGAACAAACTCCGCGAGATTCATTTCGCGTATTTCCCGCGTTCGGACGCGTGAAATGTCGATATGTTTGCTGTCCTTTCAGTAGTTTATGATTCTCGTTATGAGACAGAGTCCATCTCGATTGCCGCGAGCAAATATGGGGCTTATGATTCATCGTCGAGGGCTCCGAAGTTAGGGATTGCAAACAGTTTTTCAATCATATATACTTGTACCGTAGCAACATGAATTTGTAGGCTATTTTGAATATTGTCCATTGAAATCCAGCGAAATACCCTACAACGTAACATCGATACGGCACCAGACCATACTCTTACTGACTCGGAGGCTTGAATGACAGATTTGAAGCTGCCATCCGCGATGGCTGAATTGCGTCCTAACCTGGGCGAAATCGTCGGTTCGGGATTGCAGCATGCACCCGATTTCTCTGTCCTGCTTTCATCCAGGCATGGCATAAACATCTTTGTGGATGATCGTGAAGAGCGCGTAAGTGAACGTCCGCCGGCGGCGGGCACAGTCCTTTCTGCCTTCGATGGTGTCACCAACTTCGAGCGCGCCATCGGTGGTTTCAACGTGGAGGATGTAAAGAGCGCGGCGCATGATTTCATTAGTACGCTCTCGCTTCAAAAGCACACGCTCCAGGCAGAACCAGAACGACGCGGCGATTTTGCCACAGCCGTGCAGATCGATCCACTTGAAATGTTAACGCAGGAGAAACTGGATCGCTGCCGCGAATTGCATCAGCGCGCCAAGGGACGTGATGCGCGTATCGTCAATGTGCGCATCAGCTATAACGAGTTGAGCGAACACGCGGTCTTTGTCGATCGCAGCGCGGACCTGGCCCAGCGCGTGCAGCGAGTCAATATGTTCCTGCTGGTGGTCGTCGCCGGCCCGGCAGGCGATGTGCATTATGATTTTTCCGCGAAGTCGGGCTCTGCCGGTTGGGAGGTGTTGAACTGGAGTGACGAAGATATTCAGAAAACCGTC
>JBGPNQ010000537.1:0-2733 GCA_041487615.1 Anaerolineae bacterium
AGGGCGTGGTCTTGTCGGCGCGGAGACTGTTCTTGACATGCTTGAAATGGATTTGCCTTATATCTGCTCGGCTGGTTCCTTGATTCGCTCCGGCAAAAATGGTGAAGTAATCTCAGCACGACCGTTTCAAAACCCTCAAGAACTAAATAAAGTGATTGCCTATGTGCGCCGCAGCAATGCCGGTCTGGTTGCTGATCTTCCGGATGGAAAAATGTACTGGTATGGACCAGATTGGTTGCTGGAAAGACTTGATCCGCTCACGATGGAAGCCATGCGGGACGGCATTCATACGTTTGCCCCCGAGCAGGATTTTGATCGCCCAATTCTGAAGATGAGCATCGCAGGTGAGATGGATTTCCTCCAGGCGATAGAAGTGGATGTTCTCAATAAGATAGACTCTCTCCATCATGTATATGCCGGACTACACTACATGGATCTGACGGCACAAGGTGTGGACAAAGGTAGTGCTCTCAAAGTTTATGCGGATCAGGCGAACATTCCATTAACCAATATTGCAGCGATCGGCGATCAGCCTATTGATTTGCCAATGTTCGCGATTGCAGGATTGTCCGTTGCCATGGGAAACGCACCGGAAACAGTTAAAAAGTCCGCTCATTGGATCTCTCCATCCAACGATCAGGAGGGGGTTATGTGGGCTATAAATAAGATTATGGGAACCAATGGTTACGAGTTGTGAATGATGTGGCACTTCGTAGGAAGCACTCCGATTGCGCGGTTTGGCATGGACTATAATCTCGATATCCTTTCGTCTGATGTCTCCGGTTGCATGAATCTGGGGAGACATTACAGGTAGCTAGCATGCCGCAGCCTCCGCCTGAATCATCCAAAATTCTGGAAATCTATCTGCTGATTGCCCAGTATCCAATGCTGGCATCGGACATTCGCCGCCGGATGCGGGAGGAACTATTCCGTCGCGGGATTATCACATCGCAACGATTTGATGCAGAAGTGAAAGAGAAAGCTGTTCTGTCCCAACAGCGTGAGGGGATACGCGATGGACTTCTGGAAGAGAGTGCTCAACAGTGGGAACTCCGCTGGAGCCGGGTGCGCAGAACCCTGACCGATTTCTACTTCGCCTATAACCTGCCCATTGAGATTCTCCATCATATCCTGGACGAACTGCATACGCTTCGGACTGATGGCAGGAGCGTCTCGCCAGACCAGAGCCTGCCATTCAATCCGGAGCTTGCACCGTTGGAAATGGTACTACGACAGGCGGAACGGTATGAAGCGTTGCCGCAGGAGGAGCGCGCCGCCATCGATCACCACCTGCAGGAACTGCGCGTCGTACTGCTCAAAAGCCTGGTCAGCGACCAGTTGGGCTTTATCCACATTGCCAGGCGCTGGTTCACCGCTGCGGATTTCAATAGGATCCTGGAACGCCGCATTGGCACCGGAAAAATTGGGGGCAAGTCTGCCGGTCTGCTTTTGGCGTACAAGATCCTGCAAGGCACCGCCGCCGGGATTTTTGACCATATACACTTGCCGCGGTCCTACTTTATCGGTGCAGATGTCTTCTATGATTTTATGGCAGGCAACCACCTGGAATTCCTGAACCAGAAATACAAGACCGCCGAACAAATCCGCGATGAATACCCGAAGATTCAGGAACAATATGCTCACGGGCGCTTCCCGGAGGAAATTGCTCATCAACTGCGTGAAATCCTGCGCGAGGTGAGCGACACACCTTTGATTGTCCGTTCTTCCAGCCTGTTGGAAGACAATTTTGGCATGTCATTTGCGGGGAAATATATGAGCATTTTCTGCCCAAATCAGGGGACGCTCAAAGAAAATCTGCGTGATCTGACTCTTGCCATCCGTCAGGTTTACGCGAGTGTCTTCGGCCCGGATGCACTCATGTATCGTCGCCGCGTGGGTTTGCTGGATTACGATGAACGCATGGCGATCCTGCTGCAAGAGGTGCAGGGCGAACGCCACCGCCAATACTATTTCCCGGCGCTGGCCGGTGTGGCTTATAGCTACAGTCCCATTGTATGGAATACGAGCCTGAAACGTGAAGAAGGCTTTATGCGGCTGGTAATGGGCCTGGGAACTCGCGCGGTGGATCGTATTGCTGGTGACTATCCTCGAATGGTCAATCTCAGTCATCCACAGCTACGCCCCGAGTCAATGCCAAAAGATATCCGTTACTATTCGCAGCATTTTGTAGATGCGCTTGATTTGAAGCAAAATTCCCTGACCACCCTGCCGGCTGAATCGGTCCTGGGCGCAGATTACCCTCCCCTGCGCTGGCTGGTTTCGGTGGATGATGGTGAGACGATTCATCCGCCACTGTACATCATGCGGAGCATTGACCCGGCGCAACTCGTATTGACTTTTGATGGACTCCTGAAGAGCGGTCCGTTTGTCCCGTTGCTGAAAACTGTTCTGACCCAGCTCGCAGGACAATACGAACAGCCGGTCGATATTGAATTTGCTGTTTCGATTACTCCTGAAAGCGGCACACCGAAGCTCACGTTTCACCTGTTGCAGTGTCGTCCGCAAAACCAGTGGTCTGCTGATAGCCGTGAAATCCAGTCTATGCCAACGGACCTGCCCGCCCAGGATAGAATTTTGCTTTGCACACGGATGGTGCCTCAAGGGCATGTAAGTCTGGTCGAATACATCGTCTACGTTGAGTCCGAGGCTTATTATCAATTGGATACACTCGAAAAGCATTCCGATGTAGCTCGTTGTATCGGAAGGCTAAAC
>JBGPNQ010000538.1:0-2717 GCA_041487615.1 Anaerolineae bacterium
ATACATCTGCCCCATATGTTCACGTTTGGCAAACGCGCTTTGGGATTCGATTTCCATTCCGCACACGGGATCGTGAGTTTTCATAGTTTTACCTACCTTGTAAAAAGATACCAATAGTGTATGTCTCCTTGACGATGCGTGCGAGCGGTTTTCAGCCTGTTTCGATATAAGCAAAATAGCCTATCTTTTGGACAGGCTATTTACTCAGGTTTGATTGGATTTTTATTTCAAGCTAGTTCCGCAGTAGGGACAGTTCTGCCAATCGGCTTGTGTGCCCTTCCCGCAATTCTGACAGGGACTCTGGGAAACTGGCGGTGTGGGATTTCCAGCATTTCGCGCCAGCGCAGTAACGCCCAATACGATGAGCGCGATCACGCTAATGGGAATCAGCCACATGAAAGCCATGCCGATCCAGCCGAAGGGAGAGTATCCCCAGCCACCCATCATACCGCCAGGTCCGCCCATCATGCCCCAGCCACGATTACTCCAGCCGCTCATCATGCCGCCTCCGAACAGGAACAGGGCGGCAAGGATAGCGACAATTCCAACGATCCACCAATTAACTTTTTTCATATTGTTTTCCTTTCATAAGGTCTGTCCGCAGTGCGAGCAGTTTTTCCAATCGTTCTGCACCGCTTGTTTGCATTGCGGGCAGGTGCGGCTTGAAGCAGGCTTGAACGCATTTACAAGATTGTTACCAGAGATGCCGTAGACCACCAAGCCGATCAGTAACAGGGGAACGATCCACATTAGAAACATGCTTTACTCCTTTTTGATGATCCAAGAATATCAGGCGTGATTAATGATTTTGTAAAGGCAGAACAAAGGGTTGGTGAAGATTTCATTTCAGCGTTTTATAAGGCACAAACAAGAAAAAATGACCTGTCCAAAAGACAAGTCATTCGTGGGGAAGGGAAGTGGTTTAGTGATGGTGTGCGTGTTCGTCGGATTTGGCGAGATACTTCTCAGGTTCCTTGTCAAAGGATTTCTTGCATCCAATCGAGCAAAAGTAATACGTTTGCCCCTTATACTCGGATGTGCCAGCCGCGGTTGCGGGGTCAATATTCATGCCGCAGACGGGATCGTGTACTGTTGTTGCCATAGGTTTTATCTCCTTGTTGGATTTAATTATCACATTAACAGAAAGCTTCAATGAGCGCCATATTACTCAGAACTCGGCAGGCGTTATTGCCTATCATTGCTGGCCTTGTGCACAAGCATTTAGAGTGTGATCACTTTGTCGGCTTTGATCTGGGCTTCGAGAATATCAGGCATGCCTCCAATAATTCCAACCCGCACCTTATCCGTTAATTCAAAGTAGTTTAGGCAGGTGGAGCAAATAATCAGACGCACACCGCGTCGTTCGAGTTGTGAGAGTCGCTCCAGAAATGGCGATCCTTCCACTACCAATTTGACGCCCTCGGTGTAGAAACAGATGGCGGCTGGCAGGGAGTCGTTCTCCACCAGGAGTCGTAAGTACGTATCTAGGAGTTTGTGCTGCAATATCATATCAGCAGACCCCATGCCTTCTCTGGTAATCAATAGGATTGTATTGTCTAAAGTTGAATCGTTAGCCATTTGGTATCTTTCTTCTGTGTTGAAATTCTTGGATATTGTGGAGTGCGCTGGGACCAATTCCGAAAAGAATTAATTGGCGCAACTGCCACCCTGACCTGGCTCCGGTTTCAAGGGCCCGTTGGCTTGCAATGCGGCATGGACAGTACTAGCGCCGGCAGCCGAGGCCACATCCTTGCTGACTACCAGTCGCGCATCAACATCTGAAAAGTCAACGCCCTCGTCGGTCTTAAGATAAAGTGCGGTCTCCAGCATCTGCTGAGGAAACCAGTAGGCGTTGACATATTTCGCAGCCGTAAACATTTCATCGGTACTGGCGCCTTGTGCAGCCATCAATTCTAGCAAGCCGAGCATCGCCATGCCATGATTACAATCGGGAAATAACGTGGGATTGTTACAGCACGGGCGATACACAGCCGACGCTACTTCGACCACACGCGCTTGTTGTTCAGGACTCAGGGAAATCAAATCCAGACTGGCATAGAGTTCATTGATCGGTTTGGTTGCCAGTGTCCAGCCGCCGGTGGACGCGAAACGCTTGATCTGCCCGCCACTGCTTTGTACCATCGCTCCTTCGGTGAGGATCGAATTCCGGTTGGCTAAGCCGACCGCCCAGAAAAAGTTGAGCAGGAAGTGGGCATTCTGGCGCGTGATGACAATTTGCTCGTCACTTCCCTGAGTCAGCATCTTCAGTTGTTGGGCACTGAGCGGATCACCACCCGCGATCATCACGTTCTGAAAAGCTGCGTCATCAATAACGCCAGCCTGCACTAAGTGCAGTCCGAGGTCGCCATAGGTGACCGACAGAGCATAACCAGCTGCAGGATTGATCTGTTGGCTGAGTTGCATAAGTTGCTGATCCGCGGTGACTGCCACGGTTTTATCACGGCCCCACTTCATGTAACCACTGCCGAGTCCAAACAGAAATGTAACCGCAACCACAATGATGGTCCAAGCAATCAGCCTAATCCGGTTGTTGATCGAACTGATTTTAGGAGTGATTTCCAGAATCTCCTCCGGGTGAAATTGACTCATATGATCTTTCCTTTGCGGAGTGCGAAAACAGAACGACTTTCAAACTGTGTTTTTCGCTTATTTCATGATTTCAAAACCCGCCTGTTCCCAGGCCACCATGCCGCCAT
>JBGPNQ010000539.1:0-2636 GCA_041487615.1 Anaerolineae bacterium
ACCAGCCGTACGCCGCACATTCCGCAGAACTGATAATTGGATGGATTGGCAAAACCACATTCAATACAGGTGATGGTCAGACGCGCCCCACAAGAACCACAATACTGCATCCCTGGCAGGCCTTCAAAGCCGCAAGCGGGACACTTCATGAACTATCCACCTGAATTAAAGATGGGGCGCTTCCCGAGCGCCCTGCAAAATAAGTGAACATTTCCTGCAAGATCTACAAGGAATCGAGTGCCCGACGGAAGCGCTTGGCCAACTCTTCCAGGATCACGATTGACATTTCAACATCTGCTTCCCGCAGGGCCGTCAGGAAATCCCAACGCGTGAGAACCAGACATTTGGTTGGCTCGATCGCCTTGACGGATGCCGTGCGCAAACCGTCGTCAAGCAGAGCCAGCTCCCCAAAAAAGTCAGTGGGACCGAAGGCGTTGACCTCCACTTTTGTTCCATCGGCTCGTTCGCGAAATGCCTCGGCCTTGCCCGAAACGATCACAAAGAAACCTTCGCCGCCCTGTCCCTGCTGAACAATAAATTGCCCGGCGGGAAACTCGCGCTCCACCATGCGTTTGGCCAGATGCTCAAGGTGTTTGTTGTTGAGATTGTGAAACAAAGGTACGTTTTGCAGAAAACCAACGGTGTTCTTAAGTTCGCTCATAGCTTTCGCCCTTTCTTTAGGATGAGGTCAGCGCGCCGAAAACTCGCCGTCCTCATCAGCAAGACTGTGAGGATAGGTTTGAGAGAAGGCGGCTGGTTGTCACCACCTTAATTCAGTCATCCGAATCGGCTCTTATTAAAGAATAAAGTAGAGAACAATGATGCTCACCTCAACGGCCAGCGATCGGGCATAGAGACGCCACGATTCGGGCTTTCCGAAATGTTTACGGTGGTATTCAGTGGAAACAATGATGAATCCAAGGAATGCGATTCCGAGAATAATCACCAGGAAGAGGGCAAATGCTTCCGCCGCCTTCACATCACCTGTGAGTGCACCGTAACCCAAATAAATGAGCTGGAGTAAATCGTACATGCTTTCCAGTCCAACTGCAAATGTAAGCAGCCAGAGAAAGACGGCCAGCGCAGTAGTTGCAAATCGCTGCGTCCCAGGTTGTTGAACCATTTTATCTAGATTCCTTCGAGAGTCAATTCCTCTGCCCGATGACACGCCACAAAATGATCGGGTTTGAGTTCGCGGAATTCCGGTGTCTTTTGCTTGCAGATTTCCTGGGCATATCGACAGCGCGGATGAAAATAGCAGCCGCTCGGTGGGTTGGAGGGATCCGCTACATCACCCTGCATGACAATCCGGTCGGATTTGTAGAGCGGGTCTGCTTTCGGTACCGCCGACAGCAGTGCCTCCGTATAAGGATGAAGTGGATGGGTGTATAGTTCCTCTGCATCTGCGATCTCAGCCACCTTCCCAACATACATCACTGCCACACGATCAGAAATATGTTCGACAACGCTCAGGTCATGGGCTACGAATATATAAGATAGGTTGAAGTCTTTTTGCAGATCCTGCAACAGGTTCAGAGTTTGGGCTTGAATCGAAACATCCAACGCGGAAACCGGCTCATCGCAGATAACCAGGCGTGGGTTGAGGGAAAGAGCGCGTGCAATTCCGATGCGCTGTCGTTGTCCGCCTGAAAACTCATGTGGATAGCGACGCATATGATCCGGCCGCAACCCGACGCGTTCGAGGAGCCTAACAATGATTTCTTCCGTCTCGCGACCGTTATCGAGACCATGAATCACCATTGGCTCGGCCACAATATCCGAAACCGTCATGCGGGGGTTGAGGGAATTGATAGGATCCTGGAAAACCATCGAGATCTCTTTACGGATCAATTTCATCTCGTCCGGATTAAGATCGAGTAGATTCACGTACTTGGGTTTGCCCTCAGTGCCAAGGTTGCGTGACTTGAAGAAGATTTGACCGGCGGTCGGCTCATACAAACGTATGATCGAACGTCCGGCTGTGCTTTTGCCACAGCCACTCTCGCCGACCAATCCGAGCGTTTCGCCTTCACGCACGAAGAAGTTAACATCGTCTACCGCCTTGACATAGCCAACCGTTCGACGAAGCAAGCCTTTTTGGATGGGGAAGTATTTTTTTAACCCTTTGACTTCCATTAACAGATTATCAGTTTTACTCTGTTCGGTTTGGGTTTGGGGTATAGCGGCCATGCTCATGCCTCCTCATAAAGTAAACAGCTTGCGTAATGATCCTCGCTGATCTTTGTCCAGGAGGGTGCGATCTTATCGCATTTTCCAGCCATGAACATCGGGCAACGCGGATGAAAGACACATCCTGTTGGCAGGTGGAATGGATCAGGTGTCATTCCCGAAATGGAGGCCAGGCGTTCTCCAGTCTTCTTCTTCCCGAGCTGTGGTATCGACTTGAGCAATGCCTGCGTGTATGGGTGTTTGGGATTCTGGAAGATCTCAAGCACTTTGCCCTGTTCCACAACCTTGCCCATATACATGACCACAATTTCCTCCGCCATGCTGGCAATCACGCCCAGATTATGGGTGATAAACATGATGGCCATATTGGCGGATTCTTGCAGCTCGCGCATGATGTCAAGAATTTGGGCTTCAATGGAAACATCGAGCGCCGTGGTCGGTTCATC
>JBGPNQ010000540.1:0-2625 GCA_041487615.1 Anaerolineae bacterium
ACTCGGCGCGCTCGATCAAGTTGAGTAGCAGGTCGAGCGGTCCCTCGTAGACCGATGTCTGAACACGGTAATTTAGCTGACGTCCCAGCAGGTTATCCATAGGCGGGAAATTATACTCTGTTACGATATAATTTCATCATGACAAACAAACTGACCCATCTCGACGATCAGGGTCGCGTCCGCATGGTGGACGTGGGACAAAAACCCGACACCGAACGGATTGCCATTGCGCGCGGCGAAATCCATATGAAAAAAGAGACCCTTGATTTGATCCTTGCAGGACAAATCAAGAAAGGTGATGTGCTTACCGTCGCGCAGATCGCCGGAATCATGGCCTCCAAGCGGACCTCAGAACTTATCCCTTTATGTCATCCATTGCCGCTCACCAAAGTGGATGTGGACCTGGCTGCGGATGAATCCCTGCCCGGTTTAGTCATTACGGCAATCGCGAAGACTGTGGGCAAAACGGGTGTGGAGATGGAGGCACTTACCGCGGTTTCCATCGCAGCGTTGACTGTTTATGATATGGCGAAAGCCGCTGAGAAAACCATGAGGATTCAAAATATTCGCCTGGTGGAGAAGCATGGCGGTCAAAGTGGTGATGTGGTAAATGAATGAGACAAGAGTAAACGCGTATGGAAGTTATAGGTGAAAATGGATTACCATCCGATCAACTTGGGAGAGAAATTGACCACGTTTTCCGAGCATTGGTCGCCCAGGATCATCGCTCAGATGAACGATTACCATTTCAAGGTTGCGAAAATTCAGGGAGAATTCATCTGGCATGATCATCCTGAAACCGATGAAGTATTTATAGTTTTGAAGGGTCAACTAGTGATTCGGCTCCGTGATGGAAATGTTATCTTGCATGAAGGTGAGTTGTTCGTTGTGCCGAAGGGTATGGAGCATAAACCTGTCGCCGAGGCTGAATGTCATATTCTGTTGATTGAACCGGCAGGTACAGTTAACACTGGCGATGTCGTCAATGAGAGAACAGCCCCAAATGATGTTTGGATTTAGAAGACTATGAATCACGTGAAACTTTTATTTTTCGCCACACTGCGTGATCGGGCAGGGACGAAGTCCATGGAATTGGATATTCCTGCTGACTTAACCGTGCAAGGTTTGAAGGACAAGATCTCGAATGACTTTCCGAACCTGAAAGAGTCCATGTCCAGTGTGTTGATCACGATCAACCGCGAATACGCGTTCGATGAAGCTGTCATCCCGCACCATGCAGAATTAGCGATGTTCCCTCCGGTGAGCGGCGGATAAAATGGATTCCCCAACCATTTTTTCGATCACCGAGGATGAAATCGACTTGAACGATCTGCTTGCACAGATCACGCTCACGTCAACGGGTGCAGCCGCGATCTTTACGGGAATGGTACGCGGTGAAACGAAGCGCGGCGAGGCTCATAAGACGGAATATCTCGAATATGAGGCATATATTCCGATGGCGGAGGCAAAGATGAAACAGGTCGCGGAGGAGATCCGCACAAAATGGCCTGTGGTTGAAGGGATTGCCATCATTCAACGGATTGGAAAACTGTATCCTAAAACGCCGACCGTTTTGATTGCATGTACCGCCGCGCACCGTGACACTGGAGTTTTCGAGGCGGCGCGTTACGGTATTGATCGCTTGAAGGAAATTGTTCCCATATGGAAAAAGGAAGTGAGCCCAAGTGGGGAGTTTTGGGTGGAAGGCGATTACGTTCCGAAAGCGGGGGAGTAGAGAGGACCCTGGCGGACTGCACGCAATCGAACGGAATCACCCGGCGTTTGTCTCAGATGCGGGCCGGTTTTCCCGTGACGCGTAAGCGAGTTCGGGGTTTAGCATCTCGAACGCAATATTCATTATTTGTGAGGAGTAAATGGAACGAGTCGTGATTACTGGAATGGGGACAGTGAACCCGCTGGGGTTGACTGTGCAGGAAAGTTGGAAGAACGTAGTCAATGGTGTCTCGGGCGTGGGTCCGATCACGTTATTTGATTCATCTCCGCTGAATGTTCATTTTGCAGCAGAAGTGAAAAACTTTGAGCCTGAAAAGTATATGGATGCAAAGGAAGCGCGCCGCCGTGATCGCTTCGAACAGTTGGGCGTTGCCGCAGCAAAAGATGCTCTGGCAAGTTCCGGGCTTGAGATCACCGATGCCAATAGGGGACGGATTGGAGTTCTCGTCTCATCTGCAATTGGTGGAATCAAATCCCTCCAGGATGCCGTGATCACCAACTATACAGAGGGACCGCGACGTGTCAGTCCGTTTTTGATCCCGATGCTGATGCCAAATGGCGCGTCAGGCATGATCGCAATTGATTTGCAGATCAAGGGTCCATGTTTTTCGGTGGCTTCCGCCTGTGCTTCCGGTTCGGATGGCATCGGTATGGCCTGGTTGATGCTAAGGGCCGGGATGCTGGAAGCGGCATTGGCAGGCGCGACCGAATCAACCGTCTGCAACGTGGGTGTGGCTGCGTTTGATCGCGTCGGGGCGATGTCCCGGCGCAATAACGATTATTCGATGACACCACAGCCTTTTGATAAAAATCGTGATGGACTGGTGATGGGGGAAGGCGCGGCAGTACTGGTGCTTGAAACGGAAGCTCATGCCAGGCAGCGCGGTGCAA
>JBGPNQ010000541.1:0-2534 GCA_041487615.1 Anaerolineae bacterium
ACCACAAAGGTCACAAAGTAACACAAAGGAAACCTTAATAAGTTTGATTCCTTTGTGACCATGCTGTCCTTTGTGTTTAAAGATATTCATCTTGGCAATCCCAAGGAGTTTTCATTCATGTGAGCCGTCAGGTTCCGATAAAAGTATCCGGGGTCCCCAAAGCGGACAAACTGTGTGGTCACATCCGCGGCCCGCACAGTGATACGATCATCGTCCATCAATGCGATGGATGATTGCCCATCGATACTGAGAACCGCATTTTCACCATTTATGCGAATGCTGACTGTTGAACCTTCGGACAATACGACCGCTCGATCCACCGAGAGATGTGCAGCAATTGGAACCAGAAGTATATTGCGTAACTCGGGCGGCAGAATGGGTCCGCCCGCAGCGAGCGCGTACGCCGTTGACCCTGTTGCGGTCGAGGCAATGAGTCCGTCGGCAACATAACTGGTAAGAAGACGTCCATCCACTGAAGCGGATAAACGAACGGGACGCAGCAAATGTCCGCGCCCGACGACAACCTCATTCAACGCATCCCAGTTTCCGGCCAGCTCACCCGCACGGAAATGTTCAGCGTGAAGCATCATACGATATTCGATCCAGGCCTCGCCGTTCAACAATTTGTCGAAGTACTCGTGCCAATCATCCCGTTCCACCTGAATAAGAAACCCCAGTTTTCCCAGGTTCACTCCCAAAATCGGGACGTTACTGGGGGCGCAAAGATTCCCGGCCCGCAGGACGCTTCCGTCGCCGCCTGCCATGATGAGCAGGTCAAACTCCCGCGCACGGACTCGCTTGCGCAGATCTTCATCATAGAGCGAACCGTAAGGCGCTTCGATCCCTTTTTCCTTGAAATAGGCCGCCATCGCCTCTGCTTCTGCGAGGGCTTGCGGCATTTTGGGATATGCCGCAATGACGGGTCGACGTGGGAGGAAGGTGTCGGACATGATGAGGATTATACCTTTGTAGGGGCACAGCGAGACGGTTGAGGACCAGCGCTTTTTGAATTACGCGGTGCCCCTGCATTACACCAATGATTGATCGCAAACCTTCCTAAATCCGCAGCGTGCACAACGGGACGCCTGTTCATGTGAACGGGGGACATCTCCTTTATGGTCGTCGCGTTTCATATCGGCAAGAATATCAAGAAGCCTGGATTCCAACTCCTGTGTGTAATCAATGGCGAAATCGCGGTCGTTGTAATGGATGATCCCATAAGGCGGACGCTTGCCGTATGTCTTCTCCACCAGCAGGCAATAGGATGCCAGTTGATAAATATGCGAATCATACGGCGCTTCGGGTGCGCGCCCCGATTTCACTTCCACTGGGATGATCTGTCCATTTTGCCGGACGAGATAGTCGGGTTTTCCTGTTAATCCCAGCGCCTGATGGAAAAGTGGCTTCTCCAGCTTTCCCCAGCCGCGCGTATCCGTGTAGATGACGCGTCCGCCGGGAAGTCCTGCGGCTTTTCGCTGGCGGTCCGATTGCCAGAAAAAGATAAAGGCTATGAATACGACTGCAAGACCGAGATAAAGCATGATTTGGTGGTTGGCTTTCAGCCATCAGCGGTCGGTGGCTTGTTTGATGACTTTCCTGACGCGCGCGAAACCTGAACCCGATAAATCCTCCATCCGTTTCTCAAGAATTTTGAGGAACTCTTTTTTATTGGAAGAATTCACGGCAGGCAATGTCTTTTCGGAGTGTTGCGGAACTTCCTTGGGACGACACCCCGCAAGATGTTTCAGCAAATATGGAAAGATTGCTTTGTTATATTGCTCATTCGCAGAGGCTGTATACGCCAAAGTGGAGATGGCGTTATCTACTGTGATGACCGAGCCAGTCTCTTTAGCTTTTTTGATCTCATTTATGTTTTTGAAGACCGCAGCCGGATTTGCTTTCGCCACCTCCGCAAGGGCAGTCATCCCACCCCAGACCAGACGATTGTTTTTGCTCCGCAGCAATTTAACAAATTCTTCTGTGTAGTCGGCAATCAGTTTTGGTTCGATAGCGCCGACTTCGTACAGAACTTTGATGCAATCGGCCTGGATGTTCTTATCTTTATTCCACAGGTTTTCTGCAATTTCACGAATCCCTTCCTTATCTTTCTTCGCAGCCAAATCCCGCGCAAGTTCCTCGTTTGGAACTTCGTCGCGGCGACCGAGGGAATGAGCGAGTCTGTCTAAAACAGTCATATTATCTCCGCCTCACACTATTCTTGCAGTGCAATATGCCACGAGAATGATGATCGCAATCATCAGTAGGACCAGCCCGACGGTGCGATTCAATGAGGACGCCAGAACCTGACGCCCATGCTTGTGGTGAAGTTCGGTTCCTGCCGCGAGTTCAGCTTGATTCTCGGACTCGAATCCCTGCTTGCGATACCACCATGCGCGGCGACAGTACAGGTAACTTCCAATGTCAGAGGAGCGGATGACGGACATAGTTTCTCACCAGTGAGTTTTGTTGGAAAAACAAGGTATCTACTCACACCTTACGCGAAGGATGAGAGATTTGGTAAGATGTCTGCACGA
>JBGPNQ010000542.1:0-2513 GCA_041487615.1 Anaerolineae bacterium
AGTCAACCACTTCATCACTTCCCAGGCCTCCTGCTTATGTTTGGCATCCTTCGGGATCGTGAAGTTGTCCGCGTCGATACGGGAGATGCGTTGACCTTTGGGGTTATAGGGGAAGGGAGCAATATCCGCGGAGAAGGAAAGGTCATGAAGCCCTTCTGCCAGGAACCATGTGTGACTATAGAACATCGCTGTAGTACCCGGTCCAAAGGGATCGACACCTGCTGAATCACGTCCTGCCTGAACTTGAGCGCTGCCGATGAAGTGATCCTTCCAGACGCCATCGCTCATCCACTGCAATGCCTGTATCCATTCAGGGGAATTTGCAACCGCCGTTTTGTAATCAGCGGTGGTGGGTCGTCCCACATTCTGGGCGCCCCAATCCGCCAGCGTGCCGCGCATCGTATCCCAGGAATCGTCATAGCCATATTGCACAATGTTTTCGGGGTCAAAGGCAGGGTCCGTGGCGTTCTTGCCGTTCTTATCGAGCGTGAGCTTCATCGCAACTTCGCGCAACTTATCTGTGTTCCAGGATTTGTCATTGAAATCGTGAGTAGGGTAATCGACACCCGCGGCGTCAAACAGGTCTTTGTTATAGTAAATGTAGGATGGATACAGTCCCAGCGGCAGGCCTGTGTTTTTATCTGGATATTTGTTCAGCTCCACGGCCGGGCCGTAGAAATCACTCAGGTCATATTTCTCGGCTTCGATGTACGGCGTGACATCCTCCCATGTATCGAAGAATTCAGCGACCGTGGAAATGCCGTTCGGTCCCACCAGTTGCGGAGCATTGCCGCCTGAGAGCATGGCCAGATACCGAGTGGCATATTCCTCATGCGGGACGATGAGAAATTCAATCTCGATATTATCGTGCGAGGAATTGAATTTCTGGGCCAGTTGGTTCTGTGCATCCACCTGGTCGGGATCGGTGCCGGTGCCCATACCCACGAAGATGACAACCTTTACTTTTTCAACGGGAGTGGCGGGCGCTTTGGGAGCACACGCACTCAAGAGCACCGAGACCAGGACCAGCAGCGTCAATATTTTGAACAGGTTCTTTTTCATTCGCTCCTCCGAATATTTGAGAATTGATTTGGATTCACACAGACGGATTCTTTTCTGCGTTTCACCTCCCCATTTCCTCTGGTACATTTGTGGATAAGGATGTGCATCCGCATGATTCGCGGATGACTAATTCGGTGCGCATCAGAGTCAACGCCTGGGCTTGTTCGCCATTCATCAAGCGTGCAAGCTGGCGGACAGCTTCGCGCCCGACCTCTTCGATCGGAGCGCGTACAGTTGTCAGCGCGGGGGAGAGGTATCGGGCAAAGGGGACATCGTCGAAACCCACAACAGCCACATCTCCTGGAATGAGCCGTCCTGTCGTCTTGATGGCGCGCATCGCACCGATGGCAGAGTCATCATCTCCGGCGAAGACTGCGTCGAACGGATTTCCATCCAGCAGTATTTTTTGTATCGAAGCAAAGGCCTCATCTTCATCGAATAGACCTGTGGCGATGAGCTCCGGTTTGAAGGGTATGTTATGCGCCTCAAGCGCCTCACAATAGCCGCGCTCACGCCAGACCGAATCTTCATGTCCCTCGGGTCCGCGCAGAAAAACAATCTGGTGCCGGCCGTGCACTTCGATCAGGTGGTTGACCAGCATGGCGGCGCCATCCTTATTTTCAACTGTCACTACGGGGAGGTTCAGGGAATCGGGTGGGGTCTGGTGCAAAAGCACAATAGGAAAATTCATATTGTGCAGGCGATGCAGGTCGCGATGGTCCAGACTATCTGTAAAGATCAACAATCCATCTGTGTTGTGCTCACCGAGTGGACGACGCGAGGGCCCTTCCTTCTTTGTGGAATGGATCAGTAAATCATAGCCGGCCTCGTGCGCACCTGCTTCAATACCCTTCAGCATGGGTGGGAAGAACGCGCCGCTGATTTCGGACAACACCAAACCGATGGTGTTTGTGCGTTTGCTCGCCAGTACACGTGCCGCGTGACGGGGAACGAACTGGAGTTCATCCATCGCCAGGCGCACTCGATCTGTTTTTTCGCGTTGGACGGGGGTCGTCCCATTTAGCACGCGGCTTACCGTGGCAATGGATACTTCCGCGTGTCGGGCAACATCGGCAATGGTGGGTGGACGGCTTTTGGGGTTCATCAGAAGCATTTGAAAACGTTTTCTGAAAGCGCTTTCAAAAAGTATACAAAAAATCCATCGAAGAGTCAACAGAATTCTGAACACCAGACTAACCGATCAGATGGGCTAAGCGGTTTTCGCCACAGAGATCGCTGAGTTCTCAGAGAGAAAATCTCAAAGCTCTCTGTGGACTCAGTGGCTAAGCCCTTCCATTATCCACTCTAGCGAAAAGGAAATGTTCTATAATTCGACCTGGAGGTGGCCGTGAAGGAACTTGCTGCCCGTCAGGTCAATATCAACGATTCGTTTTGGTCGCCACGGCTGGCTGTCAACGCGCAGACTGCCATCTTTCATCAATGGAAGCAAC
>JBGPNQ010000543.1:0-2511 GCA_041487615.1 Anaerolineae bacterium
AGGAATCCAGAAATATCATTCCCCCAAAATGCTGGAGGGAATGATATTTTTCAATCCGCTGTCCCCGGTACCTTGCACGTTAATCAGGACCCTCATATTTGAACGATACTTTCAGCTTGGCGCGGTAGGCAACTACTTTTCCTTCCTCCAATTGCATATCCAGTTCAACGACTTCCGCAATGCGTAATTCACGCAAGGACTGCGCGGCGCGCTCCACAGCAACTGTGGCCGCTTTTTCCCAGGATTCAGTGCTCGTGCCGATCAACTCTATTACCTTATAAACACTATCTGCCATTGTTTTCTCCTTTCCAAAATTACCTGTAAACACTATACAATATTTTTTATAGCAATACAACACGATTTATTTGACTCTTACATCTATGGCAATCACGCCTTCTCTCAAAACGCGCAACGGATTGATTTCGATCTCCTCGATGGATTCATTTTCCATAATAAGATGAGATAGATTGACGAGGACATCGACGACGGATTCCTCGTCAGCGGGGGGGATGTTACGGAAGCCTTTTAACTTTCGACCGGCCCACGTCTTGCGGATCATTTTCAAAGCGTCAGCCTGAGTCAGCGGTGCCAGCGCGAACGACACATCCTTGAGTCCTTCCACTTCCACGCCGCCCGAGCCAAACATCATCAACGGACCAAATTGCGGGTCACGCACCGCGCCGACGATGACTTCCTGTCCGCTTGGGATCTGCCGCTGCATCTGGACTCCAGCAATCCGCGCCTCCGGTTTCGCCTCTTTGACAGCCTCTGTCATCTGCGTATAGACAACAAGTAACGCGGAGGTATTTTGAATATTCAATATCACACCACCGACATCTGACTTATGCAAAATATCCGGCGAGGCAATCTTCATCACAACAGGATAACCAAGTTCTTCGGCAATGGATTCTGCTTCGTGTAGTGTGCGTGCCAGCTTGACCGGTGCGGTTGCGATGTTGTATGCCGTAAGAAGCTCTTCTAATGAACTTTTGACTGTGGACCGTGGACGATGGACAGTTCGGTCAACAGTCTCTGGTACACGGTCAAGATATTTTGTTCGTTTGACCAACGCACCCAAAGCCGATGCTGCTCGCTCAGGGAACGGATAACATGGAACGTTCGAGCCTTCAAACTTGGAACGCGCTTCTCCTATGAGAGTTGATCCCATCAATGCAAGGATAACTGGCTTATGCCTGCTCGAGGCGGCGTTCTCGCCGCCGTGGACGGCGGCTTGAGCGAACGTTACCTCAACAAGTTTTTCTGCCACGTCTTCCGCTTTGAACATCGGTGGTGGCGGGAGGATGATCAGCACGCCATCCACGGAGTCATCACTCAATAAGATCCGTAAACACGTTGCATATGTTTCTGGCGAAGCGGAAGCGAGCATATCGACAGGGTTGAACACATTCGCAGCAGAAGGAAGAGTAGCGATCAATGCTTTCAGCGTTGGCTCTTTTAATTTGGCGAGACGCAGGCCGTTATCTTCGAGCGAATCGGCTGCGATGACACCAGGTCCGCCTGCATTGGTTAAGATGGCAATTCCGTTTTGTCCGCTTGTTGCGAGAGTATCGCGAAGTCCCAGTAGGGGGAAACCACCAGGATATGATTCCAATGCCCTCGCCCAGTCAAACATCTGCTCCGCGGACATGGCGCGCAGAATACCAGCTTTCTCGAACGCCGCATCAAATGCTATGTCAGATGCAGCTAACGCACCTGTATGCGAGGCAGCTGCTTTTTGTCCCGATTCGAAGCGACCGACTTTCAGCGCAATGACTGGTTTGCGTTTCGTCACCGCACGAGCGACCTCCACAAATCTTCGGCCATCCGAAACGCTTTCCATATACATTACAATGACGCGCGTATGCTCATCCTCTGCCAGAGCGGACAAAATGTCGGTCTCGTTGACATCAGCCTGATTGCCGAGGCTGATGAGCTGCGAGAAGCCAAAGCTTTCGCGGCGCGCCCAATCGATGATCGCTGCACAGAACGCGCCCGATTGCGAGATGAACCCAATATGACCCTGCGCGGGCATGGGCGGTTGCAGGAAACTTGTGTCGAGGGGGAGATGTGTATTGATCGTGCCAATGCAGTTTGGTCCTAGCAGCCGCATGCCATACGCACGAGCTACATCAAAGCATTGTTTTTCCAGCGCCGCGCCTTCCGCGCCAACTTCCCGAAACCCCGATGACATAATGATCGCGGCTTTGATGCCGCGCCTGCCACACTCTTCGATTGCGGTGGAGGTCCTATTCGGAGGGACGATCAGAATGGCGAGATCAACGGCGTCACGGACTTGATCTATGTCCGTATTCAGCGGACGCTCGAATAATTCTCCCCTTTTTTGCCCAACAAAGTGAACTCCGCCTTGATATCCGCTTTGGATCAGGTTGCGCGCCACGCCATAGCCGAGTTTTTCGGGAGACGTGGACGCGCCGATGACGACGACACCCCGAGGCTTGAAGAAGGGGAGCAAGGAAGAGTCCATGAGAGGATTAAACCACAGATGTACTC